>NZ_CP022603.1:661666-992500 GCF_002278035.1 Ochrobactrum quorumnocens | reverse complement strand
TGAGACATCCTGGAGGTATCGGAAGTGAGAATGCTGACATGAGTAACGATAAAGGGAGTGAGAGACTCCCTCGCCGAAAGTCCAAGGGTTCCTGCTTAAAGTTAATCTGAGCAGGGTTAGCCGGCCCCTAAGGCGAGGCCGAAAGGCGTAGTCGATGGGAACCACGTTAATATTCGTGGGCCTGCAGGTAGTGACGGATTGCGTGTGTTGTCAGGTCTTATTGGATTGATCTGGCAGCGAAGCGGTTCCAGGAAATAGCTCCTGCATATAGACCGTACCCTAAACCGACACTGGTGGACTGGTAGAGAATACCAAGGCGCTTGAGAGAACTGCGTTGAAGGAACTCGGCAAAATGCACGCGTAACTTCGGAAGAAGCGTGACCTCCATTTAGGCAACTAGGTGGAGGTGGCACAGACCAGGGGGTAGCGACTGTTTACCAAAAACACAGGGCTCTGCGAAGTCGCAAGACGACGTATAGGGTCTGACGCCTGCCCGGTGCTGGAAGGTTAAGAGGAGATGTGCAAGCATTGAATTGAAGCCCCAGTAAACGGCGGCCGTAACTATAACGGTCCTAAGGTAGCGAAATTCCTTGTCGGGTAAGTTCCGACCTGCACGAATGGCGTAACGACTTCCCCGCTGTCTCCAACGCAGACTCAGTGAAATTGAATTCCCCGTGAAGATGCGGGGTTCCTGCGGTTAGACGGAAAGACCCCGTGCACCTTTACTATAGCTTTACACTGGCATTCGTGTCGACATGTGTAGGATAGGTGGTAGACTTTGAAGCAGTGGCGCCAGCCATTGTGGAGTCATCCTTGAAATACCACCCTTATCTATATGGATGTCTAACTGCGGCCCGTTATCCGGGTCCAGGACCGTGTATGGTGGGTAGTTTGACTGGGGCGGTCGCCTCCTAAAGAGTAACGGAGGCGCGCGATGGTAGGCTCAGAACGGTCGGAAATCGTTCGTCGAGTGCAATGGCATAAGCCTGCCTGACTGCAAGACTGACAAGTCGAGCAGAGACGAAAGTCGGTCATAGTGATCCGGTGGTCCCGCGTGGAAGGGCCATCGCTCAACGGATAAAAGGTACGCCGGGGATAACAGGCTGATGACCCCCAAGAGTCCATATCGACGGGGTTGTTTGGCACCTCGATGTCGACTCATCGCATCCTGGGGCTGGAGCAGGTCCCAAGGGTATGGCTGTTCGCCATTTAAAGCGGTACGTGAGTTGGGTTCAGAACGTCGTGAGACAGTTCGGTCCCTATCTGCCGTGGGTGTAGGAATATTGATAGGATCTGTCCCTAGTACGAGAGGACCGGGATGGACGTATCTCTGGTGGACCTGTTGTCGTGCCAACGGCATAGCAGGGTAGCTATATACGGACGGGATAACCGCTGAAGGCATCTAAGCGGGAAACCCACCTAAAAACGAGTATTCCCTATCAGAGCCGTGGAAGACTACCACGTTGATAGGCCGGGTGTGGAAGTGCGGCAACGCATGTAGCTTACCGGTACTAATAGCTCGATCGACTTGATCACTCTCATTTACAATATCCATCGAACGAAGTTCGATAGATATTAGTTTAGTTTATGTCCTTACGGCTGAGCGCCTGACTAACGTCAGGCTAGCCTGCGGACAGCACGCCGAAACATCGGCGACGGCCAGTCGGCCTTGCGAAGCTACGCTTCGAAACGTTTAAACTGATATCGTTTTATTATCTGCACGAAAGACAACCAGCTTCTCATATTTGTGTTCTTCGCCGACCTGGTGGTTATGGCGGAGCGGCTGCACCCGATCCCATTCCGAACTCGGCCGTGAAACGCTCCAGCGCCAATGGTACTTTGTCTTAAGACACGGGAGAGTAGGTCGCTGCCAGGTCTGCTAAGCACACAAATCAAATCATCTTCTCAAACCAATACAAAACAGATTAGTAAGCGCGATGCGCAAAAAATACCAAACCGGTTCAAAATAAACACCCTGGCGCGGGGTGGAGCAGCCCGGTAGCTCGTCAGGCTCATAACCTGAAGGCCGCAGGTTCAAATCCTGCCCCCGCAACCACTCTACAGTACCCCATGCTACCCGGCAGTAGCCCAAAACTACGATACAGTACGCCATAGCACTGCGATCAGACGCTAAATCCCTGACATTAAAAAACAAATTTCAAAATCGACAGGTGCAAAGCGGGGCTGGCCGCAGGCGATGACAATGCCGCTTGTCCGATGGATGAGCTACTAGGCAGCCTCTCTCCGGTCTCGATTGTTGGCAGGAACTCAGACTCAGGTCAGAAGGCTTGATGTCCTCACAGCCAAAGCACTGTGTTGTTGCGAAAAGCTGGGGGTCGAAAATCTCGGTTCAGGAAATAGCCGGTGTCTTGTTGGGCTGCATGAAGGCAGCTGGCCGCTGGTGTCGGCCATGCCGACCATATCGTGCGTGCCCGCGCTGCCTGCGATAAGGCCCAGGGTCAAAGCGGGCCTGCCCCCGTGCTTATCTAGCTTCTGGTTCCGAGCATAGCGCTTTCGTCCGCTTCTAGCGCGTCAGGGGTCTTTGGTGGTGACTGATGCGGCAAACAAACGAGAACAGCAGGGCCCCACCAAGTGCCAGATCGCGTCTGTCACCTCGTCAAGCGCCAGTCCTGTAACTTGGATCGACCGGGCATAGTTTCGCCACTGGCTCTGCTTGCCGGTATCCTCGAAGAAGACACTGGTCAGACCCGGTGGTCGCGAAGAGGGGATCGCGGTTCGTCTGCGCTCGAACGTCGCACTGATCGCGGCATCAAGCTCGTCATCCGGAATGCTGACGACCTAGGGAATTGCCCAGAGGTCGAAGTAGTCCTTCATCCGCCCGTTGATTATGCCGAGCGCCACGATCGCTTGAAATTTCTCGGCAATTACGACCGCTGGAGGGTAGCTGCGAATGCGTGGGGATTCCATACCGAGAAGAGAAGGGTAGGAGGTCATCTCGGCTCCCGCCAATGCATCACCGAACCCGATGTCGATGGTGACTGGTATCCTTGTGCGCTCTAGGAAGGCTACGGTGCGAAGTCGCACCCCGTTGTATTCCATCTCCTCGCGGATGGCCTCCGCCTGTAGTCCGTCGACATCGAAGACGAGTCCGTCATCGTATTGGGCTGCCATAATGTCTGCGAAGATCGATTTCAGCGTCTCTCCGTCTGCCTGACCGTATCCAAGGAAATCGACGTCGCGGGTTTCGCGGTTGTCTCCGTCCAGCCAGAGTGTAACGAGCATACCGCCCTTGAGGATGAAACGATCGGCCTTGTCGGACACCGACAGTCGGAAGAGCAGTCGCTCGAGGGCATATCGGACCATGACAATTTCGAAAACCCGCCCCTCACGGCGAGCAAGATTGCTGAGCTGCTGCTTGATGGAAGCCGCCCTGTTTCTGATTTCTCTAGCCATTCGAGGTCAGGGCCTCCAGATAGGGTTTCATCTTTTTCCAGGCGCCGTTCGCCATCGCAGTCTCGGTTATGGCCCCAGGACTCGCCTTTCGGTGCTGGAGCGCTGCGCGCAGCGCCTCTATGGCAACCGATCGATCAACGAGCCTGCTCCGGAAGACATCGGCAAGCGACTTCGGGGCTGAAAAAACCCGCACATCAACTCCGGAAATCTGATGATGTTCCACGCCCTGCTTCATGTAGGCGTCCTTGAATTCCGTAATCCTTATTGGCGGATAGGCGGGCGCAACTGCCCAGTCCTTCTGGCTTACCGCCATCCACACTTCGCGTGGGATCTGATCCGTAAGACCGTGAAAGGCGAGCGCTGAAGTCAGAGCAACGACGCCCTGTGGAACCAGTTTCGCTGCTTCAGCCAGAGCCTGCAGCGTGTCAAGATCTGCATCCGCACGCTGGTAGAGCCCGCGTGACAGTCGCACAAGCTCTCCTGCCTCCACGGCTCGGGCGATGGTCATCGCGAATATGCCTGCCCTCCGAAGCTCATAGAACCGTACAATCGGGTGTTCTGCGATATAGTCACGCAGTCGTTCCTGCTGTGTCGATGCGGCCACTTGTTACCTATCCTGGGTTCAACTCATGTTTGGACCCAGGATAGGTAACACGAAATTAGTTACTTATCCTGGGTGTAACTGCGTTCTTCACCCAGGATAGGTAACAATTCTGTGGGCTGTGGCCTCTCTGTCTCGCTTCGAGGCCGCACCAGGTCGCTCTCGAAATTTCCGGCACCGTTCCTGATCCAGTGCGCGACCTCATCGAGCGTTACCTGGAGCCAGGGGGAGCGAAGGCCGCATTCCCAGACGGTGCCCACCCGCCAGCCGGACGCGTTCAAGGCAATGCGAACTTCTAGGTCGCGGGCCATGTTGCGTGCGAACTTTGCGGCCCAGAACTCAGGGTTCGATGCTGGCGTGGTGCACCAGTGGCAGCCTTCGTGCCGATGCCAGAAGCAGCCGTGAACAAACACGGCTGCCCTTCTCGATTTGAACAGAAGGTCAGGGCGACCGGTTACATCCGGATCGTGGAGACGAAATCGAATACCGGCCGCGTGAAGATGACGTCGAAGTGTCAGCTCCGGCTTGGTATTCTTGCCGCGGATGCCAGACATCATCTGCGATCGTTTTTCCGGACTCACTACGTCGATCATGACGTTTTGCCTGTCATTTCCACACGAAGATGATATTCATTGCAAATACTGTCTACAACTCCGAAGAGCGTGATTCTTGCCATCATATTCCGTCGTCGACATCTTTGCAGGGCCGGGTGGGCTCGCGGAAGGCTTTTCGAGCGTTCCCGGCATGGGGGGTGAGCGTGCCTATCACATTGCTCTTTCGATTGAGAAGGAAAGGGCTGCACATTCCACCCTGCGTCTGAGAAGCTTCCTGCGCCAGTTCAACGGCGTGCTCCCTCAGCAGTACTATGATTTTCTGATGCGCGGTAGTGACGAGCCGGACTGGGCGACGGAATATCCGCGCGAATGGGCCACGGCCGTGGACGAAGCGTGGCAGCTGGAGCTTGGCAAGGAAGATCCGGACCAGCGGCTCAATCGACGCATCGACGAGATCCGCGAGCAAAGCGGTGGCAACTCGATCCTGATCGGCGGTCCACCATGCCAGGCCTATTCGCTCGTCGGCCGTGCTCGCAATCAGGGGAAGAAGGATTACGTCGCCAGCGATGACGAGAAACACTTCCTCTACAAGGAATATATCCGGATTCTGGACCGCCTGCAGCCGGCTGCCTTTGTCATGGAGAACGTCAAGGGCATGCTGTCTTCATCGGTGGATGGCGAGAATCGGATCTTCGATCAGGTTCTTCGCGACCTTCGTGGAGAAAGGCCGGGGACAACCGAATATCGGCTCGTTGCACTTGACCCGAGATCCCGCCGCCAGCTGGATTTGTCGGCCTTCGAGCCACGCGCTGCCGATTTCATCGTGCGCGCCGAAGACTTCGGCGTTCCGCAGGCCCGTCATCGGGTCATCGTTGTAGGACTGCGCGCCGATGTCGCGGAAGGTCTGCCGACGGCGGCCCTGGCTGATCTCATGGTGCGGCATACTCTCAAGACGACTGTTCAGCATGTCCTCGACGGCATGCCGAAGCTGAGAAGCGGGCTGAGCCGTGGTATCGACGGCGATGACGAATGGCGTGCCGTGGTTGAAGATGCCATGGCCCTCGTGGCAGATCTGGACATCGGTCTGACTGAGGACCTGCAGCTGTCCTTCACTGTCCAGGCACGAAAATGCCTCGCCGCCCTGAGGGGAATGAGCCGGCTTCCGGGCCGCGAAGCATGGGGAAACGGGATTTCCGCCGAATGCCCCGCCGAACTGCGGGACTGGCTTGTTGACGAAAGACTTTCCAACCTTCCGAACCACGCGACGCGAAGCCATATGCCGAGTGACCTTGCACGGTATTTCTTTGCGGCGGTATTTGCCCAGGTGGTCGGTCGATCACCCAAGGCAACCGATTTTCCCGAAGAGCTTTCCCCGAATCATGAGAACTGGAAGACTGGCAAGTTTGCAGATCGCTTTCGTGTTCAGATTTCCGGCGGGCCCTCGACGACGGTGACGAGCCATATCTCGAAGGACGGGCACTATTTCATCCATCCGGATCCGCTTCAGTGCCGCAGCCTTTCGGTACGAGAAGCAGCCAGACTTCAGACCTTCCCCGACAACTATTTCTTCAAGGGAAATCGGACGGAGCAGTACATCCAGGTCGGCAACGCGGTCCCCCCCTTGCTCGCCCGCTGGATCGGCGAGGCGCTGTTTTCCATCCTCACAGCGCATGCCGACGCTGCAGACGAACAAATCGGAAGGGCCAGACTGTCGAATGTCGCCTGATCAAGACGTTGCCAGTCCGGGAGCAGGGGAACTCTTCGAGTGCCCGCGAGCCCTGCTTCCAGACTCGGACCGAGCTGGAAAACACAATCTGATACGATCGGCGCAGGCGGCGGCGTCGTGAAGAAAAAGGCGAGGACCTTTCCGGCTGCACCCATTGCTGCAACCCTCATCGAGAGTTTGCGGGACATTGGCTACTCTCTCGAAACAGCCCTCGCAGACATCATCGACAATTCGCTCGCAAGCGGCGCCAGTCTGATTGACATTCTCGCGGACACCGCTGGCGATGATCCGAAGATTGCCATTCTGGACAATGGGAGTGGCATGTCCCCGGACGAGCTGATCGCAGCGATGCGTCCAGGAAGCAGGAATCCTCTCGAAGAGCGTACCGGCACGGATCTCGGAAGGTTTGGTCTGGGACTGAAGACCGCATCGTTTTCGCAATGCAGGCGTCTAACCGTGATCACTGCTAGGGACGGCGTGAGATCTGCAGCGATCTGGGACCTTGATTTCGTGGCGGAGCAGAATGAATGGCTCCTGCAGCTACCTGACCCGAGCGAAGCCCAACCGTGGGGCGATCAGCTTGGGAGCCAGGGAACCCTGGTGATCTGGGAAGCTCTTGATCGGCTTGCCCCGAAGGGTGAGCGTGGGGATCTGGTCCGGTCACTCGATTTGGCACGCGAACACCTCGAGCTGGTATTCCATCGATACATTTCGGGAGAGCGCGGCCACGCGCGTGTGCGAATGCGGCTCAACAATCGCGAACTCAGAGGCTTTGATCCGTTCGATCAGAGCAATCCGGCGACAATAGTCGGCCCTACGGAGGAATTCCGCTCCGGCCGACACATTGTCACCATCCAGAGCTTCACGCTTCCCCACCACAAGAAGCTTCCTGCGGCGGACTGGGAGCGCAATGCAGGTCGCGCCGGCTACCTCAAGAACCAGGGCTTCTACGTCTACCGGGCACGTCGCCTCATCATTCACGGGACATGGTTCGGCCTCGCGCGGCAGACGGAGCTGACCAAGCTGGCTCGGGTGAAGATCGATATTCCCACGGGCCTGGACGCCGAGTGGAAAATCGACGTCAAGAAGGCATCGGCCCAGCCTCCGTTCAATGTTCGCGAAAGGCTTCGTCGCATCATTGAAACGATCGGCGCGACTTCGAAGCGAATATATACCGCACGCGGCAGGAAGCTAGTTTCCGATGCCCGCCTTCCGGTATGGAACCGGCACCAGGACAAGAACGAGATTTCCTACAGGCTGAATCCGGAGCATCCGCTGATCTCGGGTTTTGTCGACATTCTCAGCGAGGAGCAGAAGGCAGCATTTGACCGCCTCACAGTCCTCATCGAATCGGCGATCCCGATGGAGAGCCTCTATGCAGACATGGGCAGTGAGCCGGAGAACGTGCGAAACACGGGCATCCCGGACGATACCCTGCGTAGGATCGTCGAGTTCACAGCAGAGAATCTGGTCAACTCAGGCACGTCAGCCGATGAAGTGAGACTGATGATGCGGGTGACCGAGCCGTTCCGATCGCACTGGGCTGCAACGGAAGACATGCTGAACGAAAGATTTGGGGGCAGGGGAGATGACTGAAAACTACGAGAATCTGCGGATGGCGGTCGAGCCGTTCATCGCGAGGGCAGTGCTGCCAACTCCGGAAACAATAAGATCGTGGATCACACAGTTCAGGCTGGTGCCCGACTGCCAGGTCGATGACGCAGACGCGGAAAGGCTGGCTCGCGAGCTCGAAGCCCAGCACGGCGTATCGATGAAGATTGGCTCGGTGCTGGTCGACCGGGAATGGGCGCCGTGGCTCGAGAGCGAAAAGCCGACGATGGACCGCTACTACTGGATGAGATATCGGCGGCTCCTCGTCGAGAAACGATTTTCAGGGCAGGTTCTTGCGATGCTTGATGCAGTGACCGACCGTATCTTGGGCCTGATGGAGAATCCTCGGAAGGAAGGTGAATGGGATCGGCGAGGCATGGTCGTGGGGCACGTCCAGTCAGGAAAGACTGCCAACTACACCGGTCTCATCTGCAAGGCCGCTGATGCGGGTTACAAGCTCATCATTGTCATCGCCGGTATACACAACAACCTGCGCAACCAGACGCAGCTGCGAATCGACGAAGGTTTTGTCGGCAGGGACAGCGCCCGCCTCGGGTCAACCAAGGGTGACCGCATCATCGGGGTGGGGCGCTATGACAGCTCGCGCCATCCCTGGACATTCACCACATCCGTTCGCGACTTCAACGCGACTGGCGCCGGCCAGGGTGGTGGCAATCTGGACTCCCTTTCAGTACCTGCAGTGTTCGTCATCAAGAAGAACAGCAGCACGCTTGGTATTCTTCTCGAATGGCTGGGAAACTACAATCGCAAGCGTGGCGCCAAGACAATCTCGGCTCCCATGCTTGTCATCGACGACGAAGCCGATAACGCGTCCATCAACATCAAGCATGGGAAAGGGGCTGTCTCCAATATCAACGGGCAGATCCGTTCGCTTCTCAAGCTTTTCGACCGCAGCTGCTATATCGGCTACACCGCAACGCCCTTTGCGAACATCTTCATCGATCCGGATACTGTCGACGAGATGAGGGGCGCGGACCTGTTCCCGAGAAACTTCATCGTCAGTCTCGATCCGCCTTCCAACTATTTCGGCGCGAACAGGGTGTTTCTCGACCAGCCGAAGCAGATCATTCGCCACATCGAGGATCACGACGAGATACTTCCCCTCAAGCATCCCAGGGACACGGCGATCACCGCGCTGCCCGACAGTCTTCTCAAGGCAATAAGAACATTCATCGTCGCGAGGGCAATCCGGCTCGTCCGGGGCCAGCAGTCTGCGCACAACTCGATGCTCGTGAATGCATCGCGCTTCACGGACGTTCAGCAGCAGCTTCGGAATGAGATCCACGACACC
This sequence comes from Ochrobactrum quorumnocens, assembly GCF_002278035.1. Taxonomy (NCBI): domain Bacteria; kingdom Pseudomonadati; phylum Pseudomonadota; class Alphaproteobacteria; order Hyphomicrobiales; family Brucellaceae; genus Ochrobactrum; species Ochrobactrum quorumnocens. The sequence continues at coordinate 983,282 of NZ_CP022603.1, read as the reverse complement.
CTCGAGGCCATCAAGGCAAGTATCAGCGTGAACGGGGCCCAGTCCGAACGGGACGCCTTGCGAGATCCGGAAATCCGCGCGCTTCACGAGGTCTGGCAGGAGGAGTATTCAATCACGTCGGAGACAGAGTGGAGCGAAGTGCAGGCGGCTCTTCATTCGTCCGCCGCGCCGATCAGTGTCGTCGAGGTCAACAGTCGTTCCGCAGGCAATCTCGCCTATGCCGATCATGAGGGCTCCGGCCTGAATGTCATCGCCGTCGGCGGGTTTTCCCTTTCGCGCGGGCTCACCCTCGAAGGCCTGATCGTCAGCTACTTCCTGCGCAATTCCATGATGTACGACACGCTCATGCAGATGGGCAGGTGGTTCGGCTACCGACCGGGTTACGATGATCTCTGCCGGGTCTGGATGCCTGAAGAGGCGGAAGGATGGTATGCCCATGTAGCGGAGTCAATCGACGAGCTTAGGGATGAGCTGCGGCGAATGGAGGCGGCGAACGCTACCCCCGAACAGTTCGGTCTCAAGGTGCGCAGCCACCCCGACACACTGCTCGTCACGGCCAAGAACAAGATGGGCTCTGGAGAACGGCTGGTTGTCTCGATCGGTCTTGCCAACAGCTTCGTCGAGACCGCAATTCTCCATCGGACGGCCGACAAGCTGAAACTCAACCTCACGGCCGCGAAGAATCTCGCAGCGAGCCTCAAGGAACACAGCTATCCGTTGACAGGAGCAGCGACCGTCACAGGCGGTCGGCTGGTGACCGGAGCACCGGTTGCTCCCGTTCTTCAGTTTTTGAAGGAGTTCCAGAACCACGAAGGGGCGTTGCTGACAGACGGAGATCCTCTCCAGCGCTATATCCTTGCTCGCGCTGATGACGAGCTCAAGAGCTGGGATATCCTGGTTGCAGGCGTCGAGCGCGGCAACGAGGACACGGTCGACGACAATCTCGGTATCACGCTGAACCGTCAACGCCGAACCGCCGGGAAGCAGAGCAACTCCAAGACGCTGCATATCACGAACAAGCAGCGTGTCGCCTCGAGAGGGGTCGAAGCGACAGGCCTTGAGGCAGACGAAATTGCGTCGGCGCGCAGTGATTATCTCGCGAGGCTCGAGCAGGACGGAAAGCTGCCCGCAGAGGGTGAGCCGGTAAACTTCCCGGACAAGATCTATCGCGCTGTTCGGCGACGCCCCCTCCTGATCGTACATCTCCTGAGGATAGATCCGGAATCCGACAAGGTTGCCGACGATCCGCAGCCTGTGGTGGCATATAGCATCAGCTTCCCAAGAACGGCAAGGGAGGAGGACACGGTGGAATACATCGTCAACACCACCTGGATCAGGGAGCATTTCCGTAACGAGGGCGACGAGGAGGAGATGGCGGGCGATGAGCAGTGATCCATGGAGGAGCCTGAGCGTCCCCGTCGGTGCAGAAACAGCCAGCGCCCGGCGCGTCGATGCCGGGGGGCGATGGGATTTCTTCTGGGCGAAGGATGTGGTGGGGAGGTATCTGCTTCTCCTAGAGTATCAAAGCTCGCTTGAGGCTGTCCCGTCGCTTCCTCGACTGCATGGGATCGAGGTGGCGATCCAGTCGCGCGAGGACGGGATTGGGGGGCGTCTCCTGATCCGCCTGCTCGACAATTCCCTCAGAGATATATTCCTCGAACTGTGCAACAGCATTCTCGCGTCCACATCCCAGGCGACCAGCGAGACCGACGCCATCGGTCGGGCGGTGGCGAGAACATGGCGCTGGCATCACCTGCTCCGTGGAGGTTCGTCCGTACTTCTGTCTCCCGAGGAGCAGAAAGGTCTCATTGGCGAACTGATAACACTGGACAGGCATTTTCTTCCCGTAATGAGCGCGAGCGATGCGCTGCTGGCCTGGATCGGTCCTACGGATGCACCAAAGGATTTCGAGATCGGCCTGACGGCGGTCGAGGTCAAGACACGGCGCGCCGGCGCGGTCAGTGCTGTCGTCATATCGTCAGAGCATCAGCTGGATGAGACGGGTCTCGACCGACTGTTTCTTCACGTTCTGGATCTTTCGGAGGCGCAGTCTGGCCATCCGGAAGCCCGAAGCCTGAACGACTACGCCAACGGAATCCGTATGAGGATCGAGAGCCAGGATCAGGGCGCACTGCTTCTGCTTGACGAGCGGCTGCAGGCTGCAGGGTTCAGATGGGAAGACGACTACTCGACATCGCTCTGGGTCGAGGGCCAGTTCGAAATCTTTCAGGTTCGCGATGGCTTTCCACGATTGACGACAACGTCCTGCCTTCCGGGAGTTGCGCGCGTTAAATACACGGTAGCGTTGTCGGAGTGTCAGGAATATGGTCTGCCGGAAGAGTCGATAAGATTGTGTCTCAGCGGGGGATGAGATTGTCCGAGGAGCTGGCAGAGTTCAACCACGAGTTTTTTCAGGATGTGCTGGCATCTGCCGATGCAGAGGGTCAGTTTACGGAAGATGCGTTCTTCGACCTCTTCTGCAAGCAGCTCATCGATGCGGGTGAACTCGACACTGCAGATCGCGCACTCTATCAGTCGACGCGAGGCATACGTGTCGATGGCTATGCCGGCGATCCGAATTCGAATGAAGGCGAACTCACGCTCATCATCGTGGACTTTTCCCAAGCTTCGGAGATCAGATCACTTTCGCGCGCGGAGATGGATGCGGCGTTCAAGAGGCTGACGAACTTCATTTCCAAGGCGCTCGACCCGACGTTCAGGCAGGGTCTGGAAGAGACCTCGCCAGGCTTCGGTGTGGCCGACATGATCGCGAAGCGCTGGCACACTATCGAAAAGATCAAGTTTGTCCTCATTACCAATCGACAGCTCAGCAGCAGGGTGGAAGGCAGGGAATCCAGCGAACTTCGGGGCATTCCCGTCGCATACTCGGTCTGGGACATTGCACGACTGCACCGTTTCGTTTCTTCCGGACATGGGCGGGAAGAGATCGAGATCGACCTTCGCGAAGACTTCGGTGGCGCAATCCCAGCGCTGTCGGCGCACTTGTCGGAGGCAGGCTACGAGGCCTATCTCCTTGTCATTCCGGGGACGACCCTTGCTGCCATCTACGAGCGCTGGGGCGCCCAGCTTCTCGAGCAGAATGTCCGGGTATTCCTTCAAGCCAGAGGCAGTGTGAACAAGGGAATCAGGACGACAATCGAACGCGACCCGGAAATGTTCTTTGCCTTCAACAACGGGATAACGGCCACCGCCGAGAGCGTGAAGGTCACCCAGGGCGGCGGGACCCTGGCGATTGCCTCCATCAGCAACCTTCAGATCGTCAACGGCGGACAGACGACCGCGTCGATCCATGCTGCGAGCAGAAAGAAGGAGCCGGGCCTCGATAAGGTGTTCGTTCAGATGAAGCTGTCGATTGTCGAGCCGTCGATGGCATCCGACGTGGTCCCGAAAATATCGGAGTTTGCCAACAGTCAGAACAAGGTGAATGCGGCCGACTTCTTCGCAAATCACGCCTTTCATATTCGGTTCCAGGAGTTCTCGCGACGCATCTTCGCGCCGTCACCGGACGGGACATTCAGGGAATCGAAATGGTTCTACGAACGGGCCCGGGGCCAGTATCAGGACGCGAGGAACCTGCTGAAGACGGCGCAGAAACGCAAGTTCGATGTCGAGTTTCCGAAGAGCCAGATGATCGACAAGACGGATCTTGCAAAGTTCCTGAACCCCTGGCGAGGCTTTCCCGAAATCGTCAGCAGGGGCTCGCAGAAGAACTTCGTGCATTTTGCAGACAGTATAGGCAAGGAATGGGAAAAGAACTCGAACGCGTTCAACGAGGATTTTTTCCGCCACTCGATAGCCAAGGCAATCATATTCCGCGAGGCAGAGCGACTTGTCACCAAGCAATCGTGGTACCAGGGCGGAGGTATAAGATCGCGCGTCGTGCCGTATGCCATCGCAAAACTGCAGTTCGATGCTGCCAGGATCGAGGGCGTCGTAGACCTTGACAAGGTCTGGAGACGGCAGGGCCTGACCGATGTTCTCGAGCGCACCCTCTGCAGCGGGCTGGAAGCGGTGCACGGGGTTATCACCGGCGGGCCGGGTGAAATCGCCAATCCCCTTGAGTGGGCAAAGCAGCAGGCTTGCTGGGCCAGGGTCAAGACCCTGCAGGTCTCATGGCCTGAAGACTGGGAGGACACGCTCGTTGGACGGGACGAACATCGTGCAAACAGGCGGAGCGCGGTGCGTGACCAGAAAATGCTGAACGGCATCGAGGCGCAGACCGAGGTTCTCAGGCGTGGCGGCGGGTTCTGGTCCGAGGTCAAGGCGTGGGGTACCCGCCGGAAGGCCTTGTCGCCCGATGACGCTTCGATCCTCGCTGTTGCCGCAGGAATACCAGGACGGCTTCCGACAGAGCGACAGTGTGCCCGGCTTCTGCAGATACTCCAGCGCCTCGAGGCCGACGGATTTCAAACGTCTGCGCATGCATGAGCGTTGACATGGCTGCAGCATACCTTCGAATCGTGTCGATATGGACGGTCTGGGCAAGGCAGGAGCTCTCGAGCAGCCTCGCAGAATTCATCGCAACACCCGATGTTCACGCACGTCCTGACAACGTGGGTAAAGGAGACGCGGCCCTCCAGCCGAGGCAGCGGTCGGGTTCCTTCAGCCAGGGAAAACTGGCTGCGAGTGGAAAACCACCCGGCCGCAAGCAGGCGACGCACGCAGAGAAGATCATTGCCGAAGCGCGATCGCTTGGGTTCGGAGGATCAGGCATAGTTGATAGCGCTAGTGCGTCAGCCCGGCTCGTACAGAAATAAGGATGAACAAGATGGAGATCGGTGCCGAGGACAGTGCCAGAACGCTTGAGGTCGATTTCGGCGAAGAATTCGAAATGAATATTCGGACGCTTGATGCAAATGCCTACGACCGGATCGTCGTCTACGTCCCACTCCCTTCGTTCGGGTCAACCCAGTCCTATCGCGACATCTGCGGAGACCTCCTCGATGCGTCGTGGGCCATCGAGCGCATGGCCGCACACGCGAAATTCGTCAAAACAGAAGTCCCACCCGGAGATCACCGTTGCATCCGAACAGTTCTCACGGGTCCAGGGCCGGGGATATTCGAAGCCATCGCCGACTGCGCGCTTTTGATCAGCGATTTCGATGAAGATTTCACAGACGATACAAAGCTAGAGGAACTGCAGAACCTTCGCGGTCAGGTGCATGACTACGAGGACAAGCTGGAATCCTATATTCACCGAGCGCCGGATATCATCGACTGGTATTTCGTGAACCTCCACGTAGCGAACGAGGAGCTGCGATCCGAAGCACCGGAAGTATGGAGCAATCAGATGGCGCGCTTCCCAGAGCGTCGCCTTGGCTTGCATCGCAGCGGCTTCAGCGGCGCAATAGGCGGAAACTGCTATGCCTCGCGGGCTGGGTGGCTCGTACCTCTCGCGGTAGGCCCTGACTGTTGATTGCCGCTGAGAACTGACCCAGTTTGGGCGGATATTTCCATTTAGAATTGACCCATGTTTGAACCTTCCCTCGTTTGTTTTTCAGCGAGGGCTATGGAGTGATCGACATGGCATTATTGAGCGTTATCCGCCGGTGGCATTACCGGGACGAACTATCGATCCGCGAGATTGCCCGACGAACGGGCCTATCGCGGAACACCATCCGCAAGTATCTGCGTCTCAATGGCGTTGAACCAAAATTTCAGGTTCCGGACAGGCCAAGCAAACTCGACCCATTTTCTGACCGACTGACCACGTGGTTAAAGTCGGAAGATCGCAAACCTCGCAAACAAAAGCGCACGGTGAAGCAGATGCACGCTGACCTTGTCGCTCTGGGCTATGAGGGATCATACAGTCGCGTTGCCACCTTTGCCCGCGAGTGGAAGGCCGATCTTCATATGCACAACCAGACATCGGGTCGAGGTACGTTTGTCCCTTTGAGCTTTGAGCCTGGCGAAGCATTTCAATTCGACTGGTCAGAAGACTGGGCAATTATCGGCAGTGAACGGACAAAGCTTCAAGTCGCCCATACGAAGCTAAGTTATTCCAGAGCTTTTATCATTCGTGCTTATCTCACACAGTCCCATGAGATGCTGTTTGACGCTCACAACCATGCATTCCGTGTGCTTGGTGGCGTTCCACGGCGTGGCATTTATGACAATATGCGTACAGCCATCGATAAGGTCGGTCGAGGCAAAGAACGGGACGTCAATATTCGCTTTCAAGCCATGGCCAGCCATTATTTGTTTGAACCAGACTTCTGCAATCCTGCATCGGGTTGGGAGAAGGGACAGATTGAGAAGAATGTTCAGGATTCTCGGCATCGGTTCTTTCAACCAGCTCCACGATTTGCTTCACTGAATGAATTGAACGACTGGCTGGAGGAACGTTGCAGGTTTTTCTGGGCAACGACACAGCATGGCAAAATGCGCGGCAGCATAGCCGATCTTTGGATGGAGGAAGCTCAGGCTCTCATGCCCGTTTCCCGACCTTTTGATGGCTTTGTCGAATATACCAAGCGCGTATCACCGACCTGCCTCGTTCACTTTGATCGTACGCGTTATAGTGTTCCAGCATCCTTTGCCAATCGTCCAGTAAGCCTGCGTGTCTATCCTGATCTTGTCGTGGTCGCTGCCGAAGGGCAGATCATTTGCGAGCATTCACGCATCTTCAATCGCTCTCACGAAGCACCAGGTCACACTGTCTATGAGTGGCGGCACTATTTGTCGGTCGTTCAACGAAAGCCCGGTGCATTGCGCAATGGCGCTCCTTTCACGGAGCTTCCTGAAGCGTTTCGCACACTCCAGTTTCATCTGTTGAAGAAGCCGGGCGGCGATAGGGAAATGGTCGATATCCTTTCCCTCGTCTTACAGCATGATGAACAGGCCGTACTTATGGCAGTCGATATGGCACTGAAGTCGGGAGTGCCGACAAAGACCCATATCCTCAATTTGCTTCACCGTTTGGTCGACGGCAAATCTCTCATTCCACCCCCGATTAATGCGCCGCAGGCACTTACCCTTAACAATGAACCCAAGGCCAACGTCGCACGCTATGACACCTTGAGAAAGGCGGAGGCTCGTCATGCGTCATAATCCAGCGAGTGGTGCTATCGTTATCATGCTGCGGCAATTAAAGATGCATGGCATGGCACAAGCAGTTGGTGAACTCACCGAACAAGGGTCACCAGCATTCGAGGCAGCTATTCCAGTTCTTTCTCAGCTGCTAAAAGCCGAAACGGCGGAGCGTGAAGTCAGATCAGTTGCCTATCAGCTCAAAACTGCACGCTTTCCAGCCTACCGTGATCTGAACGGCTTTGACTTCGATAGCAGTGAGATAAACGAGGCATTGGTCCAGCAGCTGCATCGCTGTGACTTTCTCAATGATGCAAACAACATCGTTCTGGTTGGTGGACCCGGCACGGGTAAAACTCATATCGCCACCGCTATTGGAGTACAGGCGATCGAGCACCACCACAAACGTGTCCGGTTCTTCTCAACCGTTGAACTTGTGAATGCACTTGAACAGGAAAAAATCCAGGGCAAATCGGGGCAGATCGCCAACCGACTCATTTATTCCGATCTCGTCATTCTTGATGAACTCGGATATCTGCCATTCAGCGCATCAGGTGGCGCACTTCTATTCCATCTGCTCAGCAAACTTTACGAGCGCACGAGCGTCATAATCACCACCAATCTCAGCTTCAGTGAATGGGCAAGCGTGTTTGGTGATGCCAAAATGACGACCGCATTGCTCGACAGGCTCACTCATCACTGCCACATCCTTGAAACCGGAAATGATAGCTTTCGGTTCAAAAACAGTTCCGCACAAGAAACAAAACGACCAAAGGAAAACACGAAACTTGACCCGATCGAAGCCTTGGCGCGCGACTGATGACCTTGGAAGGACATCGTAAACTTGACGATGTGGGAAAACGAAGCATGACAAACCGTAAGCCGGTTCTGTTCGGGACGCTTCTCATCTGCTTGAATGTTGATTTTGCGCTGAGGAGTGGTCAGCGCTCAGCGCAAAATCAACATTCAAGCGAATCTACCGGCTAACTTCAGAGAGAAGGCAAGAGCCATTGCAGTTTACAGCCTAAATTGCCACTCGCAACGAATGTCGGTATCGGTGGTTGCGTGCCCCCGCAACCAAATCAAAAATAGCCCCGTCTCCGACGGGGCTTTTTGCGTTTAAAGCAAACCAAATCTAAAGCCCACTAATCAATAAAAAAACGCTAGCACGAAACGGATCTTAAACCGAATACTGAAAATCATGTGGGAGGGAAAAGGGTCAACTCCAAGCCCCCCATGTAACAAAGGTTACTGTCTCTAGAGCGCCAGATGCCAAAATATCAACGCCGATAATGATGGCAGTCTGAGGAAACAGGCCCCCCGTTACCATAAAGAAAAGCCCCGGCAACAATTGTTGGCCGGGGCTAAGCTATTGGGAACCTGCATAGGGCAAGTCCAGGAGGCGACGTTAAAGGGTGATAAAACTAAACGGTTTCGGTGACTTTGCTGAGATTCATAGGCTTATCGGGATCAAAACCGCGGGCTAGTGCAACGCGTTCAATCAAGCCGTAATAAGCCCCTAGACCTACAAGCGGATCAATCAAACCATGTCCCGTTGGCGTGATCCCGATAGCTTTATGTTGAGCGCTTCGAGCGCTAATCGCTATAACATCAGCACCAAGACCAACCAGACGGTCGACTGCCTGGTTGCTGGCGCTGAATGCTTCGTCTTCATTCAAAAATGTCAAGACTGGAAAGCCGCTGTGAACCAGACGAATGGGGCCATGCATAACTTCGGCCAACGAAAAAGCCTCTGCGTGAATGCCACAGGTCTCCTTGGCCTTAAGGGCAGCTTCCAATGCGACTGCAAACCCAGTGCCTCGTCCGACGACATACATTCCTTCAATTGAGGCGAGTTTTGTAATCAATGCCTCATCGATTGGAGCACTCGTCGTTGCGTCCAATGCCTGCGGCAGTCTGGTGAGCGCCGCTTGCAACGCACTGTCGTCGCTGATTGCTGCTGTGATGGCGGCAAGTGCGGTAGCGCCCGCGATGCAGGATTTGGTTGCAGCTACGCTCTGTTCTTTGCCTGCGTGTAACCCCAGCACAATATCGGCCTGTTGCGCCAAAGGACTGTCGGTTACGTTGACGAGAGCCACGGTAATCGCTCCGCCCTGTTTGGCCGCCCTCTGCAACGCAACAATGTCGGGGCTGGCACCGGACTGCGAAACCGTAAAGTGCAATCCATCCTGCAGCTGCAAGCGGCTGTTATAAACCGATGTCACCGAAGGACCTATTGAAGCCACCGGCAAGCCAACGCTGATCTCGAACAGATATTTGAAGAAGGATGCAGCGTGATCCGATGAGCCGCGGGCAGCCGTCGTAATCACACGTGGCTTACGCTCTTCATAGAGACGTTTGATTGCCGCGATCGTTGCGGCTTCTTCAGTCAGCAAACGCGAAACAACGGCCGAGGCCTCTATTGTCTCTTTGCGCATAAATGATGTCGTGACCATGAAAGACCCCATGCTGAAATAGTTGAATGATTTTCTGCCAGCTTAACTCTGCAGGATGGAAGCCCCACCTGCGGCCTGAACCGCCAGGCTACCGCTTTTGACACCCGCAGCCAGACAGTCGGCCGGACTACATCCGTCAATCCATGAGTCGATGAAACCAGCATTGAAAGCATCGCCTGCACCGGTCGTGTCTATAACGTCTACCTTGTCAGCAGGAATAAGCATCTCCATCGACCCGGTGCTCAGCCATGCTCCTTCTTCGCCCGCCTTCAGAGCGACGATTGGAAAGTGCTTCGATAGAACACCGATTGCTTTGCGGGGATCTCGATCTCCGGTAATGGCTTCCGCTTCCTCGCTGTTAGGCAGGAAGATATCCACGCCTTCACAGCTTTTCAGAAAGTCCTGGCTATAGATGAGAGTTTCATCCCAACTTGGATCTAGTGAAACGGTCAGCCCGGCAGCTTTAGCTTTAGCAATCAAATCCGGTATTTCGTGCAACGTCGCATATTCTGCGATGTGGAGATGTTTCGCATTGTTCCATGTCAAAGCGTCATCAAGGGTGGATGGCCGTGCGGAGCCCGCACGGCGCGAAAGAAACGCGCGGTCGTTGCCGATAACACTAGCCACAGTCACTTGCGGCCCAGCCTCAGTTGAAGTTTCCAGAAAGCGCAGATCAAGACCATCGATGGCCAAGTCCTTAGAAATGCCCTTTGAGAGGCTGTCCGTTCCAAGTCGTGCGACCAACGCCACCGAGCGGCCAACATGAGCAAAATGGGCGGCGGAAATAAAGGCGCCGCCGCCGGCTACGATCTTCATGTCGCCTGCAAAAACTTCTCTGCCTGGCTGCGGTAACGCATCAAGGCCAGTGAAAATCAGGTCGCAATAAATCCGTCCTATGCTAAGGACCGCAGGGGTTTTGAACTGTTTTGACATTATAGGCGACCGAGGCTCTTTTCTGTCTTGGCATCAAACAGATACAGGCTGCCAGCAGGCGCAACGACGCTCAGTGTCGTGCCAGACTTTGGAACGGTTTTGCCCGGTGCTGTCGCAATAACAGCATCACCATTCACATCAAGATGAACCAGAGTTTCTGCTCCGAGCGGCTCAACCGCCGTTACCACACCTTGCAGCGATATACCGCCTTCAGTGCCGGTTTCACCGACGGTCAATTCATGTGGGCGAATACCGATCAACATGTCGCCATCAGCACCGAACTCGACCGTATCGCCTTTGCGGCGGCCTTTGAGCAGGTTCATCGACGGGCTGCCGATAAAGCGTGCTGTAAACACATCCACCGGATGCTCATAAAGCTCGGTCGGCGTGCCGGTTTGCAAAATATTACCATCGCGCATCACCACAATACGGTCGGCCATAGTCATGGCTTCAACCTGATCATGGGTCACGTAAACTGTGGTTGTCTTGAGGCTCTGGTGCAGGCGTTTGATTTCAATGCGCATCTGTGCGCGCAATTGCGCGTCAAGGTTCGACAATGGTTCATCAAACAAGAACGCTGAAGGATTACGAACCATTGCACGGCCAATTGCCACACGCTGACGCTGCCCACCGGACAGAGCCGCAGGACGACGATCGAGATAGGGTGTCAGCCCCAATGATGCACCAACATCCTCAATCCGCTTGGCCTTTTCCGCCTTTGAAAGTTTTGAGGTGTAAAGGCCGAAACCAATATTCTGGCGTACGCTCATATGCGGATAAATCGCATAATTCTGGAATACCATTGCAATATTGCGCTGTTTCGGATCGCGTTCGTTGACGACTTCGCCACCGATTTTCAACTGCCCCCCGGAAATATCTTCCAGACCGGCAATCATACGCAGAGTTGTCGACTTACCGCAGCCGGAAGGGCCAACGAAAACGACAAATTCTCCGTCTTCGATCTGCAGATCGATTGCGCGAACTGCTTCGACCTTGCCGTAACGTTTGACAAGTTTTTCGAGTTCAATGGTTGCCATTAACGTGTCTCCGCAAGTGCGCTGAATTTTTCATTAAGTTCTTGATTGGCTTTAGCTTCATAAGCTTCGTGCTCTGCAGCGCGTGCTGTTAAACCCGCAACGTTTGTTTGGTAACGCGCGAGGGCCTCGCGCATTGGCTCTGGTGCCGGACCGCCTAAACGGCTACGCACAGCAACGAAATGCTGCGGCGAAACCAGTTCTTCAAATTTGACCTGATCGAAGGATGGTTCGCGTCCGGTTGCTTCATGGAATGCTGCAAGGAAAGGCGCAAAGCCATCTTTCTCAAGCCCGCCACCTTGAGCCACCACCGCGCGTGCTACAGTCGCTGCAATCGCATGCGCCTGACGGAACGACAGGCCTTCAATACGCACCAGTGAATCGGCAAGTTCCGTGATCGTAATACACGAACGACGGATATTTTCAGCAACTCGTGCCGGATCGATACGAATGGCTTCGATGAAGGCCGCCAGCAGATCAAGCACACGACCGGCAGAGGCAAAAGCCTCATAGCCCATTTGCTGGGTTTCGCCTTCACTGTCATTCATATCGGTGAAAGGCGTATTGTGCATCACATCCAGCACAGTGCGGGCACGCCCCATTGTCTGGCTCGACAAATGACGCATATGTTCAATCGGCACCGGATTGCGCTTTTGCGGCATGATTGAAGAAATCTGCACAAAGGCGTTCGGCACATAAATCTGGCCAACTTCAAAGCTCGTCCAGAACTGGAAGTCCTGAATGAGCCTTCCCAGATGAATGAACATCAGTTCCAGCGCGGAATAGGTCGAGGTGATGTAATCCACAGCTGCGATACAGCTGTAGGAATTGTTTAAGGGGGCAGCAAAGCCCAACAGCTCCGAGACGCGCTTGCGGTCAATCGGAAAGCCGGAGGTGGTGATGGCTGCTGCCCCCATCGGGGACTGGTTTACAATCGCGCGGGCGGCTTCAAGGCGTTCGATATCCCTGATTAGTACTTCCGTAGCCGCAGCGAGATAATGCCCGAATGTGGTCGGCTGTGCCGGTTGCCCATGGGTATAGGCAACGATCAATGTTGCCTGTTCACGTTCAACAGCTGCAACCAGCACATCAAGCAGGTGCCGTGACTTGGCCAGCAACGCATCAATGTGCTTTTTTAGGCCAAGTTTGAACAGCGTGTGGTCAATATCATTACGCGAACGAGCAGTATGCAAGCGCCCCGCAACATCGGCACCGATACGGGCTTTAAGTTCCTTCTCGATGAGGAAGAAGAAGTCTTCTACCTCACCGGTATAGGTCAGCTCAGCCGGATTGATTTCCTGATCAATTGCTTCAAGCGCGCAGGCAATCTGTGCCGCCTGTTCGCGATCCAGAATACCGGTTTCAACCAGCATCACCAGATGAGCGCGGTCAATGCGACGGAAACCATCAACATGGTGTGTCTTGGCACCATCAAACAGCGGACGAAGCACGGTTTCTTTATAAACCGGATTTGGAAACACGCTGTTGTCGGACAATTTTGGGTCGAGATCAGACATGGTTCAACCTTTCAGACCTGCCAGCATAACACCGCGTACGATGTAGCGCTGAAGCAGCATGAAAACGATAAGCGTAGGCAAAGTAGCGATCGCTGCGCCGGTCATGATCATTTCCCACTGGATCGATTGCTCAACTGCAAAGCTCGATAGTCCCACCGGCAACGTATAAAGCTCCGGACTGGTTGAAACGATCAGTGGCCAGAAGAAAGCGGTCCAGTTACCGAGGAAGGTAAAGATCGCCAGCGCCGACAGAGCCGGGGTGACCAATGGCATGGCAATTTTCCACCAGATCTGGAACTCGTTAAGCCCGTCTACACGTGCGGCTTCGAGGAAATCATTTGGCACGCCTTCAAAGAACTGTTTCATCAGGAAGGTACCAAAAGCAGTCATCATGCCGGGGAACATGATGCCCCAATAGCTGTCCAGCCAGCCGAGCTTGCTCGACATCAGATACCAAGGAATAACCAGCATTTCGGTCGGGATCATGAGGGTCGAGAGGATCGCGAGGAAGATGAAATAGCGGCCTCGGAACTGGAATTTCGCCAGCGTATAACCGACCAGACTGTCGAAAAATACGTTCGACAAGGTTACGACCACGGCCACGATCATCGAATTCATGAACCAGCGCAGAAAGCGCCCGTCAGCAAGAATGGTGGCATAGTTTTGAAGCGTGGGCTCCGCGGGAATGAGCCTCAAATCATAGACCTGACTTGCAGTTTTCAACGAGGTTGAAAACATGAAAACAAGTGGCGTGATCATGATCAGTCCGCCGATGAACAGCAAAGTCCATGTGATGACGCGGCCGGGCTTCAGATTCTGGAACGGGAGGGATTTGGTTTGTGCAGGCGCGGTCATTTCTTTTCCCTCAGAATCCAGAGCTGTAACAGGGAGACGCAAAGCAGAATGATGAAGAGAATGATCGTTTGCGCAGCCGCATAGCCCATTGCATAGGACGAAAATGCCGTCTGATAGATCATCAGTACCAGTGGTTTGGTTGATCCCAGTGGACCACCGGGATCATTGGTGGTCATGTTGTAGACCTGATCGAAGATGCGCAGGAAACCGATTGAGGAAAACACCACCAAAAACACAGTTGTTGGCTTTAGCAACGGGATGGTGATTTTGCGCAGAATGGCCCATTCGCCGAGGCCATCAATGCGCGCCGCCTCATAAAATGTGCCGGGAACCGCGCGCAAACCCGCCATGAAGATGATGATCTGAAAGCCAAGTCCTGCCCAGATTGAGGTTGCCATGATGGCATAAAGCCCCTGATCAACCGAGCGCAGAAAACCTTGTTGCGGCAAGCCAAGGGAACTCAGAATATTATTGATGAAGCCGATTGGTGCAGGCTGGTAAAACCAGCGCCATACCCATGCCATTGCTGCAGCTGTGGTCAGATAAGGCAGGAAATACAAGGCTCGAATGAAACCGTGCATAAGCCTGACACGGTCCAGATAGTAAGCGATGACAAAAGCCAGAACCAGACTGATGGGCGTGCCGACCAACAGGTAGATGAAAGTGTTTTTGAACACTTTCCAGAATTCAGGATCGGCAAAAAGCTTCTGATAGTTGGCGATGCCGATAAATTCCGGCGGACTCATGAGATCCCAGTTGGTGAAAGACAACCAGAATGCTTCAATCGTCGGATAAAAGCGGATGACGCTATAGAAAAGGATGGGCAGAGCCAGAAAGCTCCACACCCAAATCAATTTTCTGGTTTTCATCGACAGGCGATCTGTCAGTCGCGAACCGAAAGGTCTGCGCGCTGTATGATCGGGTTCAGCCGTCATTGTCATAATAAAAATCCTTCGGCCAGCCGATGCGTTGCAGGGCAGCCACGGTCGGAAACGATTGCTTCCAAAACAGAGCCGTGTTGTTCAAAGCAGCACGAAAGCTGCTGAAAATCGGAAGCGGGCGGTCCGCGAGAACCGCCCAACCGAACGCAGTTCTACTTCGCAGTGTCCAGAATGGCTTGTTCAGCCTTGGCAGCTTCATCAAGGGATTCCTTGACTGGCTGGTTCTGCAGGATCACGCGGTTAGACATGTCGACGACGATCTGGCGCTGCTTCAGCTCATCGGTGAACATGGTTGTGTGGGCATATTCCAGACCTTTGAGGAATGGTCCATAAACCGGATCAGCCAGATTAGTTTCCGTCAAAGCCGCCGAACGGCGCGCAGGCAATTCGCCTACACCCTTCAGCCAGATTTCCATGGCTTCAGGTGACGTAATGTAGTTCAGGAACTTTGAAGCCGCTTCCAGCTTTTCGCCCTTTGCCGATGCACTGATGCCGTTGGCAAAATAGCTGGCATAGTTTGAACGCACGCCCTCAGCATTAGCTGGCAACTCAGTCACGCCCCACTCGAAGTCCTTGATGGTGTTAAAAGCGGCGAGACGGAATGTTCCATCCACAGTCATTGCCGCCTTACCGGAACGGAATGCTGCATGGCCTTCATCCATGAACTTCACTTCGCCGACCTTATATTTGGTCTGCAGGTCGGTGTAGAACTGCAATGCATTTTCGCCGGCAGCGTCGTCATAGGCAACCTTGCGATAATCATCGCTATATGGCTTGCCGCCGAACTGGCGAACCAGCACTTCGCGCCACCAATGCAGATCTTGACCCGGCATATCTAACGTGATGCCTTCGCTCAACAGATTGCCGGAAGCATCGCGCTTAGTTGCTTTCTCGGCATAAGCCAGCAGTTCTTCGAGATTTTTCGGCGGATTTTTCGGGTCAAGGCCCGCTTCTTCGAAAAGCTTCTTGTTGTAGAACAGAGCCAGTGAACGCACAGCAGTGGGCAAGCCGTAATATTCATCGCCGCGCTTCATAGCGCTTACGATTGGGAAGAATTCGCTTTCGATCTTGTCGTGCGGAAAAGCCTCCTGTGGCAGCGGCTGCAAAATGCCACCGGCAGCGAATTTATCAAGCCAGCCGTAGAACAGCTGCATCACGTCTGGGCTTTTTCCCGCCATCTTCGCCGCAATAACGCGGGTCTGATAATCGTCATAAGGGAACGTGACCTGCTTGACCTTGATATCAGGATTGGCTTTTTCGAAATTCTCGATCAGCTTGTCCATCGTCTTGACACGCGATTCAAAGACATACTGCCAATATTCGATTTCAACTGCTTGTGCAGCGTTGATTGCGATAGAGCTCAGACCGGCCACAAGACCCGCAAGCAGCAACTTACCCATTTTCATAAGACCTCCCCGTTGCTCAGCCCCTCTGGTGCCCGAGCAAGGTATGTGCAGGTCAATGACCTGCCGGTTCCACCATTGCTGCACTTTTCGTGCAGCATCCTCACCGTCAGTATGTTCGGCCAGGCGCCGTTCGAATACCGACAGGGCAATTATTTGCCCCTCCATAGGCTTCAATTTTGTAAGTCATTTGTCAATAAGATAATTTAGTTGAATTAATATATTGCTGTTAAAAGTCGGGTGCGCTATCTAATTTGAGGCATTTGGGAGAGGGCATGAAATCGAAGGCGGCGAACTCACGAACCATGGTGCATCCGGACACGCAACCGATCACTTTGGGTAAAAATCCTGAGCGAATTCGGGATCATAACCGCCGTGTGGTGTTGGATGTCGTTCGCCGTCATGGCCCCGTGGGTCGAATGCATATTGCCCGTTTGACGCATCTGACGGCGCAGGCTATCGCCAATATTGTTGATGAGCTGGTCGCTGAAAATCTTCTGATGCAGCTTGGCAGATTAAAGACCGGGCGCGGCCAGCCGCCGATTCAATTTGCTGTTAATCCGTCTGGTGCGATGACAATCGGAATTGAAATGGGTTCGACCCATATGGTGACGACGGTTCTTGACCTTTCTGGCGTCCCACGCAAGCAACAGGTGCATCTGGTAAGCGACACGCGGCCCGAGGCGCTTTGCGCCCAGCTTCGCATCGAGATCGACAAGATCAGGTCTGAGTTTGATGCGCGTCTTCTTGGGATAGGTGTTGTGATGCCGGGTCCGTTTGGCATCGAAGGCATGACCTCGGTCGGTCCGACGACGCTACCGGGTTGGGCTGGCATTGACGCCGCGGCTGTTCTAAGTGCTGCCTTTGGTGAGCCTGTCATCGTCGAAAATGATGCAAATGCTGCGGCAGTGGGCGAGCGATTGTTCGGGGCCGGGCGTGCTATTTCAAACTTTGCGATGATCTATTTCGGTGCCGGTATCGGTCTCGGTATGATCCAGGATGGCTCGCCGTTTCGCGGTGCTTTCGGCAATGCGGGTGAAATCGGGCATATCTCGATTGTACCAGGAGGGCGGCTCTGCTCCTGCGGTCAGCATGGTTGTCTGGAAACTTATTCATCAGTTCATGTTCTCAAAGAGAAATTAGCGAATGCGGGGCTTTTCGATGTCAGCTTCGAGAAGCTTGAAGAACTGCTGCAGGACAGAAATCCCTTGGTCTTGGATTGGGTAGCGGACGCTGCAAAACATCTTGCGCAAATGATTGCGATTATCGAAAACATTCTTGATCCTGAGACCGTGGTTCTCGGAGGAATGCTGCCAAATCCCGTCATCGACGCGCTGATTTCGCATATGGATGAGCTGCCGATATCGGTCGCAAACAGAAGTGCACGCACGCTTGCCCGTGTGCTTCGCGGACAGACAGGTCAGTTTACGGCGGCTCTGGGGGCGGCCTCGCTGCCCATGTTTGAGGTCATGACACCCAAGCTTGATATGAGTCTATAGTCCGCCCAAATATCTTGAATGATGCGAGTTGTAGGCCCTGAATTCAGTGTGCGGATTGTCTTGCGAGCGCTTTGTTGAGCCATGATCACAAAGTCGTCGCGATATTCGCGCCCTAATTGCTCGTCGTTTAGACCAGGAAATATATAATTATTACAAAACGTTATGATTATTTGAGTTGATGTGCACTGTCGCTGATGCAGGATGGATTTTTATGCCCTGAAGTTGATTTTGACAAAAGACGATGACTGCTAATCAAATGTAAAATACGTGTATTGACATATGTCGATCAATAAGTGATTTTTGTCGTGCGTGGTCAAGGAGGATACCGTGCAGACGCTATTGAAAGTAGAGAGCCTGAAAAAATCGTTCGGCGGTGTTGCGGCACTTCGCGATGGCCAACTGGAACTGCGTGCAGGTTCGGTCCATGCCCTGTGTGGCGGCAATGGTGCAGGCAAATCCACATTTCTCTCCATTTTGATGGGTATTCAGCAGCGCGACGGCGGCAAGATCTGGCTGCGGGGTGAAGAGGTTCAATATTCGACGCCTGCGGAAGCGCTTAAATCCGGTATCGCGATTATCGAGCAGGAGCTAAGCCCAGTTCCACATATGAGTGTTGCAGAGAATATCTTTCTCGGTCGCGAGCCTTCAACGCGATTTGGCGGCATTGATTTCAAGAAGATGAACAGTGAAGCGCAGGCGCTTCTGGATCGTCTGGAGTTCGACATTCGTGCGACCCAGGTGATGAGCCAGTTGTCGGTTGCGCAGATGCAGCTCGTGGAAATCGCCAAAGCGTTCAGCCACAATGCCGATGTGATCTTCATGGACGAGCCGACATCGGCCATCGGTGAAAAGGAAGCGCAGCATCTGTTCAAGGCGGTTGAGCGCCTCAAGGCTGAGGGCAAGGGCATTGTCTATGTCTCGCATCGCCTGTCCGAGATTTTCCAGATTGCAGATTCCTATACGGTTTTCCGTGATGGCGGTTATGTCGGTTCGGGCGCGCTGAGCGATATCGACCGTCCCGAACTGATCCGTCTGATCGTTGGGCGCGAGCTTGGCGAAGAATTCATCAAGACCAACGAGCCGACAGATGAGATCGGTTTCGAGGTTTCCGATCTCGCGCTGCCTGGCAAGATCGAAGACATTTCCTTCTCGGTCCGCAAAGGCGAAATCTTTGGCATTTACGGCCTGATGGGTTCCGGTCGCTCTGAGATATTCAACTGTGTTTTCGGCCTCGACAAGGCGAGCAAGGGTGAAATTCGTCTTGAAGGCCGCCAGCTGAAAGTTGGCAGGCCTGCCGATGCGATGGCTGAAGGCATTGCCTTTGTGACAGAAGACCGCAAGCTGACCGGGCTTAACCTCACGGACAGCGTGCGCGCCAATATCTGCCTTGCAAGCTTGCCTGAAATGAGCCCGGCATTTGCCATGCGTCAGCGCGAAGAAGCTGAAGCAAGCGCTAAGATGATCAAGCATTTTGGCATCAAGGCAGCGCGCGATACGATGCCGGTTTCCGGTCTTTCGGGCGGTAACCAGCAGAAAGTCGTGCTCGGCAAGTGGTTCCTGCGCAATCCGCGCCTGTTGCTGCTTGATGAGCCGACACGAGGCGTGGATGTGGGCGCGAAGCGGGAAATCTATCGCATCATCTGCGAATTCACTGCGTTAGGCGGCACCGTCGTGATGATTTCATCTGAAATCGACGAGGTTCTGGGCATGTCCGACCGCATCCTCGTGATGCGGCAGGGCCGGTCAGCTGGCGTCTATGACAGGGCAGACACCGACGCACAAAAGCTGGTGCATCTGTCCACCTGACGGTGGGCTTTTTGATCCAGAGCGCGCTCAGAAAGATGCGCTTGAAAACAAATGATCAGAGTGCCTGATTGAGATTAGGCCTGACACTGGCAGGCTGGGAAGAGGCTGGAAAACGTGAGCAATATCGAGAAAACACAAACGAGCAGCTGGTTCGCTTCCGAGAAGCGCCGGTTGATCATTCAGGAATACGGCATTTTCCTCGCCTTCCTGCTTCTCGTCTTCATCCTGTCGGTGTCAAATCCATACTTCCTGACAACAGGCAATATTTCGAACGTTCTGCTACAGACCTCAATCAACGGTGTGCTGGCTATTGGCATGACGTTTGTCATTCTGACGCGTGGCATTGATCTTTCTGTAGGCTCGGTTGCAGCGCTCACAGGTATCGTTGCGGCTAGCCTTGCCACGACATCTGCCGCTGCAAGTGTTGCGGGCGGCCCTTATCCTGCGGTTGTAGCCATCGCTGCCGGTCTTGCTGTTGGTTGTGCCTGCGGCGCATTGGTCGGCTGGATCGTTTCCCGCTTCTCGGTGCCTGCATTCGTTGCAACGCTCGGTATGCTCTCGGCTGCACGCGGCATGACGCTTATCTATGGTGGCGGTAAGCCTGTGCCTGCACTGATCCCGGATTTCCGCTGGATTGGTACCGCCAAGATCATGGGCATCCCGATGCCTGTCATTATTCTGGCGATCGTCTTCATTGGCGCCTGGTGGGTTCTCACCCGCACGCGCTTCGGCCGCTATGTCTATGCTGTTGGTGGCAACCCCCATGCTGCAAAGACATCGGGTATCAATGTCACCCGTGTTCGCTTCAGTGTTTATATCATCTCCGGCGCACTTTCCGGCCTTGCAGGCATGATGCTCGCCGCTCGCACCGGTTCGGCGCTGCCACAGGCCGGTATCGCTTACGAACTGGATGCAATTGCTGCGGTTGTTATCGGCGGTACCAGTCTTTCGGGTGGCGTGGGTCGCGTAACTGGAACGCTGATTGGTGCGCTCATCATCGGCGTCATGAACAATGGTCTCGATCTGATGGGTATCGAATCTTACTACCAGCAGGTTCTCAAAGGCGCGTTGATCGTCGGTGCAGTCATGCTCGATCAGAAACGTAACCAGAGCGCCTGATTTCTAGAAGTTTCCAATTGCCAGTCACATGGCGCAATCAAAGCCGCACATTCAATAATTGCGGATAATGTGGAGGAGAATACCGATGAAGAAATTGCTGATTGCCCTGGCATCGGCTACGGCCTTACTCGCAGGCGCTGCAAATGCTCAGGAAAAGCTCAAGATTGGCGCAGCCCCTTACGGCCTTAATGCTGAATTCATGCAGATATGGTCTGAAGCGCTGAAGGAGCACCCAGCGGTCAAGAGCGGTGAAGTTTCGCTGACGGTTTTCGACGGGCGCTATGATGCGCTCGTTCAGCAGGAACAATTCAATACCATGATCACCCAGCAGTTCGACGCGATCATTTTCGTGCCGATAGATGTTGAAGCCGGTGCGACCGCTGTTCAGGCAGCCGCAGATGCAAACATCCCGGTTGTGGGTTCCAACACCCGCGTAAACTCTGATCTTCTGGCTTCTTATGTCGGTTCTGATGATGCGGTTTCCGGCTACATGGAAGCCAAGACCGTTCTCGACAAGATTGGCTGCAAAGGCAATGTCGTCATCATTGAGGGCCCGATTGGCCAGTCGTCGCAGGTTTCGCGCCTCGAAGGCAACAAGAAGGCTCTTGCTGAATGTCCGGACGTGAAGGTTCTTGAACAGCAGACCGCAAACTGGTCGCGCGCTGAAGCACAGACACTGATGGAAAACTGGTTGACCGCACACAAAGGCGAAATCAACGGCGTGATCGGCCAGAACGACGAAATGGCTCTCGGCGCGATTGAAGCCATCAAGTCGGCAGGCCTCAAGGTTGATGATTTTGCTATCGCAGGTATCGACGGTGTGACCGACGCTCTTAACGCAGTTAAGGCTGGCACGATGACGTCGATTCTGCAGGATGCGCGCGCTCAGGCGCAGGGAGCTATGGACCTTGCAATCTTCCATGCGAAGAAAGGCGATTACAAGCCACAGTCTGATATCTGGGCTCAGTATCCTGACATGCCATTCAACGATGGTAAGGACAAGGAATACAATGTTCCTTGGACGCCAGTAACGGCCGACAATGTCGATAAGTTGCTGGAAACACGCAAGTAATAGAGAACTGCGGGATGAGCATCCAGCTCATCCCGCAACCCAAACATTCCGCTACCCTCAACACCGAGGATCAAACCATGTCCGACCAATCTCCCCAAATCGACCTGAACTTCCCGCTCAACGGTAAAGTTGCTCTGGTAACTGGCGCTGCTTCCGGTATTGGCGCGGCTGTTGCTGAAGCCTTCGCTGCCAAGGGTGCAAAGGTTGCTGTGCTTGATATCAATGCTGATCAGGCGCGCGCCAAGGCTGAAGCGCTTGGAGATGCTGCAAAGCCTTTTGTCTGTGATGTATCTGATCCTGGTTCGGTAAAGGCTGCGGTGTCAGGTGTGGTCGAGGCATTCGGACAGATTGATATTGCTGTAAACAGTGCAGGAGTTGTTTTTCTCGCTCCTGCCGAAGATCTGACTATTTCCGATTGGGATCGCACGATTGCAATCAATCTCAAGGGTAGCTTCCTCGTCACACAGGAAGTGGGCCGCGCCATGATCTCTGCGGGCAAGGGTGGCAAGATCGTCAATCTTGCTTCGCAGGCTGGCACTGTAGCCATTGAAGACCACGTTGCTTACTGCGCGTCGAAGTTCGGTGTTATAGGTATGTCGAAAACCTTTGCTGCCGAATGGGGCAAATACGGCATCACCGTCAACACGATCTCGCCGACCATTGTTCTCACGGAACTGGGCAAGAAAGCCTGGAGCGGCGAGAAGGGCGAAGCGGCTAAAAAGCGCATTCCTACCGGACGCTTCGCGTTTCCCGAAGAAATTGCCGCTGCCGCAGTCTTTCTGGCATCAAGCGGCGCGAACATGATAAATGGTGCCGACCTTCTGATCGATGGTGGCTACACAATTCTTTAACAAAGCGAACGGTCTGACGATTGTTCGGGGCCGAAAATACGGCTTTAAAATTACAGAGCGGGAACTCATCTCTCGCCTTCGATAGGTGCAAAATGCAAAGATTTATCAATAACCCGGATGAAGTGGTCGAAGACACTGTCAAGGGTTTCATCAAAGCTCATAACGATCTCGTGCGGCTATCGACGGAAAACCCTCGTGTGGTTGTAGCAAAAGACGCACCTGTCGAAGGGAAAGTCGGCGTTATCACCGGGGGTGGCTCGGGCCACGAGCCTGCGTTCATCGGCTATACCGGCAAGAACCTGCTCGATGCTGTTGCTGTTGGCGAGCTCTTCTCTTCGCCCACCGCCAAGAGTTTTTACGATGCCGCGCGTGAAGCAAATGGTGGCAAGGGTGTTGTCTGTCTCTACGGCAATTATGCCGGAGACAACATGAATGTGAAAATGGCAGTGAAGCTCGCCGCCAAGGTCGGAATTGAAGTTCTGACCGTAGTTGCCAATGACGACGTCTGCTCGGCTCCCATCGAAGAACGTGAAAAGCGCCGCGGCGTTGCTGGCGAAATCTTCATGTGGAAAGTTGGTGGTGCAAAGGCTGCTTCGGGTGCAAGCCTTCATGAAGTACAGGCAACCGCACAGAAGGCTATCGACAATTGCCGTTCCATCGGTGTGGGTCTTGGTCCGTGCACGCTGCCATCGGTTGGTCATCCAAACTTCACTATCGAACCAGGCACGATGGAAGTCGGTATCGGCCATCATGGAGAACCAGGCGTTCGCGTTGAGCCGCTAAAGCGTGCCGACGAAGTTGCCAAGGACATGACCAAGATCGTTCTCGACGACCATGATCTTTCAGAAGGCACTGAAGTGGCTGTTCTGGTGTCTGGTTTGGGGGCAACACCGCTCAACGAACTCTATATCCTCAATGATACAATTGAGCAGGAAATCACTGGGCGTGGTCTTAAGATTTACCGCACCTATGTGGGCAACTACTTTACCTCACTCGAAATGGTTGGAGCCACGCTGACTGTCATGGCGCTTGATGATGAGCTCAAGACGCTGCTGGATGTCGAAGCCCGCTGCACGACAGTTTTGTAAGAAAGAGGTGTATCATGCAGACATTCAAGAATGCAGGATCGGGTGAGATCGTACTTTCGCTTGCGGAGCGGATCATCGAAAACAAAGCCTATCTGAGCGAGATCGACGGCAGGATCGGCGATGGCGATCACGGCGTGAATATGGCCAAGGGTTTCGGCCTTGCAGCAGAACGCCTGAGAGGCAAGGATGTGTCTCTTGCAGAAGGTCTCGACACACTGGGAACAGTTCTGCTCACCGAAATCGGCGGTTCCATGGGCCCGCTTTATGGCGTGATGTTCAACGAGTTCGCGGAGAAGCTGGAAGGCATCGAGAATATCGACGCAGCCACTTTCAGCACGATGCTCCATGCCGGTCTGGAAGGCATCCAGTCAATTGGCTCGGCAAAGCTCGGTGACAAGACACTGCTCGACACGCTAATCCCGGCCATCAATGCTTTTGACGAGGCAAACGGCAAAGGCCAGTCCTTTGCTGAAAGTCTGGATGCTCTATCGGCTGCAGCCGAAACAGGCCGTGACTCAACGCTCAATCTGGTTGCAAAGATTGGCCGGGCAAGTCGCCTTGGCGAGCGCTCGCTGGGCGTACTTGATGCAGGCGCAACATCTTGCGCGCTGATTCTGACAGACCTTTCGGCACAGGCAAAGAGCCGCTTGCAGTAAGCTCTTTGCTTTGATTTTGCATTTGGCGTCTGAAAACTGTGTGGGCCCACACGTTCAGGCGCCAAATTCGATTGATCGTGTTGCAATTGCGTTCGACTGCTTTCATGTTTGCGGGTGGAACAGAGGCAACAGAAAATCGCATGACGCTTAAGCCCAACACATCGCGCAAGGCTGGCAAGCCGAAGGCCAATTCCAGCGAAAATTCGCTTGCGATTCCGATGCGTTATGGTGACGATCCCTACGTATGGGCCTGCTGGCTTTATTACGAAGACGGTCTGACGCAGAGCCAGATTGCCGATGTCATGGGCATTTCACGCGCGACCGTAAACAGCTATCTGGCCGAAGCACGTGAAAAGGGTATCGTCAATATTTCCATTGAAGGTGGGCGCCTTGAATCGCTGTCTATTGCTCAGGAACTAAAGCGCCATTTCGGGCTGACTGACTGCCTTATCATTCCCCACGACGACAATGCTCGGCCTTTGATCGATCGGCTGGGTGGAGCTGGTGCTCATGCGCTTAACAAGATCCTGAAATCAGGTGACACACTTGCTGTCGCCTGGGGCCGTACTGTGCTTTCGGTGGGTGAGCAGACCGCCATCGGTACTTTGCAGGATATGACGGTTGTGCAAGCGACGGGTGGGACGACTGCATCATTTCCTTATACGCCTGAACGTTGTGCGACCGTTCTTGCGGAAGCAGTCTCGGCGCGCTGCATCAACATCATGGCGCCTGCGATGGTTCGTTCGCAGCAGACGCGGGATGTTATGCTGGATGAGCCATTGCTGCAGGAACAATTCGCCACGCTTGAGAATGCCAATCGTATTCTGTTTGGCGTCTCATCGCTTCGCTCCAATTCTACCATTCACACAAGCGGCTTTTTTGAATCCGTATCTCTGCAACAATATCTTGCAGCAGGTGCGGTTGGGGTCGTAGCGGGTCGTTTTATCGACGAGCGTGGGAAGCCGGTTGCGGGGCCACTTGATGAGCGGACCATAGGCATCTCGCTCGACAAATTACGCCAGATCCACACGCGTATCGCGGTTGCGGGTGGATTTGACAAAGTGCCAGCGCTCCTGGCAGCCCTCCGCGGTGGTTGCATCAATGTGCTGGTCACAGATGCTGCGACGGGGCTTGGCATTCTGCGCGCTGATGGCGTTATTGACCTTGATGCGCGGCTTTCGCAGAAGCCTAAGACAAACCAGATTCCGGCAGCCTTTCGCGTGCGTGTAAAGAAACTCCTCAACAACCCCAATGAGGTGGTTGAGGAAATGCTTGATGGCGTTGTCCGCGCGCATGGAAAATTTCTGCGACCGATCGGCGGCTCCAATCGTGCGCTGGTCGCATGTGATGGCCCACGTCCCGGGAAGGTCGGCTTGGTGATTGGCGGAGGAGCAGGGCATGAGCCATGTTTCCTTGGCTATGTCGGGAAGGGACTGGCAGATGCGGTTGCTGTGGGCAACGTCTTCTCGTCTCCTCCACCAGATCCGATTGTTCAGTGCGCGCTTGCAGCTTCCAATGGCGAGGGTGTGCTCTTCGTCTATGGTAACTACGCAGGCGACGTCATGAACTTCGAGATGGCGGCCGAAATGGCCGAGGAGAAGGGCATTCGGATCAGGACCGTTCTGACCACCGATGACATTGCTTCATCGCCGATAGATGACAAGGACGGACGGCGTGGTGTGGCAGGCAACTTCTTTGTCTTTAAAGTGGCAGGTGCGGCCTGCGACAAAGGGCTTTCACTGGAAGCCTGCGAGATCGCGACACGCAAAGCCAATGCGCGCACTTACACCATAGGTGTGGCGCTGGAACCAGGCTCTTTGCCGCAAACTGGTCGGCACAATTTCGAGATTGGTCCCGAAGACATGGAAATAGGCGTCGGTATTCATGGCGAGCCGGGTGTTTCGCGTGACCGCATCCGACAGGCTGACGAAATCGTCGATAGCATCATGGACAGAATTTTCAATGAAATGAAGGCCGTCTCAGGTGACCGCGTCGCAGTCTTGGTCAATTCATTCGGAGCGACGCCGTTGATGGAACTGTATGTTCTTTATAGGCGCGTGGCACAGCGGCTTGAAGCGAAGAATATTCACATTGAAGCCAACTGGATCGGACACTATTGCACGTCTCTGGATATGGTTGGGGCGTCGATATCCATCATGCACCTCGATCAGGAATTGACGGATTTGTTGCTGCATCCTTGTGAAACGGCGAGCCTCAAAATCAGCTAAACGCTGTGTTTGAGTTCTATCGTTTCACTCTGCCTGAAAGTAAATTAGCATACGCCTTATGATGAGCGACGCGCGTTGCAGTTGTAAGGTTTGAGGAGAAAATCCATGTCGGAAACTGCTGCTCGTCGTCTTGCCCATATGTTTGATGCTGTTTCTGCAGCTATAGAAGCTGACCGTGATCGGCTGTCCGAACTCGACGGTGCAATCGGCGACGGCGACCATGGAACGACAATGGCACTGGGCTTTCAAACTGTGCGGAGCGAGTTGTCCAAGCTCAATCTGGATGACACAGATATTTCGACGGTTCTCAATACGGCAGCAACAGCCTTCATCAATGCGGTCGGCGCATCGACGGGTCCGCTTTATGCCACGGGTTTTCGTCGTGCAGCGCGAGCAACAGCAGGCCATAATGATCTCGATCTTGCCACTTCTGCGGCCATTATTGAAGCTATCGGGGTGGGTATTCGCGAGCGTGGTCACGGTCAACGTGGTGACAAGACAATGCTTGACGCTTGGCTGCCAGCCGCTGAGGCCGCTCAAGCGGCAGTCGCCGAAAATAGAAGTTCTACTGAATTCTGGGACAAGGTTGTGGCAGCTGCCACGGCTGGCGCCAATACGACCCGCTCGATGATTGCCACCAAGGGGCGTGCCGCGCGCTTGCGCGAACGCTCGCTCGGTCACATGGACCCCGGTGCGGCATCGACGGTCATCATTTTGCAGGCAATGGCCAGATCAGCAAAAAAATACTGATGACAGTTTTAAAGTTGAAAAAGCAGGCATGTGCTCGTCGAGCATCCTTCCGGCCTTTTGAGCCTTATCAGTATCTGTTCAACGAGTGCCTCGATAAAAACCTGTCGAGTTCCCTTTGCTGTGGTGTTTGGCCGGTGAAGGCTTGCACATAATGAGGAATGCGCGCGAGGCGCACCTCAGTTTCTTCCTGCGTCCGCATTGAAATATAGCCGATCTGCACGAGATAGATCGTGCGTGCGCGAACATCTGCGATAGCTTTATCAAACCCGAAACGCTCAAACATGCGGGTCAAACCTTCAAGCCGAGAGGCGTCGGCTTCGCGCACCTCCTCCTCGACCTGTGCGGATTGTAAAGCCCAGCTTCTAATTGCGAATTCGAACGCTGGATCAAACAAATCGCGGTTCAGCCAACAGTCAAAGACGTTCAAAACAGCTTCTTCGATGGTTTCCGCATAGGCGTCAGTCTGGCGCAAAAGGGCGCCCGTATTTTTATCGCGCCAGCGTGCGGTGAGAGCGTCGAGCAGCTCTTCGCGATCTTTGAAGAACCAATAAAAACTCGTGCGCGAAATATCGAGTGTCTTTGCAAGCGGTAGAATGCGGACAGCGTCAACGCCGTTTTCAATCAGCGCATCATAGGCTGCCTGAAGCCATAAATCCGGCGAGCCGCGCCATCCTGCATCACTCGTTGTGACCTGTTCCATTGTTGAATTCTTACCAGACAACACTGGTTTGGCAAGGGCAATGTACATCTATGATTATTAAATTGACAGTTATGTACATTTATACTTAGCTCATAAAAAATCATAAAATGGGAACTTTTGATATGTCAGTCGATCCGCTGCTGCAGCCGCTTCAGATCAAGCATCTGACGCTTCGCAATCGCATCATGCTTACCTCTCATGAACCAGCCTATGCCGAAGATGGCATGCCCAAGGAGCGTTATCGTGCCTATCATGTCGAGCGTGCCAAAGCTGGCATTGCTTTGACGATGACGGCCGGTTCGGCAGCCGTTTCAAGGGATAGTCCACCGGCGTTCAACAACGTGCTTGCTTATAAGGATGAGGTGGTGCCGTGGCTGCGCGATCTTGCTGACGAGTGTCATGAGTACGGCGCGGCAGTAATGATCCAGCTCACTCATCTTGGCCGCCGTACGCGTTGGGATAAGGGCGATTGGTTGCCTTCACTTTCATCGACGAGCAAGCATGAGCCTGCTCATCGCGCCTATCCCAAGAAGGCCGAGGAATGGGATATTGAGCGTATTATCGGCAACTATGCCGACGCTGCAGAACGGATGAAGGCCGCTGGTCTCGATGGGCTGGAACTCGAAGCTTATGGTCATTTGCTGGACCAGTTCTGGTCGCCACTAACCAATGAGCTTGATGGCGATTATGGGGGCTCGCTAGATAATCGTATGCGCTTTTCGTTACAGGTATTGAATGCCATTCGGGAGCGTGTTGGTCCTGATTTTTTGATCGGCATTCGCTATGTTGCCGATGATGTTCTCGAGGGTGGGCTGACGAAATCCGATGGTCTTGAGATATCGCGCAAGTTGAAGGAAAGCGGCCTTGTCGATTTTCTCAACGTTATTCGCGGGCATATCGAAACCGATGCCGGATTGACGGATGTTATCCCCATTCAAGGAATGCCTAGTGCACCACATCTTGATTTCGCGGGCGAAATTCGTGCAAGCACTGGAATGGCAACCTTTCATGCTGCGAAAATTCAGGATGTAGCTACAGCCCGTCATGCGATTGCATCTGGCAAGCTCGACATGGTGGGTATGACGCGGGCGCATATGACTGACCCGCATATCGTGCGCAAGATTATCGAAAAGCGGGAAGAGGAAATTCGCCCCTGTGTGGGTGCCAACTACTGTCTGGATCGCATCTATCAGGGTGGTTCTGCCTATTGCATCCATAATCCGTCGACAGGGCGTGAACTGACCATGCCGCATTTGGTGCAGAAAGCGGATCAAAGCCGTCGTGTCGTCGTTGTTGGTGCTGGGCCAGCGGGTTTGGAAGTGGCGCGCGTGAGTGCTGAGCGCGGTCACAGGGTTACGGTGTTTGAGGCCGCAAACCATCCCGGCGGACAGGTACGATTAACGGCTCAAAGCCCGCGTCGTCGTGAAATGATGGGCATTATCGACTGGCGCATGGCGCAATGCGAAAAACTTGGCGTCGAATTCCATTTCAATACATGGGCAGAAGCCGATGTTGTGCTGGGTGAAACACCCGATGTGGCAGTTATCGCCACAGGTGGCATGCCTGATGTGCAAATCCTGCGTGAGGGTAATGAATTAGCGGTTTCGGCCTGGGACATAATCTCAGGTGATGTGCGACCGGGCGCAAATGTGCTGGTATTCGATGAAGCAGGTGATCATGCCGGGCTGCAGGCCTCCGAGTTCATCACGAACTCAGGTGGGAAAGTAGAGATCATGACAGCAGATCGCACCTTTGCGCCTGAGGTGATGGGCATGAATCTCGTGCCCTATATGCGCAGCCTGCAGAAAAAGGATGTGATATTTACTGTGGCCTATCGTCTGGAGGCAATCCGCCGAGACAATAACAGGCTGATGGCGCAGATTGGTAGCGACTATGGCGGTATCAGTTTTGAGCGCGAATTCGACCAGATCGTTGTCAATGACGGTACAAGACCGATGGATGATCTGTATTTTGACCTTAAACCGCTTTCCCGGAACATGGGTGCAGTCGACTACGACGCGCTTATAGATAGAAGGCCGCAAAAACTGGTCAGAAACCCAGAAAGTGCCTTCGAACTTTATCGGATTGGTGATGCGGTTTCTGCGCGCAATACACATGCTGCAATCTATGACGGATTGCGGCTTGGCAAAGTGCTATAGCCTGACATAAGGCGGTATCACTTCAGGTTATGACTGTGCGGATATTTTTTGCATTTGTAATCTGTTGGGCCGGGACTATCGTGACTAACCAAGGGAACACTGACGGCAAAAAAATACGAAACAGCCGTTAGCACTATAAATACTCCAGCACCTGCTGCAGGAATTAGAAATCTGCACGTCGCGGAACGATGGAACAATCGTGATGAACGATCAAAATGGGGAGTTTTC
Source organism: Ochrobactrum quorumnocens (assembly GCF_002278035.1). Taxonomy (NCBI): domain Bacteria; kingdom Pseudomonadati; phylum Pseudomonadota; class Alphaproteobacteria; order Hyphomicrobiales; family Brucellaceae; genus Ochrobactrum; species Ochrobactrum quorumnocens. Next base: position 952,937 of record NZ_CP022603.1, on the reverse strand, counting down.
TTGTTGAACGCAATGCGACCGACACAGGTGTCTGACACGGCGACTTTGACCGCTCTCTCACCAAAACTTATTCGCCTTGAAAGGCTTAGCAAGCATTTCGGCGCACATCGCGTTCTCGAAAATATCGATCTGGATGTCGCACAGGGCGAGGTCCTTGCAATCATCGGTCCCAGCGGTTCAGGCAAAAGTACGTTGTTGCGCTGTATCAATTATCTGGAGCAGCCAGACGGCGGCTTAATTGCGGTGGGCAAGGTGAAGCTTGATGCTACGCAACAGCCACGTAAGGACCAGCTGAAAGAGTTGCGTAACACGGTTGGGATGGTGTTCCAGTCGTTCAACTTATTTCCGCATATGAGCGTTCTACGCAATGTCAGCTTGCCGCAGGAGCGCGTGTTGGGGCGTAGCCGTGCTGAGGCTGATGAAAGGGCGCTTCAACTGCTGGAGCGTGTCGGACTTGCCGATAAAGCAACTCAATATCCGGGGCGTTGTTCTGGCGGACAGCAGCAGCGTATCGCGATTGCGCGCTCGCTGGCGCTTGATCCGCAGGTGATGCTATTCGATGAGCCGACTTCCGCACTCGATCCTGAACTTGGCCTCGAAGTTTTGGCTGTGATGCGTGAATTGGCTGAAAGCGGCATGACGATGCTGGTTGTCACGCATGAAATGGGTTTTGCCGAAAATGTTTCGGACACTGTCATGATCATGGCCGAAGGTAAGATCATAGAAAAAGGTGCGTCGAAAGAAATCATGCGTAATCCGCAAGAGGAGCGCACGAAGCGATTTCTTCGTGCGGTGCATGACAGATGACAGCAGACAATGTTCTTCTCATCCTGAGTGGCTTGCCCTGGACACTTGCTTTAACGCTAGGTTCGTTTGGCATCGGCTGTATTCTCGGCGTGCCATTATTGGCTGCACGCAGAGCCAGCTTCGCACCTACACGTTGGATTGCGGCTTTCCTCATTCAGGTCGTGCGCGCTCTTCCGCCCATTCTGTGGCTCTTCATTATTTTCTTCGGCATCGGTATGGGCATCATGCCGATCAATCCTTTTGTCGCAGCGTTGATCGGCCTTGGCCTGATTGCGTCGGCCAATATGGCTGAGATCTATCGCGGTGCGCTGACGTCACTCCATCATGGTCAGTGGGAGGCGGCAACGGCTCTCAATCTCGGCACCAGATTTACATTGATTGACGTAGTCGCTCCGCAGGCATTTCGGGTCGCGCTGCCTTCGGCTGCGAGCTATCTGATAGGGCTTATGAAGGAAACGGCTGTCGCATCGACCATCGGCGTTGCGGATCTGGCTTTTCGCGGCAATCAGTTATCGCAGCTTACCTTCAAGGGCATTGAAGTTTTCGCGCTGGTTGGCCTGTTCTACATTTTCCTGAGCCTTCCGGTTGCGTGGTTGTCGCGTTCTGCTGACAGCTATTTGAGAGCAAAGGTGGCCCGCTGATGTTTCCCACCCTGGATGAGTTTTACGAATGGATGCCAGCGCTTCTTGGTGGCCTTAAAATCAGTCTGCAGGTTGCCGCTTTAAGTCTCGCCATCGGCATTCCGCTTGGACTTGGTTTGGCGCTCGGTGTTGGTGCCAAATCTCGTACTGCGCGTTATGTAAGCCTGTTTCTGGTTGAAATTGGCCGTGGTGCGCCCGCATTGGTTCTTCTGCAGTTCATGTATTTCGGCCTGCCCTCAACAGGACTGACAATGACGTCTTTTGCGGCAGCAGTTATAGGTTTGGCCTGGAACACCGGCGCCTATACGAGTGAAATCATACGCGCCAGCCTGCAATCGATCCATCATGGTCAGCGAGAAGCAGCTGAAGCAATGGGTTTCAGTATGCTGGATGAGTTGCGCTTTGTTTTGTTGCCACAGGCCTTGCGAGTGGCGCTGCCTGCGCTGTTGGGCTTTGCCATCCTGATCTTTCAGAGCACCTCGCTCTGTTTCACTATCGCGCTGCCAGAACTCGTGAGCAATGCCTATGAAATTGGCGCCAACACATTCCGCTATATGCCCGCGCTGATGTTGGCAGGGTTGCTCTATGCCACGATCTGCGTTCCGGCGGCATGGATCGTATCTTACGTGGAGAAGCGGTCATCCGCTTATGCCGCGCGATAATTCACAATAACAAAAGGGGAGTCGCACATGAATAACGGGATCATTCGCAAAAGTATTATCAGTGTTGCCATTCTGATGGGGCTGTCAGCAACAGCCTTAGCACAGGATTGCAAGCCGAAGCATGAGTTTAAAACCATTACGCCGGGAACATTGACGATTGCCGTCACCACCTATGCACCGCATTCATTCATGGATGAAAGCGGCAAAATGAGTGGGCTGGATGGCGATATCGCGACAGAATTCGCCAAACGCGAATGTCTGACGTTGAAGCCTGTTGCGGTCGATCCGGCCGCGGCAATTCAGTATGTTCTGTCTGGTCAGGCCGATATTACCACCGGTGACTGGTATCGCACAGCCGAGCGCGCCAAGGTGATGAACCTTTCCTATCCGCTTTATAAGGATCAGATGGGCCTTTATTCCAAGGATGGGATCAAGACCGTCGAAGAACTGGTTGGCAAGAATGTCGGCACTGTTCAGGGCTATCTCTGGGTGACAGATGCCAAAAAACTGTTGGGTACCAATCTTCGCCTTTATCCGAACTCGGTGAACATGCATCAGGATCTCGCCTCCGGTCGTATTGATGTTGGTATCGACGGTTATTCGACAGGTGCTTATGCTGCCAAGAATGGCAACTTGAAAGACATCAAGGTTGAGATTGCGCAGCCTGACGATCGCATTCGAGCCACTAAGGAAGCGGCACAGGCAAGCTTGCCTTACGCTAAAAGTGCAACGGATTTTGGCGCCGCGCTCGATGCGAATATCGAAGAGATGCACAAGGATGGCACGATTGCCAAAATCCTGGAATCCTATGGTCTTGATGAAAGCATTGGGGACACTGGCGCTCCGAAGCTTATCGAATAGTCGATAAGATTACGACTTGATGCAGCGGATTGCTGCTGCATCCACCTCAACCAAATTCATATCGGAGACTGCAACGATGACTGTTTACGCGGTCAGCCGAAACAGCCAGTCGTGGTATGGGGAACAGGTCGGCATCCTCATTCTGGATGCCGCCTATCCCTGTGTGCCCGGCAATGTCGGCAATGCGACTACATATAAATATCCGGTGCGTTATCAGGAGGTGCGCGGCGCGTCCATTGATCGTCTGCTGAACCAGCGTGATCCGGCGCTGCGCGAAGCTTTCGTGGAAGCGGCGCTTGAGCTGCAAGGACGCGGTGTCAAAGCCATTACAGGTGCTTGTGGGTTCATGGCTTATTTTCAGGAAGAGGTTGCGGAAGCTGTCGATATTCCGGTCTTTCTGTCGAGCCTGATGCAGATCCCGTTCATGCATGCAGTGGCGCGTGGCACGGTGGGCGTTATCACTGCCAATGCAGAACGCCTGACACCCCGCCATTTCGCTGCGAGTGGCATCCCGGATACGATCCCGGTTGTGTTGGCTGGAATGGAAGATCAGGCCGAGTTTCGCGAAGCGATCCTTGAAGAAAAAGGAACTCTTGATTCAGCAGCAATCGAACACGAAGTTTGTGAAGTTGCCAAAAAACTGGTTCGCGATAATCCGGAAGTACGCTCTATTCTGCTCGAATGCAGTGATCTGCCACCCTATGCACATGCCGTGCAGAAGGTGACGGGTAGGCCAGTTTTCGATTTCATCTCAATGATCAATTATGTCCAGCAGACTGTTGCTTGTCGTCCTTATCAAGGCTTCATGTAATCCGCTTGATAAAGAGGAGCTTCCCGATGTCGCTTGATCACTATTTCCTCCTTGGCCGATCCGGGCTGCGCGTAAGCCGTCTTGCGCTTGGCGCGATGACGTTTGGCAATGGGGGCGTGAGAGGGATCGGCGGCTCTTGGGGCACAGATGAAGACAATGCCCGCACCATCTTCAATCGTTATCTGGAGGTGGGTGGCAATTTCATCGATACTGCAGACTCCTATGGCGCGGGGCTCAGCGAAACTCTGGTTGGCAAGTTCGTCACGGAAACTGCGAGTCGTGATCAGGTAGTGATTGCGACCAAATATTCGAACAATCTCCAGCCCGGCAATGCCAATGCGGGTGGCAATAGTCGCAAGAACATGATGCGTGCTGTTGACCAGTCGCTGAAACGTCTGAAGACCGATTACATCGATCTTTATATGGTACACACATGGGACGGTATGACCCCTGTGGAAGAAGTGATGCGCGGCTTCGATGATCTGATACGCGCTGGTAAAATCCGTTATTGTGGCCTGTCCGATGTGCCGTCCTGGTATGCGGCGCGGGCGCAAACATGGGCGGAAGCACATGCACTGTCGCAACCGATCAGCCTGCAGCTGCCGTATTCGCTGGCCGAACGCAGCATTGAACAGGAATTTGTGCCACTCGGACAGAATCTTGGAATGGGCATTACCGCCTGGAGTCCATTGGCTATGGGGCTTCTGTCTGGCAAATACCGTGCGGGCGGTGAGGGGCGTCTCAATCGCAATAATGCTGAGGGGTTAGGGCTCTTCACTCAGCGCAATATGCGTATCGTTGCTGCACTTTCTGAAGCGTCCGACGCTATGGGAAAATCAATGGCTCAGATCGCACTTAACTGGGTCGTCACTCAGCCCGGTATTGGCGCCGCTATCATCGGCGCAAGCAAGCTTACCCAGCTGGATGATAATCTCGGTGCGCTTGCGTTTACGATCCCCGACGAACTGCGCATGAAGCTGGATGAGGCGAGTGCGATCCAACCGACTTATCCGTACTCGCTGTTTGTCCCAGATTATCAGGCGGGTATCCTCAATACGGGTGTTTCAGTTGGCGATAAGCCGAACGGTTATATGCCTTCGAAATTCGTGCCCAAGGTTGGTGACTACGCTTTCGGCAAATCCGCCAAAGGCTCGTGAAATTTCAGAAAGAACAATCATGAATGACATGTCAGTCAAGGTGCGGCCCGTGGCCAGCATCGATCCTACACTTTTTGTTCTGACGCTGGATTGTGATGACAAGCCTGGTATCGTGGCGGCAATCACAACCGAACTTGCCGCAGTGGGGGGCAACATTGCCGAAAGCAATCAGTTCCGTGACAAGCTGACCAACCGCTTTTTCATGCGCATCGCTTTCACTGCTCCGCTTGGCATGTCACGCGATGCCATAGAGCACGCATTGAAGCCAGCCGGCGAACGATTTGGTATGAAATTCACGGTTGCTGACGCGAACCGCAAACCAAAGATCGTGCTTATGGTGTCGAAGTTCGACCATGCCATGTTGCATCTTCTCTATCAAATCCGGGTTGGTTGGCTGAATGCCGATATTGTCGCCGTGGTGTCTAACCACGAGGATAGCCGAGAGACTGCCGCAAGCGCTCAAATTCCATATCATTATTGGGCCGTGAATAAAGATAACAAGGCTGAGCAAGAGGCGCGGTTGCTTGATCTCGTGCGGGAAAGCCAGGCTGATCTGGTTGTGCTCGCCCGCTATATGCAGGTGCTCTCAGATAATCTTTCGAACCGTCTGTTCGGCAAAATCATCAATATTCATCATTCGTTTTTGCCATCCTTCAAGGGTGCCAAGCCGTATCATCAGGCATTCGAACGCGGCGTGAAACTAATTGGTGCGACCGCGCATTATGTAACGCCAGACCTTGATGAAGGCCCTATTATCGAACAGGAAACCGAGCGGGTGACGCACTCCATGAGTGCTGAGGATTTTGTGGCAACGGGTCGTGATATCGAGAGCCGGGTTCTGGCGCGCGCGGTAAAGATGCATGCAGAAAACCGCGTTATGCTGAATGGGCATAAAACCGTTGTGTTTGCACAATAATCAAAGCGTTCCCAGCAAAAGTTCGAAGCGATTTTCGGGATAGGTTTTAAATGCCAAATTCGGCATCTGCGCCTTGTTCCAGCAACCAGTCGCGAAACAGTTCAGCGCCTCGTTTTGGTGGGCGCTGGGCTGGCATGACAAGATGAATAATATCACCGGATCGGTTGAAAATATCGATTGCGGGGACGAGACGACCGGCCGCGATGTGGTCACGAACGAGATGCTTCCAGCCAAGTGCGATGCCCTGTCCAAATACTGCGGCTTCAATGGAACTAAGCGCGTCGGTGAAGACAAAGTCTTGCTCTATACGCGGGTTGGGTACACCGCTTCGTTCAAGCCATTCTCGCCATCCAAGCCGCGACCGATGCCGTTCCTCGAAATGCAATAATGTGTGGTTGAGGAGGTCCTGCGGGGATTTGATTGCTCCGTGTTCTTCCAGATAGGACGGGCTGCAAACAAGCCATACTTCCTCGGTCACAAAAGGCCATGAATGGATGCCGGGCCACTTGCCATTCCCTAGCCGGGCCGAAACGTCGATGTCTTCTTCGAGCATATCCTGATCGTCCCGGCTGCTTTCCTCGATGCGAAGGGCCACATCGGGATGTTTTTCCTTGAAGCTTTTCAAACGCGGCAGCAACCAGAGCTGCACAAAAGACGACGAGAACGACACCCGAATAATGTCGCGCGAATGCTTCTTGCGCATGGAAGAGATGACCATGTGCAGATGATCGAACGCTTCCTGCGTTTCGCGATAAAGCCTTTGCCCCTCAGCTGTCAGCTCCAGACGACTGCGGTCGCGCCTGAAAAGCTTTAGACCGGTCGCTTCCTCTAACAATTTGATGGTCTTGCTCACTGCGGGCTGGCTGACATTCAGCTCTTCTGCAGCCGCCGTGAAGCTTAGACGGCGAGCCGCCGCCTCAAACACGAAAAGATAGTTGGCAGAGGGGATCAGCGAGCGGAGTCTATGCATAATCTGAAGTTATACCTATGCGGATTTTTTATCAAGCTCACAGCGTCGAGAACCCTCTGTAATGTAATGCCAAACGGGACCGTCTGGCTGCTCAGTCTGATCGCTGGTCGTCCCCACAAAATATGACATGGAAGGGAACTTGGAATGCAGACTCATGCACGCGCGGTGGTCATCGGGGGAGGGTGCGTTGGTGCCTCAATTCTATACGGTCTGGCAAAACGAGGTTGGTCAGACGTCGTTCTGTTGGAACGTACCCAGCTTACCGCCGGTTCGACATGGCACGCCGCGGGCCTGATCCCTTCTTATGCACGCAACATCAATATCGGTCGAATGATCAACAAGTCGATCGAGATTTATGAAGGGTTGGAAGCCGAGACAGGACAACATGTTGGCTGGCACAAATGCGGACAGCTGCGCATTGCCAACACACGCGACCGGCTTGACGAATATAAAAGCTATATGAGTGTCGCCGAGGTGCAGGGCATTCGGGCAGAACTCGTGTCTCCGGCTCGTGCTCGTGAGTTATGGCCTTTGCTTGAAAACAATCCTGATATGCTTGGCGCACTCTATCATCCTGACGATGGCCATATCGCGCCTGCTGACGTGACCATGGCGCTTGCCAAGGGTGCACGCGACAATGGTGCCAAGATTTACCTCAACACACAGGTAAATGGCTTCGAGCGTCTGCCGAGCGGCGAGTGGAAGGTGAAAACCAATAATGGTGACATCATCTGCGAGCACATCATTTCAGCCACCGGCAACTATGCTCGTCAGACCGGCGCGATGCTTGGGCTTGATATTCCGGCAATTCCGATTGTCCACCAGTACTGGATCACCGATGCCGTACCCGAAGTGATTGAGCGCAAGCGTCAGGGCTTGCCGGAAATGCCGATCCTGCGTGATGAAGGTTTTGAAGGCTACCTGCGCGAAGAGGGCGATGGCCTGATGTTTGGACCTTACGAAAAGACCGAACATCTGAAGTTGTTTGCTGAAAACGGTGTGCCTGAGTGGTTCGGTGCCGACCTGCTGGAAGAAGATTTTGACTCCGTTTCGTGGAATTGGGAACGGGCGATGGAACTTGTGCCAACGCTTGGCCGCGTTGGCATTAAGGCCAATGTGCGCGGACCATTCCAGATGACAGCCGACGAGTTGCCGCTGGTCGGGCCTGCTTGGGGGTTGGATAATGTCTGGCTCGCAGAAGGTGTGCCTGGCGGAATTCTGTGGGGTGGTGCTATCGGCTACTATCTCTCTGAGCGCATCGTTGAAGGAAGCAACAGTATCGATACGAGCGAACTCGACCCGCGCCGCTTCGGTGATTATGCCAACAAGAACTGGACCCGTGAAAAGGTGCGAGAAGCATGGGGTACTCATGCGGATCAGCATTATCCGGGTCAGGATATGCCTGCAGCGCGTCCGCAGAAAACAGCGCCGTCCTATGATCGGCTGACTGAGCTCGGAGCAGTTTGGGGCTGCCTCAATGGCTGGGAAATGCCGAACTGGTTTGCACCGAAGGGCGTGGAAGCCAAGGATCAGTACAGCTGGCGCTGGACTGAAAAGGGCAAGTATGTTGCCGAGGAAGTCGAGGCCGTGCGCAATGCGGTAGGCCTCGTCGAGATGACGCCCATGACCAAGTTTGAAGTCAGTGGTCCAGGTGCAGAAGCGTGGCTTGATGGTATTCTTGCTAATCGACTGCCGAAAGTGGGCCGGGTTAATCTGGCCCATCATCTGACGAAAACGGGCGGAGTGCAGGCCGAATATGTCGTTGCTCGCATGGATGATGACAACTTTTATATGATTTCCACACCGCGTGCCGAACGCTGGAATTTCGATGATCTGTCAAAGCTTCTGCCCAAGGACGGCAGCGTGAGCTTGCGCAACGTTACCAATGACCGTGGCTGCTTCACCATCGTCGGCCCGAAGGCGCGCGAGGTTCTGCAGTCGCTGACAGAGATTGATCTGTCCAACGAGGTATTTCCGTGGTTTGGCATCAAGTCGGGAACGGTCGGGCTTGCCAGTGACGTGCGTCTACTGCGCGTTAATTACGAAGGCGAGCTTGGTTGGGAACTCTATCATCCGCTCGCTTATCAGCGGCATTTGCTGGAAGCATTGCTGGCTGCAGGCAAAGAGCATGGCTTGCGTCTCATCGGTCTGCATGCACTGGAGTCGCTGCGTCTCGATAAATCCTATCGTGCGATGTATCGCGACATGAATCCTGAGTTAAGTGCTTGGGAGAGCGGTCTTGAACGCTTTATCCGTCTAGACAAGGGCGACTTCATCGGTAAACAAGCCCTGCTTGTACAAAAGGAGCGCGGTATCAAACAGCGTTCCGTGACGCTTGCCGTCGAAACAGATGGTGCGAGCACGCTGACCTCGGAATGCGTGTATCATGACGGCAAGCTCGTCGGCCGTGTTACATCGGGCAGTTATTCGTACACTTTCAAACATGATATCGCGCTGGCGCTGCTACCTTTGGAACTGGGTGTGCCGGGAACTGAACTTGAGATCCCGGTTCTGGGTGAAATGCGCAAGGCTCGCGTGATTGAAGAGTCGCCTTACGATCCGGAAGCCAAGCGTGCACGCGTTTAACATGCAGATGACGCAAAACCATGTTTCTATTTGAATGAGAGGTTAGCCTTATGAAGGTAGTCGTCGCAGTAAAGCGGGTTGTAGATTACAACGTAAAGATCCGTGTTAAGGGTGATGGTTCGGGCGTTGAGCTATCGAACGTGAAGATGTCGATGAACCCTTTTGACGAGATTGCAGTTGAAGAAGCGATCCGTCTTAAGGAAGCAGGCAAGGTGACGGAAATCATCGCGGTTTCGGTTGGCCCGGCACAGGCACAGGAAACGCTGCGCACGGCGCTTGCCATGGGTGCGGATCGTGCCATTCTGGTCAAGGTTGATGAAGCTGTCGAGCCGCTTGGTGTTGCCAAGGTGCTGAAAGGCGTTGTCGAGGCTGAACAGCCAGACCTCGTGTTCCTGGGCAAGCAGGCGATTGATGACGACGCCAACCAGACTGGTCAGATGCTTTCGGCGCTTCTCAACTGGAGCCAGGCAACTTTTGCATCGAAAGTTGAACTGGGTGACGGTTCGGCCAAGGTGACCCGCGAAGTTGACGGCGGTCTTCAGACCATTGATGTGAAGCTTCCAGCCATTGTGACAGTTGATCTTCGTTTGAACCAGCCGCGTTATGCATCGCTGCCAAACATCATGAAGGCCAAGAAGAAGCCACTTGATGAAAAGTCGCCTGCCGATTTCGGTGCTGATATTGCGCCGCGTCTTAAGGTCTTGAAGACTGAAGAACCGGGTGGCCGCAAGGCGGGCGTCAAGGTCGGTTCGGTTTCCGAACTGGTCGAGAAGCTCAAGGCCGATGGCGTATTGTAAGAAATCGGAAGGGACAAGATAAATGGCTATTCTTCTTATTGCCGAACATGACAATGCAAGCCTTTCCGATCAGACCGCAAAGGCACTGACGGCTGCCGGTAAAATCGGTGGCGATGTGGACGTGCTGGTTGCAGGCAAGGGTGCGAAAGCTGCAGCTGACGCAGCTGCAAAGCTTTCCGGTGTGCGCAAGGTTCTGCTGGCTGAAAGCGATGCGCTGGAAAACCGTCTGGCTGAGCCATTGGCAGCACTCATTGTTGAACTTGCAGGCCAGTACGACACGATCATCGCACCAGCAACCACTTCGGCCAAGAACGTGCTTCCACGCGTTGCAGCACTTCTCGATGTGATGCAGCTTTCTGAAATCATGGAAGTGGTGTCCGCTGACACTTTCAAGCGTCCGATCTATGCAGGCAATGCAATCCAGACTGTGCAGTCAACTGATGCCAAGAAGGTCATCACCGTTCGTACGGCTTCGTTCCAGGCTACCGGCGAAGGTGGTTCGGCTGCAGTTGAAAGCGTGAATGCTGCGAGCGATCCGGCACTGTCGAGCTTTGTTGAGAACGCGCTTTCGGGTGGTGATCGTCCGGAGCTGACCTCTGCCAAGATCATTATCTCGGGCGGTCGTGCACTTGGTTCATCGGAAAAATTCCAGGAAGTGATCCTGCCTGTTGCTGACAAGCTTGGTGCTGCGGTTGGTGCCAGCCGTGCGGCAGTTGATGCGGGCTATGCACCAAACGACTGGCAGGTTGGTCAGACCGGCAAGGTGGTTGCACCTGATCTTTACATCGCAGTTGGTATCTCGGGCGCGATCCAGCATCTTGCAGGCATGAAAGACAGCCGCGTGATTGTTGCGATCAACAAGGACGAGGAAGCTCCGATCTTCCAGGTTGCCGATTACGGCCTCGTCGGGGATCTCTTCACCGTGTTGCCGGAAATGGAAAAGGCTTCATTCTAGATATGCAACAGGTCGCCAGATCTTCAGTCTGGCGACCTGTTTAGCTCAAGCTGTCTCAAAATTGTTCAGAAACATCGATACTGTCTTCATGCAAAGATCGCGTTCTTCCACATGTGGCATGTGGCTCGATTCCTCAAAAAGCACCCATTCACTACCCGGGACATTGTTGACGTAAGGTTTCACCACCAAAGGGGTAGCCTCGTCATAACGACCGGAGATGACAAGCGTTGGTGCTTGAATTCGGTTGAGACGGTCTTCAATCGTCCAGTCCTTCATCGTGCCAATCACATGGAATTCGGTCGGGCCATTCATGTTGCGATAGACGGTATTGTCTTCATCCATGATGGCGAAGGTTCGCGCGACTTCCTTTGGCCATGGGCTTACGCGGCAGACATGACGATCGTAAAATACCCGCGAAGCGGCGATATATTCAGGATCGGTCAGACTGCCTGCTTCTTCGTGTTTCAACAAAGTTTGTTGTACTTCGGAAGGGAGTTCACGCCGTAGGCGGTTGGCCTCCGCGACCCAAGTTCGCATGTTGGCAGGTGAGTTGGCGATCACCAGTGCTTTGAGGCCATCCGGTTTTCGCACTGCATGTTCAGCGCCCAATATTCCACCCCACGATTGTCCCAGATAGGCATAGCGATCCTGAATGCTGAGATGTTTCAGAAGGTTGTCCAGTTCTTCCAGAAACAAATTCACGGTCCAGAAATCGGGGCCCCTATCAGGAAGACGTGTGGAGTTGCCGTTGCCGAGCTGGTCGTAATGAATGACCGCACGACCATCGAGTGCTGCGATGTCCTTAAAGGCATCCACATAATCATGCGTGCAGCCGGGGCCGCCATGAGCGACGACGAGCGGGAGTTTTTCTGAATCGAGTGAGCCGGTAATGCGGTACCAAGTCTGATAATCGCGGAAAGTGGCGAAGCCTTCCGTCTGATTGATTGAAGCCAATTGGTCCTCCATTTGTGCGTTTTTGGAGAACCATAGCGCCGCTTTTTTGGCGGCGGCAGCTATCATAACTTATAGGTCTAGTGGATTGAGCCTTACATATGATCGACGTCTGTGTCTTAGGGATGCAAATATCGGAAACAGACCGCCAGGCCGCAATCAGGCATCAAGCAGTCGCGCACGTGTCGCTCGAACAACGGCCTGAGTGCGGTTCTTTGCCCCCAGTTTTTTGGCGGCGGCATTGAGATGCATCACAACTGTCGGAACGGATCTGTCGATGATACGGGAGATTTCTTTCGCTGAGAGGCCTTCAGCTGCATAGCGCAGACACTCGCGTTCGCGAACTGTGAGGTGCACCTTGCCAATGCCGCGAGTATGTTCGTCAAAAAGCTCATATGCGCTTTGATGGAAAATCTGTGCCATCAGATTGAAATCGGCCACATAGCGCAAAGCGCGCTGTCTGAAATCGGATCGTGGGCCAGAAAATACACCGGTGACGGTCGCATAATCGCCATGTGGCATATGAATGGGAACGGTGACGCCTGCAGATATATCGCGCTCATGAAGATAGTTTGCGACGGGTGCTGTGTCTTCCGTCATGAATTCCTGCAGCAGCGATTCAGCCCGCTCATCATAATTCCAGAAGAATGGTACAGATGCCCTACACGCGAGGCGCTGAACCGGATCAATGCGGAAATAGCCTTTTTCGGCCCAAAATTCGAGCATGTCATCGCTGATATTGCGCAGTTTCATCAGCGACGGTCCCATCATGTCGCCATTCATGTCGAAAGCGGATGGGGTGTAATCGTAGATGAGGGCTTCGAAGCCAAGCGGTTTCATAGCCTGAAATATCTCATCAATGCGCCCATCGAGCGTTTGGTGAGCAGTAAAGTTCTGTCTGAAGGTCTCAATCTCGTCTCGCATCACGGTCTCCGAAACCTACCTCCCGATTGCATCCTATCACTTCTTATAGCTGGTGTAGTTTAGTTATTCGGTCCAAAATCAAAAGAAAAATGATGCCGACAATTCGACGCGGGAAACGGGTCGATGCGGTGATCGGGGAACAGATGTGGCGTGAGATGAAACCGGACAACCGGTATGAAGTGTCTGTCGGCACTCATAAGGTGGTGGCGTATAGTTTTGGAACCGGAGACGAGGTGGTGTTCTGCCTCAACGGCGGACCCGGTTTGCCGTGCGACTATTTAAGAGATGCGCATTCGTGTCTGATCGACGACGGCTACCGCGTGGTAGCTTTCGATCAGCTTGGCACGGGTGCGTCTGATCGGCCAACTGATCCTGCATTGTGGACAATCGCGCGCTATGTCGAGGAAACTGAAACCGTCCGTCAGGCGCTTGGTCTTGGTAAGGTGCATATTCTTGGTCATTCCTGGGGCGGTTGGCTTGGAATTGATTATGCACTGACTTATCCACAAAATCTGAAGACACTTATTCTTGAAGATACGGTCGCGGACATGCCGCATCTGGTGAGTGAACTAGAGCGGTTACGCAGTGCGCTGGGGTCAGAAACTGTTGCGATGATGCAGAAGCATGAAGCGCAGGGAACGCTCGATCACCCGGAATATGCGGCGGCGATCACGATCCTCAATTATCGCCACGTATGCCGCCTGTCGGATTGGCCAGCACCTGTAAGGCGTTCGCTGGATGATTGGAACATGGGGCCATACGGCACGATGCAAGGTCCGAATGAGTTTCTCTATACGGGTAATCTGAAAGACTGGAACCGTCTGCCTGATCTCGGCAAGATCGAGGTTCCGGTGCTGATCACGGTTGGTGAGCATGATGAGCTGACGCCTGCCTGCGCGCTGCGCATGAAACTTGCCTTGAAAAATGCCGAACTGCATGTGGTGCCAAATGCCAGCCATATGCCGTTTTACGAGAACCCGACTTATTACTACCCGGTCGTTACCAGCTTTCTCAATCGACATCGTTCCTCTCGATAGATCAGAATATTAGGGAGAAACTCCGCAGCTCATGCATCGCTTCCAGTTTGTACTCCGTCGCCCCTTTCAGTTGTTGCCGGTTCTGTTCGGCATCAGTGTCATCACATTCGTACTGGTCCGGCTTATTCCGGGTGATCCGGCACGTGTGCTTCTAGGCACGCGCGCGACGCCCGCAGCCATTGCCAATATTCGTGCGCAGTATGGCCTCGATGAACCCATGTGGCTTCAATATCTCTATTTCCTGCGCAACATCGCGAATGGCGAAATGGGCAAGTCGATCCTCTATAAAATTGACGTCCTGAAGCTGATTGCGACACGCATTGAACCTACTTTGATGCTGGTTATTTGTAGTGTCATTCTTTCGATCCTGATCGCGGTTCCTTTAGCGGCGATCGCTGCACGGCGTAACGGTAAACTCAGCGATCATGTGATACGCACGGTGTCGACATTCGGGATCGGCTTTCCGCCTTTCTGGCTCGCTCTGATGCTGATTATCCTCTTTAGCGTGAAGCTCGATCTACTGCCGGTATCAGGCTATGGCAACACGTTGAAAGAGAAGCTGGCGCATCTGGTTCTGCCGAGTCTGACGATAGCCCTTTCACTTTCAACTGTACTTGCGCGCAGCCTGCGCGCTGCGATGATCCAGTCACTCAATTCAGATGTTGCCACAGCTGCCAGAGCTCGCGGAATGCCTGAAAGCATTGTTTTCTGGCGACACGTTTTACCCAACTCTCTTGTACCGACTGTCAATTTGCTTGCCGTCAACATCGGCTGGCTGATCGGCAGCACAGTGGTCGTCGAGAGCGTGTTTGCGCTTCCGGGCATGGGGCAGCTGCTTGTGCGCGCGATCTTCTCCCGCGATTATATGGTTGTGCAGGGGGTAGCCATGGTCTTTGCGTGCGCAACGGTTATGGTCAATTTCATGGCCGACATTGCCACTGTCGCCCTTGATCCAAGGGTGAAGCTATGAATGCGCGTCTTATCCCCATCACCTTGATCAACTGGCGTCGCTTTCTGAGCCAGCGGACCACGCTTGCCATTGGAATCGGTGTTCTTGCCCTCTTTGTACTGCTGGCTTTTGGCGCACCGTTGATCGCGCCTTTTGATCCAGTTGTTCAAAATGCCGACGTTCGTCTGCAGCCACCGTCATGGTTGCATCCGTTCGGGACCGATAATTTCGGACGGGATATTCTCTCACGCGTTATCTGGGGTGCACGTATCGATCTTCAGATCGCAGTCTTCGGCGTTATATTCCCCTTTGCCATTGGAACGGTCGTCGGTACGATTGCCGGTTTTTTTGGTGGCATCGTTGATACGATCTTCATGCGTCTGATCGATATCATTCTGGCATTCCCATTTCTGGTTCTGATGCTCTCAATCATTGCCATTCTAGGGCCGGGCCTGACGAGTTTCTATATAGCCATGGCACTGGTTGGATGGGTTTCATACGCCCGCCTTGTTCGGGCACAGATACTGGTTTTGAAATCCACAGACTATGCCGTTGCTGCGGAAAGCCTTGGGTTCAGCCGTTTCCGCATCATGTTTCGCCATCTTCTGCCGAATGCGATTGCCGGTTCGCTGGTTTTCGTAATGTCGGATGCGGTTCTCGTGCTGCTGAATGGTGCAGCAATCAGCTATCTCGGGCTCGGCGTACAGCCGCCGGTTGCCGAATGGGGCGTCATGGTTGCCGAAGGCCAGCCGTTTGTAACGACTGCCTGGTGGATCACGTTGTTTCCGGGGCTCTCTATCGTGTTTCTGGCTTTTGGTTTTAGCTTGCTCGGCGATGGACTGGGTGAAGCGCTGGGAGTGCATGAATGACAAAGTCAGTTCTTTCGATCCGCAATCTTCAGGTTGATGCTTACTTGCCGGATGAAACCAGGCGCTTGATCGATGATGTTTCTCTCACGCTCAACCAGGGTGAAATTCTTGGCTTGGTCGGTGAAAGCGGATCGGGGAAAAGTTTACTTTGCCGCTCGATAGTCAGGCTTTTGCCATCGTCGATTTTAAAGATCACCGCAGGTTCGGTCATGCTCGGCGGCACGGATTTGGCACAGGCGAGCGAAGCTGAATTGCTTGCGGTGCGTGGTGGCAAGATTGGTATGATTTTCCAGAATCCGACCAGCCATCTTGATCCCGTAATGAGTGTTGGCGACCAGATCGCAGAAGGGATACGCTTTCATAGGGGGTTGGATAAGATTAAAGCCCGCACAGCAGCAATCGAAATTATGGCGCAGGTCGGGTTTACAGACCCGACGCGCCAATATGGCAGCTATCCGCATGAGTTTTCAGGCGGGATGCGTCAACGTGCGATGATTGCGGTGGCCCTTTCCTGCGACCCTGAAATTCTCATTGCTGATGAGCCGACAACTGCGCTCGATGTCACCATTCAAGCGCAGATACTCCAGCTTTTGATGGACATTCGTGATCAACGCGGGCTCTCTATTATTCTCATCACCCATGATCTTGGGGTGGTCGCGCAGACTTGTGATCGTATTGCAGTGATGCGCAATGGGAAGGTGCTGGAACAGGGACTGAAGAGCGAAGTTCTCGGCAATCCCCGCGATCCCTACACACGCAATCTCATAGCCAGCCATCCGTCGTTGCCTGAAACGGCCTCATTGCGTCTCGTTCCTCAGTTGGGGGAGCCGCCGCTGTTGCAGGTCAATGATCTGCACGTTCGTTACGCTGTCGCTGGGGGATTCCTCAAGGCCCGGAAAACGAGCGCGTTAAAGGGTGTCAGTCTTGAAGTTCAGGCTGGTGAGACGATCGGAATCGTTGGGGAATCTGGCAGCGGGAAAAGTACACTTGCCCGTGCAATTTTAGGCCTGACACCAATCGCCGACGGCAGCATTACATTCGACGGATTGACGCTCAGCCCTGATCGTAAGGAAGCTCTGGCGGCACTGCGTCGTGATGCGGCCATGGTATTTCAGGACCCGTTCAATTCGCTCAATCCGCGCATGACGGTTGGTGAAACCTTAGCCGAAGTGCTGCGGGTACAAGGCAAGGTCGACGCCAAGAATATACCTCAGCGCATTGCCGAGCTGCTGGATCTCGTTGGGCTAGATCAAAGCTTTGCCGCGCGCAAGCCACGCAGCCTGAGCGGCGGACAATGTCAGCGCGCCGGTATAGCGCGCGCTTTGGCAGTGGAGCCAAAAATGATCATCGCCGACGAGTGTATCGCAGCACTCGACGTCACCATTCAGGCACAGATCGTTGATTTGTTTCGCGAGCTCAAAAGCAAGATGCAGCTGACCTTGCTTTTCATCGCCCATGATCTGGCTGTCGTGCGCAATCTCTGTGAGCGCGTGGTCGTTATGTATCATGGCGAGATCGTTGAAGAGGGATTAAGCGCCGAGGTGTTTGCGCATCCGAAAGAGGCTTATACGGCGGCACTCATCAGCGCGATACCCGATATTGACCCCACGAAATCGCTGTTTGAAGAGAGAATTCTTGCTGAAGCATCCTGAACAAGCATCGAAAACGATGCACGACTAACCAAAAAATATAAGGGGAAATACACATGCTTAAAAAATGGATGAAGATCGGTCTCGTCACCGTCATGACGAGCATGACATTTGGTGCAGCACTTGCCGAAGCGGCGGGTGTTTTGACAATCGGACGACGCGAGGACTCCTCCACTTTCGATCCAATCAAGACCGCACAGAACATCGACAACTGGGTGTTCTCAAACGTCTATGATGTGTTGGTGCGGGTCGACAAGACAGGCACGAAACTTGAGCCCGGTCTTGCTGAAAGTTGGATGATTTCGGATGACGGTCTCACTTATACGTTCAAGCTGCGCGATGCGAAGTTCTCGGATGGATCACCGATTACTGCCGAAGACGCTGCTTTCTCACTTCTGCGTATTCGTGACAATCCAGCTTCTCTGTGGAGTGACTCTTATAAGGTCGTGAACACTGCAGAAGCTGCAGATACGCATACACTGGTCGTTAAATTGAAAACGCCGTCGGCACCATTTCTGTCCACGCTAGCGCTCCCCAATGTCTCGGTTCTTTCTAAAAAGGGAGTAGAGGAATTGGGCGAGGATGGTTACGCGGAAAAGCCAGTGGCGTCGGGCGCGTTTGTGGTGGACGAATGGCGTCGTGGTGATCGTGTTATTCTGAAAAAGAATCCGAATTTCTGGGAGGCGGATCGCGTCAAGCTTGATGGTGTCGAGTGGATTTCGGTCCCCGACGATAATACGCGGATGCTCAACGTGCAGGCAGGTCAGCTGGATGCCGCGATCTTCGTACCGTTCTCTCGTGTGGCCGAGTTGAAAAAAGACCCAAATTTGAAGGTCCATGAAGATACGTCCACACGCGAAGATCATCTGTTGATCAATCATGAGCACGGTGCACTTGCGAAAAAGGAAGTCCGTCAGGCGCTGGACATGGCTATCGATAAGCAGTCGATTGTCGATACCGTGACATTCGGTATTGGTCAGGTTGCGAATTCCTACATACCGAAGGGTGCTCTGTATCATTACGCGGATAATCTCAAGCGTCCGTATGATCCGGAAAAGGCCAAGCAGATGCTGGCCGATGCTGGCGCATCGGACTTGTCGCTCAATTATATCGTCAATGCTGGCAACGAAACGGACGAACAGATCGCAGTTCTTCTACAACAACAGCTTCAGAAGGCAGGCGTCACCGTTAATCTCCAGAAAGTCGATCCCAGCCAGAGCTGGGATATGTTGATTGCGGGTGATTACGATATCTCTGTCATGTACTGGACCAATGATGTTCTTGATCCTGACCAGAAGACCACATTCGTTTTGGGTCACGATACCAATATGAATTACATGACCCGATACAATAATGAGAAGGTAAAAGACCTCGTTGCAGCAGCGCGTCTGGAGCTTGATCCGAAGAAGCGCGAAGCGATGTATATCGATCTCCAGAAAATGGCGAAGGACGACGTCAACTGGATCGACCTCTATTACAGCCCTTATATCAATGTCACGGGCAAGAACATTGAGAATTTCTACCAGAACCCGCTCGGACGCTTCTTTCTCGAAGATACTGTGAAGAACTAAATTTGTCAGGCTAAGGCGAAAATGTAGCGGCGGGCTTTGCCCGCCGCATTATTGTTATCATTTGCGCAAGCGATAATTGACCTCGAAAAATTCAAATTCGAGACGGACCGCACGCTGGAAGAAGTTGTGACATATATCAGATTGCGCCGGGCCAATCCGATCCAGTTCGGCTTGGAGAAAGCTTACAAACTCTTGGAAAGAAGGATTATCATGTAGTGTGATCCATTCTGCATGAACGAAATTTTCAGGACGTGGCGATTGCGCGCGGGATGCCCAATCGAGATAAAGACCTTCAGCAACGTTGAGAACCGAGAGTATTGCACCATAGGAGCGCGTGTCAGCGGCTTCACGCATGATTGCTTTGAACCCGATGGTCGGTTCGGTATCGGGGATATTTGCGCGTTGTTCTTCGCTTACATTGAGTGCTGTGAAAGCGCGAAGAAAATAGGTGTTTTCTTCTCCTGAGACCATGCCGGCGAAACGTCCATAGCGCAGCCGCGCCTCAAACGTGTCGGCTGTGGCCATTGCTGCGCCCAGCAAAGTGAGGAAGCTGTCTAGAAAACGATGGTCCTGAACCAGATAGGATGCCATAGATGCATCCGAAAGAGTGCCTGCACAGAGCTCTTTGACGAAAGAATGCTCAACCGCCTGCGTCCATAATGGTTCGCTTTCTTGTTTTAATATTTGAGAGAAATGCTTGGTCATAAAGCTACCTTTTTGCTGGCAGCGAGACCACTTGAGTTTGGCATTATACGGTCTCGCAGTGAGACCGGCAAAAGGCTGGCTTAAACTTCCCCATCCCTTCGCCGGCATGATCCGGATCAGGTTCGAAGGGTCACGGCGCTGCGCTTGCCAGCCGTATCTCAGCCCCTTGCGGGACACCCCTTGGAGTCAAAAATCTTAATCGAGACTCTCGCCAATGTCGAGCCATCGGGGAGTCGATGAGTTACATACAACCAAATTGAAATCGTCGCTTGATGATACGCCAGTCAGTCGGCCTTATTAGATTCTACAAGTTTAAGCTTTCTGCGTCTTAATATCTCATACATAGATGTAGTACGCAGATTTGTTTCGCGATCAATCTCGCCGCCCTTCTGCCAGATGCCATATTTCTGACGGAAATAATCGATGACAAGCAGATCAGCTTCAATACGGTCATGTCGAGCCCTGCGTTGCGAAAAATTTACTATTGTACTCATGTTTAAATTGCAAGGGTTCTTATATGCACCGCAAGGGTTTTGCACCGCCTTGGCAGGAGGCGTGTTTCATGCTGCACGAACATAGCAAGCTAGCCGACGAGTTGCGCTTCGTTCAACGAGGATTGGCGGGATTTGATGGCATTCAGCAATGGCAATAGGGCATCGTGTGGAAAAGCCACAGCCCTTTGGTGGATTGGCAGGGCTCGGTAGGTCGCCACGTAAAACGATGCGTTTACGTTGCCGCTGGGCCACAGGGTCAGGCAGTGGAATGGCCGATATCAAAGCCTCCGTATAAGGATGTTCTGGCCGGTTGAAGACCTCGGAGGTTTTGCCTGTTTCGACGATCCGTCCAAGATACATGACCGCTACACGATCCGCGAAATGCCGAACGACCGATAGGTCGTGACTGATGAACAGATAGGATAGTCCGAATTGTCGTTGAAGATCGAGCAGCAGGTTGAGTATTTGCGAGCGGATCGAAACATCGAGCGCTGAAACTGGTTCATCCAAAATCATGAGCTTGGGGTTGAGTGCCATCGCTCTGGCGATCACGATGCGCTGTCTCTGCCCGCCTGAAAATGCACTTGGCCTTCTCACTGCATGTTCTGGATGCAGGCCGACAAGCTTGAGCAGTTCTGCCACACGCGCACTGCGTTCGGACGCTGTGCCGATATTGTGGATAGCGAGCGGCTCAGCGATGCTTTCTCCGATTGTCAGCTTTGGATTGAGTGCCGAGGCAGGATCCTGAAACACGATCTGAATATCACGTGAAAGTCCGCGTATTGTTTCGGACAGACCATGCATGACTGGCTTGCCATCGAAGCTGATATTGCCGGATGTCGCTCTGGTCATCCCGAGGATTGCCGTGCCAAGCGTGGATTTACCACAGCCGGATTCGCCGACCAGTGCCACACTTTCCCCACGGCCAATCTCAAGATCGACGCCATCAACTGCTTTTACAAACTTGACGGCTCGTCCCAGAAGACCGCCACGAATGGGATAATGAACTTTAAGATTTTTAACGGAAAGCAGCATGTCGCTCATACCAGTGATCCCACTTGTTGCGAACGCCAGCAAGCCGCAGCACCAATATCGATGCGCGCTGAAAGCGGCGGTACATGCTTCCTGCATTGATCTTCCGAGATCGGGCAGCGGGGCGCGAAGCGGCAACCATCAGGCCATGAGCCGATGTCAGGCACAATGCCTTCGATAGTTGGTAGATAGGTTTTCGGTTCGCCTTCCAGACGTGGAATGGTTGAGAGCAACAGCCTTGTATAAGGATGCTCTTGGCCAGAGAAGATCGCATCGACCGGCGCCTGCTCAATGACGCGACCTGCATACATCACTGCCACGCGGTCGGCCATATCGGCGACGACGCCCATATCGTGCGTGATGAGCAGGATTGCCGTCCCGGTCTCATCGCGAAGCTTTTTCATGAGATCGAGTATTTGCGCCTGAATAGTCACGTCGAGCGCCGTTGTCGGTTCATCGGCGATCAGAAGGCGAGGACGGCAGATCAAGGCCATGGCGATCATTGCACGCTGGCACATCCCACCGGAAAGCTCGAAAGGGTATTGCCCAAAGCGAATTTCAGGTTCTGGAATTCCCACTTCCTCAAGCATGGCAATGGCAGCGTGACGGGCTTTCTTTCCGCTCAAATTGCGATGAACAACAAGGCTTTCCTCGATCTGCCGACCGATTTTCATCAGGGGATTGAGCGATGCGACCGGCTCCTGAAAGATCATCGCGAGATCATTGCCACGTAAGTTGCGCTTGGTCTTTTCGGATGTATCGACAAGATCATGCTCGCCGAACATAATGCGCCCCGATGCAATGTTTGCGACCTTAGGCAACAGTCCCATGACGGAGAAGGCTGTCAGCGATTTTCCGCAGCCGGACTCGCCCACAACAGACAGGATTTCGCTTTCATTGACCTGAAAGCTGACTCCATCCACCACCGGTTGGCCTGCAATATGAACGACAAGCTCATCGACTATAAGCACAGGGTTTGTCATTCTGCCTCCGTGCGTACCGCTGCCCATGGATGGTAGGGATGAGCCATTCCGATATTGTGGGCATCTTCGAGCATCACTACAGAGGGGATGGAGAAGTTCACCGGATAAAGCGTGTCGGCGATGATTTCGACCGGAAACTCTTCGCTCAAACGCGATGCGACATCGGGCTGCGCACGTTCGCTGACGCGCAGCTTTACGCCACTTGCATCGATGCGTGGCGCATGAAATGCTTCTTCAGGCGACATGCCGAAAGCATGGATATAGGACAATAACTGCGCGATTGCTGGCATGATCTGACGTCCACCTGCAGCGCCAAGGGCTATATATGGCAGGCCGCTTTTGTTCGCAATAATTGGGCACATATTTGCAAGCGGTTTCACGCCGGCCGCAATGGAGTTTGGCTGCCCCGGTCGAGGGTCGAACCACATCATGCCGTTGTTCATGAGAAGATCGAGCGAGGGCGCAACGACTTTCGAGCCGAAGCGCGACAACAGCGTGTTGGTAAGCGAAACCATGGTTCCATCACGATCAACAACGCTGACGTGTGTCGTACAGCTTTCGCCACTGCTGCCATGGCCGAGTGTGCGAAGTCGTTCTTCAGATGCACGGCGGATGGCTCGCGCAAAGGCGAGCGCGGTTTTTCCGGAACGTGCGTCTTCGTTCGGCAATGTCCTGCCGAGTTCCTCGAGAACGCGCGCGAGGGTTGGCCCACCGGAAAGTCCCGGCATAGCGTGAACAATGGTACCGCGATAATCAACAGTGAGCGGCTTTTTCCACTCAGGCTGGAACTCGCGCAGATCGTCTTTGTCGATGTGGCTACCGCCAGCGCGCAAATCTGCAATCAGCTTTTTGGCGATTTCACCCTCATAGAAGTCGCGTGCGCCGGCCAGGGCCAGTCTCTCCAGCATGGCAGCTTTTTTCGGCATCGGAATGCTACGCGGCGAGCCTATTTCGGGGACGCGCGGTGCACGGCCATTGTCAAGAAACAGCGCACTTGATGCAGGAAAACGGCTCAGTCCTTCGGTGTCGATAGCGAGGCAAAGCGTGGTGAACCAGTCAATTTGTAGCCCATTCCGGGCATGGTCGATTGCGGGCTGCAGCGCATCGGCGAAGCTGATCGAGCCAAAGCGTTCCAGCGCAGATGCGAGACCAGCGATTGCGCCCGGCACACATATGGAGCTGTAACCTATGAGATTTCGGTCTTCGACAACTTTGGGCCAGTTGAACCAGTCCCCATCGCTGCCGGGTGCCAATGGATAGTCATCCGGGTCAAGGCGGCGCGGAGACACTACGTTGAAATCAAGCGCATCCACTTTTCCGTCTTTGCCACCAGCACGCAGGAGAAAACCGCCACCGCCGACACCGGAAAGCCAAGGTTCCACCACACTCAAGACAAGTGCCGTCGTGACTGCCGCATCCATTGCGTTGCCGCCACGGCGCAAGACCGCTGCGCCCGCTTCAGCGGCAAGCCAGTTCTGACAGGCGATTATGCCGCCGTCGCTTAAGGTTTGCTTTTTCTGGATAGCCCAGTTTTCAGCCATTCGTCTGTCCAAATCTGCGGTTGCCGATAGGGGCGGGTGTTTTCGCTTCGACAGCAAAGCGCCCTACATTGACGGATGAAGCATGGTGGGCAGCAATCTCCGCCGCCGTTGCGACCCATGTGTCTTTTTGGCTGGTGATGTTGTCCAGCAGTTCTTCCAAAATGGCGATGCGCTGTGCCCGACCCGAAATCCAGTCATGTACGGTCAGCGTAAACAACCCACCAAAACGGTGCAGTGTGCGCCACTCTGAAATCCAGTCATGCAATATCGCCTGCCCGGATTGAAGCGGCCACTTGTCCCGTCCGCCACCCTCAAACTTGAAGAAAATCGCGTCGTCAATTGCCCATTGAACGGGGATTTCAGTGATGCCGCCGATCTCGTAGGGATGATCGAAGCCGGATAGTGAGGAGTCATAAGCCAATCCCACACGCTTGATCTCGCGCAGCATATGCGGCGTGATTTCCCATGCGGGTGACCGAAAGCCGACTGGCGACTTGCCGGTTTGTTTGACGAACAGCTCTATACTTGCTTCAAGCGCACCGGTGAATTCTGCATCCGACACATCGGCGACGATCTCATGAAAATAGCCATGAAGGCCTACCTCATGCCCGGCTTCAATGAGGGCTGGCAGGATTTCCGGGTTGGTTTCGGCAGTCAATCCGGGGACATAGAAACTGGCTTTTACGTGATAGCGTGCGAATAGGTCAATCAGCCGATAAAGCCCGGTGCGCGGCCCGAAGTTACGGATTTCGAGCGTTGCCAGCCGATCGGGAAGGCCATCGCGATGCGCCCACATGAACGGCACCTGCGCGTCCACATCGACGGATAGAAGCGTTGCTGACTGCTTTCCAGATGGCCACTGATAGTTGGGCCAGGGCGATTTGACGTTTAGCCTTTCGGTCATAGCGCCTTCTTCTTTTGCTGAAATACGGCAAGCGAACCGATGGAGTTGCCGCCATCTACAGTCAGTGTAGCGCCGGTGACATAAGCGGCTGCCGATGATGTGGCATAAAGAACTGCGGATGCGACATCAGGAGCGGAGGAACCACGCCCAAGCGGTATCGAAGAAGTGACGGTCTTTATGTGTTCATCAGACAGAGCGCTGACATCGCTTCCGGCCGCAAAGCCGGGTTCGACCACATTAACGCGAATACCATATTCGGCAAGCTCAAGTGCGAAGCCTTTTGTCAGGCGGTCGAGCGCGGTTTTGGAGGTGCAATAGGGGACGACCGTGGTGCGCATTTTGCGTGCTGCACCTGACGAGATATTGACGATTGAACCTGCGGTTTCCGTATTGATCATCTGTTTCGCGAAAAGCTGAGACAGCAGGAATGGAGCGCGCAGATTGACACCCATAATGCGGTCCCAGTCTTCGAGCGAAATGTCGAGCAGGAAGCCTGACGGATATATGCCTGCGTTGTTGACGAGAATATCTGGCGCGCCCCAGCATGTGGCAACCGCGTCCGCAAAGCTGGTGATAGAAGCTGCATCGATAAGGTCTGAGACAATGCCGAAATGGCCTTCGCCGGGAAGTTCCGCAATGCGCTCATCAAGCTTTGTCTGATCCTGATCGGTAAGGCAAAGGATTGCGCCTTCCTGCGCAAAAGCGGTGGCAATCCATCCGCCGATGATGCCGCCAGCGCCCGTTACGATAACTTTTTTGCCTTTGAATTCATTCTCGAAATTCACGAATAAAACTCCTATCTGCCGCGCGGGTCGAGCCGGTCGCGGATATGGTCGCCGATAAGGTTGATGGAGAGGACGAGCAGGAACAAAGCGACGCCCGGAAATGTCGCGATCCACCATGCGGAAGCTACATAGTTGCGTCCGGTTGAAAGCATCGCCCCCCAGCTCGCGGTTGGTGGCTGCACGCCCAGCCCAAGAAAGGACAATCCGGCCTCAAACAACACCATCAGCCCGAATTCAAGCGTGGCAACGACAATAAGCGCGCCTGCGATATTTGGCAGAATATGTCGCCATAAAAGGCGCAGCCATCCGGCTCCCATGAAACGTGACAGGCGGACATAAGGCATATTGGCCACAGAAAGCGTCTGCCCATAGGCAACGCGCGCATAGCGTGGCCAGCGGGTGAAGGCCAGAACGATGACGACATTGGCAAGACTTGGTCCGAGAATGGCAACAGTGATGATTGCCAGAAGAATGGCCGGGACCGACAGGACCATATCGACCAGCCGCATGATGATAGTTTCGGTCCAGCCGCGATAAAAGGCTGCAACCATACCAAGGACGCTTCCCAAGATTCCAGAAAGAACGACCGAGGAAATAGCAACCAACAACGAAATACGAGCGCCGTAAATCAGGCGGCTTAAAACATCGCGCCCCAGCTCATCAGAGCCGAGATAATAGACAATGCCACGGCTCTCAAAGCCGGGAGCCTTGAGGCGCGCAAGCAGGTTTTGCTTGTTGGGGTCCATGGGTGCGAAAAATGGCGCGAATATCGCTATCAGGATCAGAACGATCAATATCGCGATAAATGGTGAAACCGATAGCGGCAGCTTCTTAGACCATTTTGCGAGTGCCCGGGATGACGAGGAGGTGAGGGATGTCATGACTGACCTCCCATACGAATGCGCGGATCGATAATGCTGTAAAGCACGTCGGCGACAAGATTGAGCGCAATCGCAGTAATCGCGCCCAGCAGAACAACGCCCTGCACCACCATGAAATCGCGTGCGGCAATTGCTTGAACGGTCAATTGCCCCAAACCGGGCCATGCGAAGACGGTCTCGACGATCACAGCACCGGCCAGAAGATTGGCAATCTCAAGTGCTGCAACGGTGACAACTGGGATAGACGCGTTGCGCAACAAATGGCGAATGACGATGCGCGTTATCGGCACGCCCTTCGCGTGAGCGGTGCGTACGTAGTCTTTTTCGAGTTCATCAAGAACGGCTGTACGGGCCACACGCGCAAATGTCGCCATGGAGAGGAGGCCGAGTGCCACGGACGGCATGATGAGGCTTGGCCAATCACGCGCACCAGAGGGAGGCAGCCACCCGAGCCAGACCGCAAAGACCATGATCATCAGTATCGCGCTCCAGAATGTCGGCATGGATTGGCCCGCAAGCACAAATCCCATAATGGCTTTTGACTCAGCACGTCCGCGGCGCACAGCCATAATGACACCAAGGGGAATACCAAGGCCAATAGCGACGAGAAGCGCACCTCCGGCCAGCATGAGCGTATAGGGCAAGCGGCTCGCAATCAGCGTCCATACGGAGACATTCTGCACATAGGAACGCCCGAGATCGAAAGTAAGCAAACCACGCAGATATTCGAGGTATTGAACAGCCAGCGGCCGATCGAAGCCAAGCGCGGTACGCATCGCTTCGATATCGGCCTGTGTTGCGTTTTGGGGGACGAGCAACAGAACGGGGTCTCCTGCAAGACGTTGCAGAAAGAAAATAAGCGTCATGACGCCAAGAATGGCGATCAATGCCTGCACAATGCGGGTCAGAAAAAAGGCTGGCACTGCGTGTATCGTTCCCTTGTTATTTTTATTGCTGGTCGGCGCATAACTGTGCCGACCTTTGGTGTTTTAGTCCTGCCAGCTCATACGGTTCAGGAAGAGGCTTTCATTGGCCGTTGGCTTCCATTGGAGCTGCTTTGCTGCGCCATAGATGATTGCGGCCTGATAAAGCGGCACGAGGGGGACGTCTTCGGCAACGAAAGTACTGACAGTTTTGTAGTTCTCAAGGCGGGTGTTCTCGTCCAGCGTGCCGCGTGCGGCTTCCAGCGCCTTGTTGATTTCAGGGTTGTTTGTGGACGACCACGAGCTTGACGCATGCAGAAGTGGGAAAAGCACACCGTCTGCATCCTGACAGGCGCAAGACCAACGACCGAAAGCGATAGCAGGCTGGCTTTTCGGCTCACTCTGAGCGCTCTTCAAATAGGTCGCCATATCGGTCATCTCGATATTGACCGTCAGTCCCGTTTCGCCAATCATTTGCGCCACGGCCTGCACAACGCGCTGGTCGAATGTAGGGGCGGTGGCAAAGCTTACAGCTTTGCCGGTTGCGCCCGCATCCTTGATAAGCTGCTTGGCCTTTGCCAGATCGTAGCCATAACCTTCAATGCCTCCGACATAGCCGAAATGCGCAGGCGTCGCCATTTGCGTGACCGGTTTATCAACGCCACCAAGGAGCCCTTCGGTAATCGCTTCCTTGTCGATTGCGCGGGCGACGGCTTCACGAACGCGTTTGTCATCGAAGGGTGGAAGATTCGGGTTGAGCTTCACATAGCCCACACGTTCGGTCAGAACGGACAATGGCTTGGCATTGGCGGATCCTTCGATCTGAGCCGCGAGATCGGCATCAAGGCCGACGGCAAGGTCAGTGGTGCCCGATTGGAGATTGGCGATACGGGTGGCCGCATCAGGAACCGCACGGAATTCAGCAGTTTTGAATGCGCCCTTTTCGCCCCAATAGTCGTCATTGCGTTCCAGCTTAACCGCAACACCGCGCTGCCAGTTCGAAAACTTATATGGGCCAGAGCCGACAGGGGCTGCATTGAAAGCATCGTCGCCCTTGGCTTTAACGACCTTCTCCGGAACGATGGACAGTTTGACGAGCTGGGCAAGAAGTGCCGGATAAGCGCCGTCGGTCTTCACCGTGACTTCGTTATTGCCTGTGGCTTCGGCCGATACGATCTTATTGAACTGACCAAGCTGCGGGCTTGCGAAGGTTGGGTTGATGATGCGGTTGATGCTGAATGCAACGTCTTTTGCGGTCAGCGGCGACCCGTCATGAAATTTCACGTCTGAGCGCAGCTTAAAGACGATTTCGGTATCGGAATTATATTTCCAATCGGTAGCGATCTGCGGCGCTATTTCATCAACATCAGTGCGTGTGACCAGATTGTCGAAAACATTGCGATAGACGTAGTAACTGTCCGGGTTCCACTGCTTATGCGGATCAAGCGATGATGGCTCGTTCACAAGATCAATGACGAGCTGATCCTTGGCAAAGGCTGCAGTCATTGTAAGCGGTGAGCAGGCGAGAACGAGGCCTGCAATGGCGGAACGGATCGAACGGCTCGCTACTTTCATATCTATAATGCCCCTGGTTTATCCAAATGCGGTTCTGGACGAGATTTTTTTTCGGTTTTGCTTTTGCCCGCGTTGCGGCGGGCGGGTTTCGCGCCGACCATTGCTTCCGATTCAAGGAAACGGTCGAGCAGATAGGTTTCGAGCGCGGTATTGGCCGCGCCAAACAGTTCCAGTGCTTCGCTCTTTCGTCCCTCGATAATCGCACTGATCAATAGCGAACGGTTGGCGGGGATCAGTCTGACGCGCCCGGTTTTTTCGAAGAAGTTGACCAGACGTACGGCACGATCCCAAAGGTCGGTCAGCCAGCCTGCAACAATCGGCATGTTGAGCCGGGTGGCGAGTAACTCCAAAATTTCGCGCTCATAGCGGCGAATGGTTGGAAGGATGTCACCGCCAAGTTCGTTGCGTTGTGTAAGCGCCAGATGCATTTCACCCAGCGCGTTCAGTCGTTGAATAGACGCCTCGTCCAGCACCGCTGCAAAAAGCAAAGGTTCCAGGTGCCGTCTAGCTGCGCTCAATTCGCGGATTTCGCCTGCCGAAATTGGCGTAACGACCCAGCCGCTGCGTGCGGATGACGACACCAGTCCGCTCGCTTTAAGGCGTGCGAGTGCTGCGCGCAGTGCGCCGCGGCCCAATGCGAATTCGGTTGCGAGTGCAGATTCCGACAGCCGTTCACCTGGTGCCAGAACGCAATTCACAATCGCATTTCGCAGTGCCTTTTCCGCCAGATCCCCCTTGCCTTCGAGCGATATGGGAGATGTGTAGGCATCGTTATCCAACATTTATAACTGACCTCTCAGTTTTATATTTTGAAATCTCTTTGATCTAAAGAAAAGAACAGATTTTCTTTTCCATATCGCTTGAATGAAGAATTTATCTCCGTATCTCTCTCCAGAGGAAACAGAAGCATGTTGCCTTCACAATTCCTATAAATCAACTGTTTCTCTTTGAGGGACAAAATTGAAATGGCATTTTTCAATTGCGTGTAGATTTAGAAAATGCGCTGGTTGCGCGTCTTTTCGTAAAGTGGCAGTATTTGATATTAATATTGCAAAGCTTACAACTGAGATGTCAAATTTTTATTTCGGTTCATGATTTGATTATCATTCAGTTGGGAAAACCGGGGAACCCACGGGAGAAACTTCGATGCGCTTTAAAAACGCACTCTTCGCAGCGATGCTCGCAGCAACAGCGCTCGCTGCCCAGCCGCATAATGCCAGCGCGAAAGATTTGCTGGCAGTGGATTTCATTGCAGAACCGAGCTCGTTGGACCCGCATGTGCAGTGGAACACCGACAGCTTCAATGTCTATCGCAATATTTTCGACAATCTGCTGACGCGTGACGACAAAGGCGAGATCGCTTCGCAAATCGCCACCGAGTGGAAGTATCTTTCCGATGCGGAAGTCGAATTCAAAATCCGCAATGACGTGAAATTCCACGATGGTACACCGCTGACGGCTGAGGACGTTGCTTTCAGCATCAAACGGATCATCGACCCGGCATTCGCCAGCCCGCAGATAGGCCAGTTCAATCAAATCAGCGATGCGGTTGCGAAGGATGATACGACTGTCGTCGTTAACACCAAGGGCCCTTATCCTGTTCTGCTTGCACAGTTGACGAAGCTTTCCATCGTGCCAAAACATGTGGTGGAGAAGGTCAGCAAGGATGAGTTCAACATCAAGCCTGTGGGCTCTGGTCCTTACAAGCTTGAGAATTGGAACCGTGGCGTTGAAGTGCTGCTCGCACGCAATGACGATTATTGGGGCAAGAAGGGTGAATTCCCGAAAGTGGCCTTCCGAGCCGTTCCAGATGGTTCAACTCGCATTGCGAACTTGCAGGCGGGAACAGCTGATCTCGCAAGCAATCTCGACAATGATCTTGCAGCCCAACTGGAAGCGTCGGGACAGAGCAAGGTTTTGCCAGTCCGTGGCGAACGCATTGCTTTCTTCTCGCTCAATATCAACAAAGCACCGCTGGATGATCCACGCATTCGTCTGGCAATAGCCCATGCCATTGATAAGCAAGGCATCGTTGAGGGTATTCTGGGTGGCTATGATGCCCCGATCGACGAGCTCACGTCCCCGGTTTCATTCGGGTTTGTCGAGGGCATAAAGGCCCCAGAATATAATCCCGAGAGAGCTAAGGAGTTGGTGGCGGAAGTCGGCGATGCTGCCAAAACCGAAATCACCCTTCTGACGACGCCGACCTATGATCAGCGCGTCGTGCAGGCGATCCAGCAAATGCTCAATGATGTTGGCCTCAACGTCAAAATCGTCACCACCGATATGGGCAACTGGATGCAGCAGATGCAATCAGGTTCGAATACGATCCCTTCGGCAGCCTTTGGACGTTGGAGTTGTGGCTGTCAGGATGCCGATGGTACGCTTTATCCGCTTCTGCATTCATCGAGCAGCTGGTCAACAATCAAGGATGAACGTCTTGACAAGGCGCTGGATGAGGCGCGAACCGTCATCAACCCAGAACGTCGACTTGAACTCTACAAGTCTGTCCATGAGATCGTAGCTGCGGAGAACTATATCATTCCGCTCTATCAGGCTTCGGTGCTTTACGGTTCGGCAAAGAATGTGGAGTTCGCGCCGCTGCCAAACGAGAACCTCTTCCTTAACCGCGTTGGCTGGTCGGAAAAGTAAATTGATCGAAAAAGCGTTGAAGCCGGTCTGTTGTGCAGTCCGGCTTTTGCCGTTTCCAAGTTTCATCACAGGAACAGATTGCAGTGATTACAATTCTCGAAAATGCCAATGTCATTGACGTTGAGAATGGCAAAGTGCTCCCCGATCAGCGCCTTGTTTTGGAGAATGGTTTCATTCTCGAGGTAAGCGAAGAAAAAGTGCCACACTCCGACGCAAACCGGATTGATCTTAAGGGCGCATTCGTTATTCCGGGGCTGGTTGATGCCCATGTTCATGCCACGGCCTACACTGCCAATCTGGGGGAGCTGCCACGTCAATCGCCAATGTATGTTGCCGCACGTGCGGCACAGGTGCTTGATGGCATGCTTTCGCGCGGTTTTACGACTGTGCGTGATGTCGGCGGCGCTGATTTTGGTCTCGCACAGTCGGTGGAAGAAGGACTGATTTCGGGACCTCGACTTCTGTATGGTGGCAAGGCGCTTTCAGCGAGTGGTGGTCATGGCGATCACCGCGCTATGGGCGTGGATCGGACTGACGAGACTTATGCGCAAGTTAGTCTTGGCCGACGCTGTGACGGTGTTGCCGAAGTTCGCCGAGCGGCGCGCGACGAAATCAGACGCGGTGCCCATCATATTAAGATCATGGCCAACGGCGGGATTTCTTCGCCTACCGACCGCATCACTTCGGATCAGTTTTCGGAAGAGGAAATTGCGGCAATCGTTGATGAAGCCAATATGGCTGATCTCTATGTGGTGTCGCACACATATACTGCGCGTTCGGTTGCGCGCGCCGTGCGTAACGGTGTGCGCTCAATCGAACATGGCAATCTGCTTGATGAAGAGACCGTCGCGCTAATGAAACAAGCCGGGAGTTTCCTGACGCCGACGCTCTCTTGCTTCCGGGCGTTGGCGGAAGTCGGGGCTGAAAGCGGCTTTCCGAAAGATCGGATGGACAAGATCAAGCTGGTGCTCGACTCGGGACTTTATGCCGTCGAACTTGCCTATAGCGCGGGTGTGCCAATGGCTTATGGCACCGATTTGATCGGGCCGATGCATTCCCGCCAGCTGCATGAGTTTGCATTGCGTGCCGACGTCGTTCCCCCGCTTGATCTACTTCGTGCAGCAACAAGCACTGCGGCGAAGCTGGTGCGTCTTGAGAATGAAATCGGCTATGTTAAGGAAAATTACCGCGCCGATCTCAATGTTCTCTCAGCCAACCCGCTTGATAAAGGCGTTCTGGAGGGCTTCGCCGATCACCTGCAGTTTGTTATCAAAGGCGGCGAAATCGTCAAAAACTATTCTTCATAAAATCTGAAATGCAATCTCGCATTCTTCTGCGACCTGACGGTCCCATTCGCTCTTGTCGAGTGACGCAAGCGGCAGAATGCGGGTAGCGCGCTTTGTGAATGGAAACTTGGCTGCATCCGTCGAAGCATAGCCGCCGCTATCGACGACAAAAACGCCTTGCTCTGCGAGCGGCGTAAATGACGTGCGGAAGTGATTGCTCGATTTGACGTGAATGATCGCCTTGCTTTCGAGATTGATACCTAAGCTGCGAAAAGCCTGTGTGTCATAGGCCTGAATGCGCTCAGTGACGAGAACGATATGCCCTTGATCGCGGACACGAAGAACAGCACCCAAGCCTCCTTCGAGCAATTCGCCATATAGGTTGGCGCCTTCATTGCGATAGTTCACCTCCGTGACGCGTTCCACAAGCGTATCGACAACAAACGGCTCGCCGTTTTGCAAACGCCCCATGGCAATTTCACCACGATTGCCCTCGCCGATTGCTTGAGCAGCCAATACCGCGTGGCCATCAACCATAAAGCCTGCCGCGAACGGCAGGTCTTGAGCAGAAAGATTTGCGAAAATATCGGCTACATTGGCAACGCCGCCCGAACCCGGATTATCGCCCGCGTCACCAATAACCACACGCCCTGTGGAGGCACGCGCATAGATTTCCGACGCGATGGCATTGAATGGAGGTGCGGGGCGGGTGATTGCTTCGCGTTGTTGCCAGATTACCTCCGCCATGTCGCGATAGGCCTGTTTCATGGCTTCTTCGTCGATGCCGGTTACGAGAACCGAGCTTCCAACATCATCGGAATCCACATAGGGAAAGCCACCCATAACAACCACATCGGAAAGCCCTTCGCGGCGCTCGACTTCGTTGGAAAGTGCAACCAGACTTTTGAATGGCTCTGCATCGCTGGTCTGGGCGCTCATGGGCGCTGCTACCGGCAAGCGGAAGCGCCGTGTACACCAGCTTACAGGATCGAGTGTGAGCTGCATCAGCTTTTTGCCGCGTGCATGTGTGTCGGCATGTGGGTACAATTTGCCACCTATCACCACATCGACAATGTGCGGCAACATCGGCTCGACATTGGCGTGAAAGTCGAGCGGGATGGCGATGCGGACATGAGGGCCAACAATTGCGCGTACTTTTCGGGCAAGATCGGTCTCAGGTGTGGCGACGCCATCAACCACCAACGCTCCGTGCAATAAAAGCGCTACAACGTTTACGGGGCCTGTAGCTGCAATGTCTTCAAGTGATCTAAGAATTTCTGCCACGAGACGGTGATAGCTTTCTGCCTCGAGCGTACCTCCCGGAAGACATCCGGTACAGACGCCGTAAGCAATCTCATAACCCGCTTCATCAAGAGCTTCCGTTACTCCACCAAGCCAGTTGCTGGTTGAGCCGAATTCGCGACGGACGTCTTCGCCCTGAAAATATTGAGCTGAGAGAAATCCATCGTAATCCGCCTTGACGGGCGTGAAGGCATTGGCTTCGTGAAAGAGCTGAATAACGGCGGCGCGGGGCATCGGCTTTCCTTGGGCTTATAATCAAACTTCGTTTCTGTCCTGCCAACGAAGGTAGGGCAGGATGAAGCGCGCCGTTCGGCTAACAATGGGGTGAAAGGCAATCTGTGGCACAGGTGTTGGACGCAATGCCAGTTGGTCGTCCGCTACGCCGCACACAGCATCGGCGACTACATCCGCCATAGCGCATGAGAGGGCGAGACCGCGCCCATTACAGCCAATCCAGCTGTAAAGACCGCCGTCGCGTTTATGCAGATGCGGTAAACGATCAACCGTCATGGCGATGCGCCCGCCCCAGAAAGTCTTTGTGGTGCCGCGCGGCAGATCAGGAAAGAGCTGACGCAATCGACCCTCAACCATTGCAGGCAAACGATACGCCGCACCGGCCTGAATGGCGAGTGCCCCGCCCGAAACCAGTCGCCCCTCGCGATCCTTGCGGAAATAACGAAGGTCAAATCGGGTGTCTGACGATGCTTCATTGCCAGGTAGAATTGTATCCGCCAGATCGCCCAGCGGCTCGGTTGCCGCTTGATAGGATGTCACCGGCACAATTGAGCGTCGAAGTTCAGGCCAAAGATTGCCGGTGTGGGCTGCGGTAGCAAGCACGACTTTTTCCGTGTGAAGTTCACCGTTGGGGGTTTTAATCCGCCAGCCTGTTGGCGTTCGCGTGAGATTGAGCGCAGGACTTTGCTCGAAGATTACAGCGCCTTCTGACACTGCTCCGCGTGCAAGACCCACCGTGAAAGCATAAGGATTTATGTGTCCACCGCCGCTATGCTCCCATCCACCATGATAAGCATTTGTGCCTAAACGAACGGCCATCTCGCTCGAAGAAATGACGGCAGTTGGCGCACCAACTTCCACCCATTGTGCGGCGAGAGCGGAAACACGCTTGAAACGACCTGTGCTATGCGCTGGTTGCAGCCAGCCAGAGCGGTTTAAATCGCAGTCAATCTGGTAACGTTCGGCTAACGCATAAAGTTTGTCGGCAGCGCCCTTTACAAGCTCGATGAAACGTTCAGCCTGGTCTCCGGGCCAAATGATCCGCAACGTCTTTGGATCATGACGTGTCAGCGCAGAGATGACTTGCCCATTGGCACGGCCGGAAGCTCCATAGCCGACCTTGGCTGCTTCAAGCACAGTGACTTTGAGCCCACGCCTCGCAAGCTCGATTGCTGAGGCAAGACCGGCAATGCCACCGCCGATGATTACAATCTCGGTCTGCGCAACACCTTCGAGAACTTCGCCTTCAAACCTCTCGCGCGAAAGCGACATCCATAAAGACGAAGGTTTATTCGATGGCCAGGATTTCATGGGCGAACCATCGTGATTTCCAATCCGCAACTCTCGCGCAAATCGAAAACAGCTTCACTGATTCCGCTGATCGTCAGACGATTTCTTCCAGTCGATATCGATATGTCCGCAACGCAGTCGCTAGATAGCACTTCAAGTTCCGAGGCGTTCGGTGTGGCAACAGATATCAGACGCTGCGCGCCGTTGGGGTGTTCTATTACGTCAGATGTCCAGAGAAGTTCAGGTGTGTGGTGCTGACAGAGCAAACATTGATAGGCTGGAGTAACGCTATCTTTGAAACGGCTTATCGAAAACCGTAACCCGCCAGTTTCGGTTTGTCGTGAAAAGTGCCTTATCGCTTCAGTCTCGATGTTCTTATCATTATAGGCTCTAACATCGGCCTCGACATCTTTGCTGCGCAGCGCAATCCCGCGCAATCCAGATCCATTTTCGAGAAGCTTGCGCCAATTAGCGTTGGCTTCTGTTTTCTCAATGATTGCAAGGATCTCGATATAGGTGTCATTGAGCATGACACATCGATTGGCCGTGCCCATGGCAGCGCTGTGTTTTGCGATCGGTGTGACATGGAAACCGACATTTTCAAATGCCGTGCCCGCATTATCGAGATCGTTTGTTAGAACAACGACATGGTCGATGGGTAAGTGAAACGTCATGCGGCCACCGTCATTTTTCTAATGCCATAGATGCGGTCGACAATGATGAGCGTCGCAACTGCCATAAGAAGTTGCAAAGTGCTGAGAGCTGCGATTGTCGGGTCGAACTGGTGTTCAAGATAGCTCAGCATTACGACCGGCAAGGTGTTCGTGCTTGCGCTCGCGAAAAAATAACTCACCGGCAAATTGTCGAACGACGTAAGAAATGAAAACAGCGACCCCGCCATGATGCCGGGGCGGATGAGGGGTAATGTGACATGCCAGAAGACCTGCAATGGATTGGCTCCCAGAATGGCGGCGGCTTCTTCATAGCTTTTGGACATGCTGCCATAAACACCTGCAACCGTGCGAACAACATAGGGAAGACAGACGATAGTATGGGTGATCAACAGGGCGCTGAATGAAATTCCCAGTCCAAGCCTGCTCATGAAGAACAGCGACGCGAAACCAATCACAATCATCGGCATCGACAAGGGCGACAGTAGAAACGCCATAACCGCGCTTGCCCAGCCTGTGCGTGAGCGCGCCAGATAAAGGCAGGCGGGGATGCCGATCAGACAGGAGAGAATGGTGGCGCCGATCCCGATCTTAAAGCTGACGATGAGGGCATCCACAAATGGTTGATAAACGAAAATATTCACAAACCATTTGAGCGACCAGCCGGGGATGGGAAAGGCCACATAGCCCGCAGACGTGAAGGACACGAGTACAACAACTAGAATGGGAGCCAGCATAAAAATAAAGAACACGACCACAAACACGGTCAATGCGATGTCTGCCCAGTCTTTTCCAAAGAGTTTCATCGATTAAACTCCCCGACGGCGCACGAGACGCAATTGCAGGAAGAGACATGCAACCGCAATCACCAGAAGGATCGAACTCATCGCACTCGCCATGCCAAAATCGCGTGTGGTGTTGAATTGCTGGTAGATCAGTAATGGGAGAGTCTGAAGACCACCGCCCAGCATAACCAGCGTAACGAAGCTTCCGTTGGCAATCATGAACACCAAAATTGCGCCGGTTCCGATGCCGTCGAGGGAGAGCGGCAAAGTCACCTCCCAGAAGGTGCGAAAACGACCGGCTCCCAGAATTTTCGCGGATTCCTCCAGCCTGCGATCTATACCCTGCAACACGGTGCCGATCGAAAGAACCATGAAGGGTACGAGTACATGCACGAGAGCGGCTACGGTGATTTCCGGCGAGTTGGTGAAGCGCAATGGCGTTGCAATGATCCCGAGTTGATCGACAAGCAGATTGTTGATCAGGCCGCGGCGGGCAAAAAGAACTTGCCAGCCGAAGGTACGCATGATGATTGACGTCAAAAGTGGGGCGATAAGCAAAAAGACGATCAAGCCAGCCCATCGGCCTGCTTTACGCACCAGAAAATAGGCGACTGGATATCCGATGATTACGCAAATCAGCGTCACACCACCTGAAAGCAGTATCGTCTCGCCGATGACACGCAGATAGAAGGGGTCGGTCAGCAGCGTGACGTAACGTGTGAAAGTCAAACGGCCGTCCGTGCCGACAAAGCTGCGTACGCTGTTGTCAAAGAGAGGCAGGACGAAAAAAGCCAGAAGGAACACCAGAGCAGGCAAGATGAGCAGCCAGCCCGGTAGAGCCAGCCCTGTTCTTGCTGTAGTGTTTGATGTTTCTGTCTGGCTCATAGTGTGCTCCGCGATCTTACTGGCCGATTTCCCGGTTCCAGCGATCCACCCATTGATTTCGGACTTGAGCAATTTGCTCATATGGCGGGAAGGCCGTTTTCTGCCACGGCGTGATGCGCGGCTTGAGCTTTTCGCTGTAAACCACGTCCTCATTGGTGACGCCGTAGTTCATAATCTCGGCAAATTGTGTCTGGTTGGCTGCGTCGAGCACTTCGTTAATATAGTTCCAGGCGAGCGGATTGGCATTTTTTGCCTTCTGGACTGCCAAACCATTGAGTGAACCGCCTTCTTCCGGGTTGATGAAGTCGATCCAGGTTGCGCCGGCATCGTAATGGTTCCAAGTGCGACCATCGAAATAAATGCCGATATCGGCTTCGCCAGAAGAAAGATGATTGAAAAAATCATTCGGTCCGGCCCAATAGATGAGATTATCCTTCATTCGTTCAACTGCCTTGAAGAACGGATCGACGTTGTCGGCACCGCCGCCAAATGCCTTGGCCATGGCCCAGATCAGCATGATTGGTGTGACGGCGTAACTGATGGAGGGGATCGAGGCGACGAACTCACCAGCGGCAACTCTGTCGACAAACTCGGCGAAAGACTTTGGAGGGTTTTTCACCCGGTCTTTATTGTAGGTTATACCCGCAACACCATAGTCGAACAGCGTACCTTTGCCTTCAACTGAATCCGTCAGTTGCTGCGGGATTTTTGCGAGGTTCGGCAGCTTTTCGACTGTAAAGTCGTCAACCAGACCTGATTTGGTTGCGGACAAAGCAAGGTCTGGCGTCATAATGAGCACATCGACTGGCGGCTTGGTGGGTGACGCTTCGACTTGCGCCAGCCATTGAGGCGGGCCACCGAGCGAGACATTGGCCTTTGCACCGGTCTTGGCTTCAAATGGTGCAACAAAGCATTTGCGAACCGCTTCTTCCCATATGCCACCAAAGGCCGTCACGGTGATTTCTTTTGCGGCCTGCGCATTGGCGATGCGTGGGAACCCGCCTACGGTAAGACCAAGACCAAGCATCGCGCCCGAGCCGAGGAGATTTCGTCTGGTAATTAGTGTCATTGCGTTACTCCGTATCTGGAACAATCAGGCGTTTTCGGAATTGGAAATTGCGACGAGTTTTTCGACAGCTGTCCGGAATGCTATACGCGCTGTATGTGCGTTCTCGGCTTCGGCCCTCGTTTTTGGAAAACCTTCGGGAAGGGTAGGCAAAACGGCGTCGAATACAGCTTTGCGCTGGCGCTGCCGTACCGATCCAGGAAGCTGCACAAGTGCACGGTTCAGGCTGTCCATCAAAGCCGGTTCAAACACTTCGTCCCAGTGCTTTCGCTCAGGACCAAATCCATCAGCGGCCTTGTTTTCTGACAGCGTTAGACGACGGGCGGCGGTGGCGTCATTAGTGATCATGCCATCATGTATTACCACGCCATAATCGGCATGAGCGGCGTCGGGTGTAATGAAGCCATCCAGAACGTCACGCAGCACCGCGTCAGGATCTCGTTCAAGTGGATTTCCCCACCCACCTGCGCCGGGGGTCAGAAAGGTCACCGTATCGCCTGCGTTGACGTTGAGTACGTCAATTTTACCAAGCTTGCGTTCATCAAGGCGTCCGCGATTGACTATCAACGCGCCGGGCAGACCTGCTTGGCCACCGTAGGAACCCCATGGGCGGAACAGCAGACGCTCCATGCCTCGACCGAGCACGTTGGTGTCATCGGTCAATGCGCGAAAGGTCAGTTCCATGCCGCACCCGCCGCGCCACTGGCCGGGACCACCGGAATCGGGACGTAGACTGTAATGCAGGATTTCAACGCCCAACTCGGCTTCGACCGTTTCGACGGGGTTGTTGGCGAGATTGGAGATGCCGCTGTCTCGACCATCAACGCCATCGCGACCAAAACGTGCGCCCGTGCCGCCGATCATCGGTTCGATGACCTGTACACGTCGGCCGCCTTTGCCATCTGGTTCCGCCATCACAACGGGTATGACCGTGCCGGATGATGCAGCAGGCATGACATCTGGCAAAGCTTTTCCGAAGGCACCATTCAACACGTCGTTCACGCGAATGGCGGCGGCATGACGGACACCCGTTGCGGCAGGTTCCTGCGGATTGACCAGACTTCCCTCAGGTGCGGTTATCCGAACCGTATCGAGAAGGCCAACATTTAGGGGTGCAGTTGGGTCAAGTGTGTTGACCAATGCGAGCACCCGGAGTGTCAGCCATGCATGGGGACGTCCGCGCGAAGGAATGTTCATGGCGGTGGCCACTTGCGGATCAGTTCCGGTGAAATCCAGATGCACTTCTCCGTCTTCGAATGTCACGGTCAGGGCGATGCGAACAGGCAGATTACCGGCTGCGTCATCATCAAGATAATCTGAAAACGTATAGGAGCCAGAGGGAACCTTTCGCAGAACGGATCGCGCCTTTTCGGCTGCATATGAAACAAGATCAGTACTGGCTACCGAAACCTCATCTGCTCCGTGCTGGGCAATCGCCTGTTCGACGCGACGACGACCGGCCGCAAGAGCTGCCAGCATGGCGCGAATATCGCCCATATTGGCTTCAGGTGTACGGCTGTTTGCCTCCAGAAACAGGCATACTTCAGGAGACATTTCTCCGCGCTTCATCAGTTTGACTGGCGGAATACGCAAACCTTCCTGAAAGATTTCGGTATTCATTGGGGAGATGCTGGATGGCACACGTCCGCCGACATCCGAGCAGTGTACGAAACACCAGCCATAAGCAACTACGCGACCCTCATGGAAATAGGGCTCGATCATATGAAGGTCGGGCAGATGTGTGGCGAGACCTTCTGAACGATAGGGATCGTTGGTCAGGATGACGTCGCCAGGTTCAAGCGCCCCCACTGCTTCAATCGTTGGCCCGCATTCAAGGCCCACAAATCCTGAAACACCAATAGAACGTGGATAGGCGAAAAAGCGTCCGTCCAGCCCGGCAAGCGCACAAGCAAAATCAGCAGTTTCCTTGACATAAAGTGTGCGGCCCGTGCGCTGCAGCGTCAGGCACATTTCTTCGCTGATAGCTGCAAGCTTGTTGCCGAGAATGGCAAGCGTGACTGGGTTGAGTTTCATTGTGCCAGCCTTTCAAGATGCAGATTTCCTGCTTTGTCGCAGTTGGCTATCCAGCCCGGTAGCAGAATAGTGGTGGTATCATCCTGCTCGATAATTGCAGGACCGCAGACCTGATCATTTGCCCGGAAACTGAGGCGGTCATAAATATCTGCATCAAGCCATGCGCCTTTGTGGAACAAGCGGCGACTGCCTTTGATCTCCGGCTTGCCGTCGCCTGTTGGAAATTCCTGCGCGGCGAGATCGGGCGTGACGCCGATAACGGCGAGACGGGCCGTTCCCAGTTCGACTTCGGCTGTGCTGTCGCGGAAACCATAGATGCGCTCATGTTCGTGGTGAAAAGCCTCAGAAATGGCATGAACGTCTGTGTCTACATCGTTCAATGCCACCCGCAGTTCATAAGCCTGTCCGACATAACGCATGTCGGCAGCCTTTTCGAAAAGGCGTCCACTGCTTTGTTCACCTTCCTGATCCAGCCAGTCATTTCCTTCGGCAGCAAGGGTTTCGAATGTTTCGGCAAGGGTCGCGGCACTCGCTTCATCAAGCTCTCTGCGCAGGCTGCGAACGAAATCGCGCCGTAAATCTGCTGCCACTGCACCCAATGCACAGAATGTTCCTGCTGCTGGAGGAACGACGATGCGGGCGATGCCCACTTCTTCGGCCAAAATGTTGGCATGTGTTGGGCCTGCGCCACCAAATGGAACGAGTGCAAACGTTGCCGGATCAAGGCCTCGAGCTGCGAGTGTTTTATAGAGTTCGGTTGCCATGCCAGCCGTGGTGACTGCAAGCGCCCCCTGGGCTGCTTCTGCAGCAGCATTCTCACCGTGAAATCCGATCCGATTGCCTATCTGGGCAAGAGCTGCAGCTGCAGGCTCGCTCTCAAGCTGCATACGTCCACCAAGGAAACCGGCTGGATCGATATAACCAAGCGTCAGATAACAATCGGTTACGGTTGGCTCTGTGCCGCCGCGACCGTAAGAGATGGGGCCGGGCATTGCGCCAGCACTGCGAGGGCCGACTTTTAGCACACCATGATCGTCGACCCATACGATTGAGCCGCCACCTGCACCGATGGCCGAGACATCCACAACCGGCAAAACCAGGGGCAAGCCGCCAATATCGGTTTTGGTGGCGAGCGCAGCAGAACCATCTTGTGCGACGGCGATGTCTGACGACGTGCCACCCATATCAAATGTGATGATTGCGCGCACGCCTGATGTTGCAGCCAAGCGCGCGGCCGCCATGACACCGGAGGCTGGTCCTGAGAGGATGGTTTCGACCGGACGCTCCTGCGCGGAGCCTATGCTCAGGGAACCGCCATTGGAGGCTGTGACGAGGATTGGAGCATAAACGCCATCGCGAGCAAGGCCAGTCGACAGCCCTTCAAAATAGCGCTGCATTAATGGCTGGATATAGGCATTCAGACAGGCGATCAGTGTGCGTTCATATTCGCGGATTTCTGGCCAGATTGCTGCGGCAGATGTAATGGAAAGCCCATTCGTCTTTTCGGATATTTTCTGCGCCAGCTCTTTTTCAATTGAAGGGTTGGTGTAGCCATTGATCAATACAAGTGCTGCCGCATCGACGTCGAGCGCGTTGAGTTGTGCCGCAATTTGTTCAAGAGCCGCATCGTCGGGGATTTGGGTTGTTGCGCCGTTTGCCGAAAGTCTTGCACCGATTTCGATGATGCGATGGCGCGGCACCAGGGGTTCTTCCTTGGTTGCATGAAAATCAAAGGAAGAGGGCATGCGGCTGCGTGCGATTTCCAGAATATCGCGATAACCTTCGCTGACGATGAGTGCGATCTTTGCACCGCGCCTCTGGATAATGGCATTGAGACCGATTGTTGTGCCATGCATAATCGTGTCGATCTGGTCTGCGCCAAGATCAGCTTTACTGAGCAGTGACTGCAAGCCCAAGATCAGCGCCTGAGACGGATCTTCCGGCGTCGATGGCTCCTTGTAATGGATCAGGCTTTTGCGGTCGGGGTCGAACAGAACAAAGTCGGTAAATGTTCCGCCCACGTCGATGCCGATACGTGCGCCATTCTTCTGCATAATCTGAGCTTTCAGTTCATTCTGATGTTACGACGACCGCATCCTGCAGGTTCCAGCCGAGCGTGATTTCCTGATTGAGATGATAGGCGAGTTCGCCAAGGCGGCTTTCCGCTTGCCGGTAGATGAATATATCCCGGCCAAGCGCCGGAATGTCGATCTGATAAGCCGCGTAGTTTCCACGGAACACCGCACCAACGACCCGGCCATCCAATAGGCCATTGCCATCTGCGACCGGCGCGATGCGCTCTGGCCTCACCGAAAGCGTAAGGGGCTGTGATGAGGGCTGGCGAGTGGCTAGGGGAAGAGCCAAGCTTCCCTGCCTTCCACCGACCAAGAGGGATGCGCCGTCTGGCGATGTCTGGCCCTCGAAAATGTTCGAGGCCCCAAGAAATTCGGCAACAAAACGGCTCTGCGGTTTGTCGTAAATCTCGCCTGGCGTTCCAAGCTGGAGAATACGCCCCTTATTCATGACAGCGACTTCGTCGGCCATGGAAAGCGCTTCTTCCTGATCGTGTGTCACAAGAAGAGTGGTAATGCCAAGGCGAGCCTGCATGGCGCGGATTTCAAACTGCATGCTTTCGCGCAAGGATTTATCGAGCGCGCTTAAAGGCTCATCAAGCAGCAAAACTTTTGGGTTCACCACCAACGAACGCGCAAGCGCCACGCGCTGCTGCTGACCGCCCGAAAGTTGGGAGGGAAAAGCATCGCCACGACCAGACAACTGGATGAGATCGAGCATCGACTTGATGCGTTCATCGCGC
Organism: Ochrobactrum quorumnocens; assembly: GCF_002278035.1. Taxonomy (NCBI): domain Bacteria; kingdom Pseudomonadati; phylum Pseudomonadota; class Alphaproteobacteria; order Hyphomicrobiales; family Brucellaceae; genus Ochrobactrum; species Ochrobactrum quorumnocens. The sequence goes on along the minus strand of NZ_CP022603.1, from coordinate 908,981 downwards.
TCTGTTTTAGCGGTGCCCTGCATCTTTAAGCCAAAGCCGATATTTTCCGCGACTGTTCTGTGCGGAAACAAACTGTAATTCTGAAACACCATGCCAAGACGGCGCCGATGAGGCGGAAGATTGGTTACATTCGTTCCGCCGATTTGGATCGAGCCTGAATCCGCACTTTCAAATCCTGCAACCATACGCAAGGTTGTCGTCTTGCCGCATCCAGATGGACCGAGCAGTGAAACGAGTTTTCCTGCATCGATGGTTAGATCAAGACTGTCGACAGCAATATTGGAGCCGAAACGCTTCGTGACGGCTTTCAGTACGAGTGCGCTCGCTCCGTCTTGCGAATGCAAACTCATGAGCGCATCTCGCGATTTGCCCTGATGTCTGTATGAAAGATCATGTGCATTTCCAGCATTACAATATATTGTAGCGCTACAATCAACCTTGAAACCGATTTCGTCAAGGATAGGTTTTCTGCGCTTTGTTTGTTTATGAGTATATAAAACCTTGTGAAGTAACATTTATGAGAATATTTGGTGCGGTAGACCATGAATAACCTTGTTCGCAGCAAAAATGTCATAACGATGCAGTCGGTCGCACAAGCCGCTGGCGTATCGCCTATGACCGTATCCAATGCGTTCCGTTATCCCGAGCGAGTGCTAGAGGAAACGCGCTCGCGCGTGTTTCAGGTTGCGGCGGAACTTGGTTATGTTCCGAACCATTCCGCAGGCATTCTTTCCTCCGGGCAAAGTCGGGTTATTGGCGCAGTCATTCCGTCGATGAAGAACTCGAGCTTTTATAAGTATGTGCGCGGGATGCAGGATCGCGCCAGCGAGAGCGGCTATGAGTTAATACTCAAACTTGCGGAAACCAGACAGGACGAAACCGCTGCAATTCAGACATTCATCGGTCTGCGTGTCGCTGGCATTTCACTGGTCGGCAACCAGCATTCAGAGGAAGCCATTGATCTGATCAGGAAGACCGAGACACCTGTCGTCGAGGGTTGGGTCACTGACAATGTCCTCGATATGGCGGTAGGCTACTCCATGCCAGATGCAACACGGACAATGGCTGGTCTTCTCGTCGAACGAGGCTGCCGTCGTATCGGGTTTGTCGGATATGGCGGCGCATCCGCACGCCGATATAGTGATCGAATTCCTGCTTTTGAGGAGACTATGGCTGCAGCAGGTCTGGAACAACACCGGGTCTGCATTGTGGACGAGGCAGATGGTTTTGGCGCTGGTCCTAAGGCACTTGAAGCCCTGCGCCGTATCGATCCTGATGTCGATGGTGTGATTTGTCCTACGGATATCGTGGCAGCTGGTGTGATATTCGAATGCACGCGTCTAGGATGGAAAGTGCCGGAGCGTCTTGCTGTCACTGGATGGGGTGACTATGAAATCGCGTCGGAAATAACGCCGGGTCTATCGACGATCCAGCCGAACGCCTACGAAATGGGTGTGAAGAGCATGGCAATGATTGTTGACCGTGTCTCTGGCGTGAGCGCGGCTGATGCAATCGTCGATATCGGGTATGATGTAGTGAAGCGCGAGAGTGCATAAGCATTCGGCCTCAATGCACGTCTATGTGGTCTCTTTTTTCCGGAATGAAGAAGCATCGATGCCGAGCCGTTGTAGTCGGGCATAGAGACTGCGGCGCGGTAGCTGTAACAGTTCGGCAGCGTCCCCGACATCGCCATTCAGGCGTGCAAGCGTGTCTTGTAGGACTTTGGCTTCAAACTGATCTATCTGTTCCGTGAGCGGGAGAGAACTGGGTTTACCGGCTGGGTGGTAACTCAATCCCAGTACTACTTGCTTGGCGAAATTTCGCAACTCGCGCACATTACCCAGCCATTCATCGGCGTTGAGCCGGGCCTCTATGGTCGCATCGATATCCGGGCGCGGTTGGCCAAACTGATTTGCAGCCTCATCGAGAAAATAAGCGAATAAAAGCCCAATATCTTTACGGCGCTCACGTAAAGGCGGGATGCGGAGCCGCACGGTTTCAAGTCTGTAGAAAAGATCGGAGCGAAAACGTCCGGCATTTACGGCACCTTCGAGATCGCCCTTGGCGGCAGCGATAATGCGCAGATTGACGGCGCGAGGTTCGCCCATCATGGAGGGCAATTCACGCTCTTCAACGACGCGCAAGAGCTTGCCCTGCAAGCTTGCTGACATGCTGTCGATTTCATCTAAGAACAGGGTGCCGCGGTCAGCATCTGTTATACGCCCACGCTGAATCCTGTTGCCGAAAAGCACTTCATCGGCAATCGCGTCGGGTAGTGCTGCACAGTCGATTGCGACAAAGCCGCGAGCATGGCGGGCGCTCCAACGATGAAGCAGCCGCGCAACAAGTTCTTTTCCGGTGCCCGTTTCGCCTTCTATCAGTACATCTACGTCGACACTTGCGAGTTGGCGGATGGTTTCGCGTAATCGCACCATGACGGGCGTTTCGCCCAACAGTGGGAAATCCTGCTCAGCTTCCGCAGCAGCCTTGCGAAGGCGGCGGTTTTCCAAAACCAGACGGCGCATTTCCAATGCGCGTCGAACACTTGAAATCATATGATCGGCAGCGAAGGGTTTCGCGATGAAATCAAACGCACCTTTTTTGAGTGCCGCCACCGCCATGCTGATGTCGCCGTGTCCGGTCATCAGAATGACCGGTAACTCAGGGTCGCGTGTTAGCAACGCTTCCATCACCGCATGACCATCAATGCGTGGCATCCGGATATCTGTGACGACAATGCCGGGAAAGTCGGCATTCAGATTGGCTAGTGCTGATTGGCCATCACCATAGGTTTCTATATCCAGTCCAGCAATCTTGAAAGAATCCGCTAGCGCTGTGCGGAAGGCTGCGTCATCGTCGATCAACATGATGCGGAGTGGTTCAGTACCTGTCATGTTTGTTGTGCTCGTTTTGCAGTGGCAGCGAAGGCCGCGCCGCCCAGTGGGGAAGGCACGATACGCAATGTGCCTTCGAGTTCTGTCATGATGTCACGCGCAATACCCAGCCCAAGGCCCAAGCCGTCCTGTTTTCCGGTTACGAAGGGGCTAAACACTTCATCACCGAGTGCCGGATCAATACCGGGTCCATTATCGGCAACGATCAGGGACACCAATTGGTCCTCTTCCGATATGAATAAGGCGATGCGCCGTTCAGACTGTCCGGCAACGGCATCAATCGCGTTTTGCAGGAGGTTGACCAATACTTGTTCCAATCGCACGCGATTTGCGAGAACCCAAAAATTAGATCCATTGGGCATTTCAAGCGTCACGCCAGCATTGCGAAAGCGGTCGCCCATCAAAAGAAGCGTACCTTCTATCAGCTCATCAAGACGGACCGGAGCCAAATCACGGTGCCCGCGTCGTGCGAAGCGCCGCATTTCCTGTGTGATGGAACCGATACGGGAAGTGAGTTCAATGGATGTGGAAAGATTGGTTGCGACTTTGTCCAGCTTACCTTTCGCCAGATAGTGCTGTGCATTTTCTGTAAGTGTTTGAATGGTCGCGACCGGTTGGTTGATCTCGTGGACGAGACCCGCAGTGATTGACCCCAGTGAGGCGAGCCTGTTTGCTTGGCCCAGTTCCTCGCGTGCTTCCCGAAAGCGTTTATCGGCGCGCTCGCGCTCGGCCATTTCGGCACTCAGTTCGGCTGTGCGTTCTGTAACTGCGGATTCAAGGGCTGCTCGGTCTGCGGCCAAGCGTGCCGCGCGTGTTATTCGCCAATAAATCGCACCGGCAATCACCATGAGGATCAGTAACGCTGCCACAGTGATAAGTCGTGCCAGATCATGTGCTGCTCGAATTGACGGGCCTACGGCTTCAACGTGGAGAAGCCTCAATTCTGTTCCGGCAATTGGTTCGCTCACAGTGAGAAATTTTGCGCCTGAAGGTCCGCGCATCATGTTTTCAGTCTCAAGAGCATAGTGGCTTGGTTGTAAGTCTGCGACGCTGAACTGTCCGGTTTGGCTTATCTTGGTGCGCTCTGCTTCGGAGATGGGTTGAAACGAGCGTAGGTCTTCTGCCTTATCCGTGGATGCCAATATGATACCACGGGGATCAACGACGAATGTCTGGCCGGGATCGTTCGACCAAGTTTGCACAAGCCGGTGAAATTCAAATTTGACGACCACCGCACCTACGGGATTGGCATCATCGCCAATGCGCCTTGCTAGGAATAGACCGAAGCGCCCGCTGAGATCGCCTATCGCGTAATATTCAGCAGCTCCTGCGGCCATTGCGTCTTGAAAATAGGGGCGATAGTCGTAATTGCGCCCAACGAAACTTTCGGGCGTGTTAGCATTGGAAGAAGCAATGACGGTGCCATCGCGTTTGATGACATAAATTATCGGCGAGCCAATTTCATAGGCGAGGAATTCCAGCTTCTCGTTTAGTCGTGCTGTCGCTGCTCGCGCTTCACCGGCCAGGACGTCGTGAAGATCGCTATACTCTTTTAGAACAACCGGAAGCAGGCGGAACTTGGCAAGCTCGCTATCGATAAGGCGGGTTTGCTGACGCGCAACAAGTGTCGCGTCGTCGCTCAAACGATCGAGCGCGTTTGTCTCCGTCCATGACCGCGCAGCCGTCCAGAGGCCGACAGTCATTACGAAGACAATTGCAATCATCAGGATTCTGCGGAGTTTCTGCGGCCCTTCCATTTGTGCAGGATTATGCATTTATTCAAAGAATGTCACGCACAATTTTGCACAAAACTCATATTTCAAATGGGCCAAAACCTAGATTCTGCGAGTTAATTCAACAAGCTAAACTTTTTAATCTGCTCCTCTGGCGGCGGGCAGCTATGTCCCGCATTTTAGCACTACTTCGAAAATGGGAGTTTCGTAGGGAGGAACTGATCCGTGCAACCACAAGAATTTGTCTTTGTTCTCACCCAATTTCTTGAAAGAGACCTGGGTGTCGCGATGCAGGCGCAGGAAACTGAAAGCCAGCCTGACAAAGGGGCGCGGATCTAGAACCAATTATGCAATCCCATTTCCAACCCGGGTTCTTGCGTTTTTAAGCCCTTCTTGGGCGCTGTAGCGACGATCCCGAAGGCAATCAAAAACACCCGGAAATATGCGCAGCTACTGGCGCGCTCATGCCGGGTGAACCTCAAAAATCGTGAGATTTGAAGGAGTGGCCGCATGGTCTCAATAACGTCCGAACGGAGTGATGCGCTCAGCACCAATAGCCGACTGAAATCCATTATTGGTGGATCGACCGGTAATCTCGTCGAATGGTTCGACTGGTATGTGTACGCAGCTTTCACGCTCTATTTCGCACCGCATTTCTTTCCGTCGGAGAGCCAGACCGCGCAGCTTTTGAGCGCTGCTGCCGTTTTTGCCGTTGGTTTCATCATGCGCCCGATCGGCGCGTGGATCATGGGCATCTATGCTGATCGCAAGGGCCGCAAGGCGGGTCTGGCGTTGTCCGTGACGCTAATGTGCGCAGGCTCGCTTATTATTGCCCTTACACCTGGCTATGAAAGTATCGGTCTTGTCGCCCCGGCGCTTCTGGTTCTTGCACGCTTGATGCAGGGCTTGTCAGTTGGTGGCGAATATGGTGCGAGCGCGACCTACCTTTCTGAAATGGCAGGCAAGAGTCGTCGTGGCTTCTTCTCATCCTTCCAATATGTGACGCTGATCTCCGGTCAGCTTCTGGCAATTCTGCTGCTGATCGTGCTTCAGAGCACAATGGAAACTTCTGCCCTTGAATCCTGGGGCTGGCGTATTCCGTTCTTCATCGGCGCATTGCTTGCTGTTGTTGTCTTCTGGCTGCGTCGTGGCCTTGCTGAAACCGAGAGCTTCAAGAATGCGAAAACCAAAGACGCACCGAAGTCTGGCTTCTGGACGCTGATCAAGTATCATCCGAAGGAAACCGCACTGGTCATGCTTCTGACTGCTGGTGGTACACTCGCCTTCTACGCATACTCGATTTACATGCAGAAGTTTCTGGTCAACACATCTGGCTTCAGCCGCGAAGTGGCCAGTCAGATCAACGCGGTCACGCTGTTCATCTTCATGTGCCTTCAGCCTATTGCGGGTGCTCTATCTGATAAGATTGGCCGCAAACCACTGATGATTGCCTTCGGTGCGGCGGGCGTACTGTTTACCTATCCGATCTTTGCGACACTTGAGCAGACGCGTGATCCGTGGGTTGCAGGAATGTTGGTTATGGGTGCTCTGATCATTGTAACGGGTTATACCTCGATCAACGCGGTTGTGAAGGCGGAACTCTTCCCGGCTCATATCCGTGCCCTTGGTGTGGCATTGCCTTACGCTCTCGCAAATACCCTGTTTGGCGGGACAGCAGAATATGTAGCGTTGAGTTTCAAGAACGGTGGCTGGGAGCGTGGCTTCTACTGGTACGTAACCGTTATGATCGGCATTTCGCTGATCGTCTATCTGCGGATGCGCGATACCAGCAAAGACAGCATGATCAAGGAAGACTAATCGACACAAATACCGGGCTATTAGCCCGGTATTTTTTATTCCGCTTCCGCTCTTCTATTGTCAAAAGGAGAGGATTTTTCTGAAATTGTTTGGGCTGCATTTTGAATAAGCGGCCCAAAACTCTCGCTGAAACCTTCGGCTGTCCATTCCTGCAGGCTGCCTGCCACATGGATTGCGCCAACAGGAGCACCTTTCCAATCCAGTATCGGCGCGCCAATGACAACTTCATGATTGAGAAGCTGCTTGCATAACAGGGAATGTCCGCGTTCACGCGTGGCGCGAACATGTTCCATCACGCCTTCAAGATCGCGGACAGTATGCTGCGTGAAAGGTGTCATATCCGACCGATTGACGATGTCGGCAATTGTCGTGTCTGGCAGCCGCGAGAGAATGGCCACACCACCCGCCGTGCAATAGGTGGGAACGGCATTTCCGACTATGGTTGCACTGAAGACTTCGTGTTTTGAAGGCATACGCAGGGCGTAGATAACGCGAACGTCGTCAAAAAGAGACAGATCAACACGCTCGCTGACCCGGCGTCGCAGTTCCAGCATAACTGGATTTGCGCGCTGCAACATGGGGTTGAGCCGCAACAAATCATGGGTCATGTCGAGAATGCGCAAGCCGGGCAGATAACCACGATCGTCTGGGTCGCGAGCCAGCATATTCAACTTCAGAAGCGAGTGAACAATGCGCTGGGCAGCACTGCGATCAATGCCTGCTGCGGTTGCAACCTGACTGAGCGACAAAGGATGTCGTGCGCTTTGAAATGCAGACATGACTGCAACTGTTCGTGCGACAGAGCGCAGAAACAACGGGTCATCCTTGAAAGCTTCTGCTTCATCCGGATCGAAAGTGGATATGCCGCGCAGGTCTCGAAATGTGTTCATGGGAAAAGCTTTAATCCAGATTCAAGGATTGACAAGGATCAAAATTGATCCTTATCATGAAAAATCAATATAGATGTATCGCTGACAGATACACACCGCAGCCCGAGGGGGCAAATCAGGAAAATGGGAGTACGCTCGTGTCAAAACGCGTGGCAGTAGCTGGCTTTTTGCATGAAACGAACACTTTCGCTGCCGCTCCGGCAACCATGGAAGCGTTCGTTCAGGGTGGTGGATATATCCCGCTTTCGCGCGGTGACGCGATTATCGGGAATGCTCAAAACGTCAATCTCGGCATTGCTGGCGCACTCAAATTCGCACAGGAAGCGGGCTGGGAAGTCGTGCCGATCCTGTGGGCTGGCGCTATCCCATCTGCACCGGTCACCAAAGATGCTTACGAAACAATCGTTTCCGAGATTATTACGGGATTGAAGGATTGCGGCTCGCTCGATGGCATTTTCATCGACTTACATGGCGCGATGGTTGCCGAACATGTGGACGACGGCGAGGGCGAACTTCTTGAGCGCGTGCGTGCGGTTCGTGCAAATGAACCACTGTCGGTAGCGCTTGACCTGCACGGCAACATCACCCGGCGTATGTTCGAACATGCCGACGTCATGGTCGGATTCCGCACTTATCCGCATGTCGATATGGCCGAGACCGGCTATCGGTCAGCTAAAGCGTTACAGGCATTGATGGACAAGTCCGATGGTTGGCACAAGGCGATGCGGCAGGGTGATTACCTCATTCCTATCGCATGGCAATGCACGGACGAGCAGCCAGCGAAAGGCTTATACGGCATGACGGTCGATGTACCGGAAAAAGTTCTGACAGCGTCTCTTTTCATGGGCTTTCCCGCCGCCGATTTCGCGGAATGCGGTCCTTCTGTCTTTGCTTACGGATGGGATAAGCAGGCGGTTGAGAACTGTGCAGATGACATTATGGCCGCACTTTCCGCAGCTGAGTCGTCTTTCGCAGGTACCTCTTATCAGCCGGAAGAGGGAGTTGAGAGAGCAATCGAGCTGGCGCGAGATGCATCTCGTCCTATCATCATTGCTGATACCCAGGACAATCCCGGTGCTGGCGGTAGCTCTGATACGACAGGGATGCTTCGCGCGCTTATAGCCTGCGATGCAAAACGAGCCGCCATTGGTTGTATCCACGATCCCGAAGCGGCAAACATCGCGCATCAGGCAGGTGAGGGCGCGGAGGTTGAAATCTCACTTGGCGGCAAGTCGGGAATTGATGGCGATGAGCCATTCGTGGCCAAGTTTACTGTAGAAAAGCTCTCCGACGGCAAGGCACATGCGACCGGGCCTTATTACGGTGGAACCTGGTTAAATATGGGGCCATCTGCCTGCCTGCGGCTTGACGGGACACGTGTCGTTGTAACAACCAATCTCGCGCAGATGGCGGATCGCGCGCTCTATCGTATGGTTGGCATTGAACCGGAACAGCAAGCCATTCTGGTCAATAAGAGCTCTGTGCATTTCCGCGCCGACTTCGCACCTATTGCTGAAAAGCTCCTTGTTTGCACAGCGCCGGGTGCAATGCCGCTCAGCCCGGCACAATTGTCATGGAAACACTTGCGCTCAGGTATCCGGCTTGAGCCGTTGGGAGAAGAATTCAAATAAAACAATAATAACTACCTTCAGAGGAACCAAGTAGATGCAGTTTTTCAAATCACCACAGCCTGGCCCCATCCTCCGCAAACTGAAATATGGGATAGCTGTTTCCCTGATTGCGCTTGGCGCTGGTAATGCATGGGCGGAAACAACGTTCACTGCAGTCATGCATTCCGATTTGCGTATTCTCGATCCTATCATCACCACCGCGCATATCACTCGGGATCATGGATATATGATCTATGATGTGCTGATTGCTGTTGATGAAAACTTCAAGCCACAGCCGCAGATGGCGGATTGGACTGTTTCGGACGACGGTAAGACTTACACATTCACGCTACGCGATGGCCTGAAATTCCATGATGGTGCGCCGGTAACGGCTGCAGATGCGGTGGCTTCACTTGAACGCTGGGCCAAGCGCGATGCCGGTGGCCAGCTTATCATGGACATTACAGATTCCCTCAAGGCCGCTGACGACCAGACCCTCGTCTGGACACTAAAAGAGCCGTTCGCTCCCTTCCTCGATACGCTTTCCAAGCAGGCGGCTTTACCTCCATTCATTATGCCAGCGCGGATTGCGGCAACGCCCGCTGACACTGCGATTACCGAACATATCGGCTCAGGTCCGTTCAAGTTCGTACCGGCAGAGTTCCAGCCCGGTGTTGGCGTCAGCTATCTCAAGAATGAAAATTATGTCCCGCGCAACGAGCCAGCCAGCTGGATGGCAGGCGGCAAGGTCGTCAATGTTGACAAGGTGCGCTGGGTTACAATGACAGACGCCCAAACTGCCGTGAATGCGCTGACGAGTGGTGAAATCGACTATGTAGAACAGATCCCGGTTGATCTCGTGCCACTGTTTGATGGCGACGATTCCGTTGTTCTTGAACAGCGTGATCCGCTCGGTTATCAGACGATGGGACGTCTCAACTTCAAGCATCCACCTTTCGACAATCCCGACATTCGCCGTGCGGCCTTCCTAGCCATGTCGCAAGAACCAGTGCTTGCGGCGCTGATGGCTGACCCGAATTACTACAAGGTTTGTGGGGCGATTTTTGGCTGCGGTACACCCAATGCCACCAATGTCGGCGCAGACAGCATCACCGCAAAGGGCAATGCTGAAGAGGCGAAGGAACTGCTCAAGAAGGCCGGTTATGATGGCAAGCCGGTTGTGTTGATGCAGCCGACTGATGTTACTAGTCTGTCGCCTCAACCCGTTGTCGCAGCACAGCAACTCCGCGCTGTTGGCTTCACCGTCGACATGCAGCCGATGGACTGGCAGACGCTCGTCGGTCGCCGCGCATCAAAAGATGAGCCATCAAAAGGCGGTTGGAACATCTTCTTCACCAACTGGCAGATTCCAGAAATTGCCACACCGCTTAACTCCGTGATGCTGAATGGCCGTGGCGATCAGGGTTGGTTCGGCTGGCCGAAGGATGACAAGATTGAAGAGCTGAAAAAGGAATATATCGCCGCCAAGACGCCTGAAGAGCAGAAGGCCGTTGTCGAAAAGATACAGGCTCATACGTTGGAGAACGTACTTTATATTCCACTTGGCGAGTATAACCCACCACAGGCACGCCGCTCCAATGTTGTTGATATGCTCGGCTCTCCCGTTCCGGTCTTCTGGAATGTGAAAAAGAACGAGGAATAATCCGCCCGCCGCTATCGCGTTTAACGCGGTAGCGCCCAGTTCAACGCGGAGCCGGGTATACACTGGTTCCGCCTCAAGCGGGACGCGCCCATGGCTGTCTATCTGATCAAACGTATCTTTGCGCTCGTGCCGGTGTTGTTGCTGGTATCGGTATTTGTATTCCTCCTCCTCAGACTGACGCCGGGTGATCCGGCAGCAATTCTGGCGGGGGATGCCGCTACCACCGAACAGCTCGAACGCATTCGCGAGGCAATGGGTCTTAATGAGCCGATCCTCACTCAGTATTTCACCTGGATGGGCAAGATTTTACAGGGTGATCTCGGTGTTTCGCTGATTTCGGGCGTTCCAGTGCTCGATATGGTTTCACAACGTATCGGCCCGACGATTTCGATCGCTATTCTCACGATCATAATTGCAGTTCTGGCTGCAATTCCGATGGGTGTGATCGCCGCGTGGCGTCATCGTTCATGGATCGATTATCTCGTCATGAGCTTTTCGGTTCTCGGGTTTTCCGTTCCAGTCTTTCTGGTTGGCTATGTTCTGTTGCTCATTTTCTCGGTCAATCTGGGCTGGCTTCCGGTTCAGGGCTTCAAGTCGATCTCATCTGGCTTTGGCGGCTTTATGGAGCGTGCAATATTGCCCGCTCTGACACTGGCTTCGATTTACATTGCACTCATTGCCCGTATGACCCGTGCGGCAATGCTGGATGTGCTGGGCGAAGACTACATTCGCACAGCTCGTGCGAAAGGTGTCAGTGATCGCCGTCTTCTGTTTGTGCATGCGCTGAAAAATGCTGCTGTGCCGGTCGTGACCATTGTTGGCACCGGCTTCGCATTACTGATTTCTGGCGTCGTTGTGACTGAGAGCATCTTCAACATTCCGGGTATAGGTCGCCTGACTGTCGACGCTGTACTGGCACGTGATTATCCTGTTATTCAGGCCATGATCCTGCTGACGAGTGCGCTTTATGTCTTCGTCAACCTTCTGATCGACCTTTCCTATACATTGTTCGACCCAAGGATACGCTATTGATGCGCTCAGAACCGACATCGGCAGGCATGCATTGGATGCTGCGCCTGTTCTCGCTGCCGCGCGTTACACGTGTTGGTATCGGTCCATTGATTGCTGCCTTTCTTCTCGCCGCAATCCTTCTTCTAACTCTTATTTCCCCCTGGATCGCTCCCCACGATCCGTTGGCAATGAATCCGTTAATGCGGCTGAAGCCGCCTTCCGATGAATACCTGCTCGGAACCGATAATTACGGGAGGGATCTCTTCTCGCGCATGATCCTTGGTGGACGCATCTCGCTGCTGATCGGATTGTTTGCTGCTGGCGCTTCAATTGGCGTTGGCGTGTTTATCGGGTTGATTGCGGGCTTCTTCCGCACGGCTGATGCAATCATTATGCGCATGATGGATGCCTTGATGGCGATGCCATCAATCCTGATCGCTATTGCGCTGGTCGCGTTGAATGGACCTTCGATAGGCTCAGTCATCGTCGCCATCACCATCCCGGAAATCCCGCGCGTGGTGCGCCTTGTGCGCTCTGTCATCCTGACTGCGCGTGAGGAGCCTTATGTGGAAGCGGCACTGGCGCTCGGTTCAAGCACGCCGAAGATTTTGTTCAGGCATCTTCTGCCCAATACGATGGCACCACTCATCGTGCAGGGTACTTATATTGTCGCTTCTGCGATCCTCACAGAAGCGATCCTGTCGTTCCTCGGTGCTGGTATCAGCACGGAAATTCCGACCTGGGGGAACATCATGGCCGAAGGTCGTCAGTTCTTCCGCATCAAGCCATCGATTGTGCTTTGGCCGGGCCTGTTGCTGACACTTTGTGTTCTTTCCATCAATCTGCTGGGCGACGCTGCACGCGACACACTCGACCCACGTCTAAAAAAGCGGGAGGGCTGATATGGAACTGCGTAATCATGATTTCACGGCAGAACCTGTCGTGCTGGAAGTTGAAAATCTCGTCGTTGCACTTCCCGGCGGCACGCCGGTGCTTCGCAGCGTGAGCTTTGATATTCGTAAGGGCGAAACAGTCTGTCTGGTGGGTGAGTCTGGGTCGGGAAAATCCGTTACATCGCTCACTGCCATGGGACTTTTACCAAAAGATGCACTGTTGGTAAAAGCGGGTGCTATCAGGCTGGATGGCAAAGATCTTCTCCAGCTCTCGCCCGCAGATATGAAAAAGATGCGTGCTACGCGTATCTCTATGATCTTTCAGGAGCCGATGACTGCGCTGAACCCGGTTATGCGGGTGGGTGAACAGATCACAGAAGTTCTGGACGTGCACACCAACCTGTCAGCGGAAGCCAAACGCACCAAAGTCATCAACATTATGGAGCAGGTTCATCTGCCCGATGTGGAGCGTATTTATCAAAGCTATCCGCATCAACTTTCGGGCGGTCAACGTCAACGTATTATGATCGCCATGGCGCTCATTCTTGAACCTGTGGTGCTGATTGCTGACGAACCAACCACCGCGCTCGACGTGACGACGCAGAAGCAGATTCTGTCGCTGATTGCGGAGTTGCAGGAGAAACATGGCACGGCTGTGTTGTTCATCACGCACGATATGGGCGTGGTGGCGGAAATCGCCGACCGGGTCTGCGTCATGCGCAATGGCGAAATTGTAGAACGTGGAACAATTCGGGAAGTTTTGTCATCGCCACAGCAGCAATATACCAAAGATTTGCTGGGTTCTGTTCCAAGCCTCATTCCGCGTCTGTCGCGCGAGCCACAGGGGCGGGAAGCAGTGATCCGCGTTCGCGATCTTGGCATGACTTATCGCAGTGGTGGGATTTTTAGCACAAAGCCAGGTGTTAATGCCTCGCGCGAAGTGAATTTCGAGCTCCAGCCGGGACGTACACTCGGTATTGTTGGCGAGTCCGGTTCAGGCAAGACGACGGTTGCGCGTTCTATAATGCGGTTGATCGAACCGACTGAAGGCGAGATCGTCGTCGATGGGCGAGACATTGCACATCTTGGAAAACGCGAGATGAAGCCGTTCCGCAAGAAGCTTCAGGTCGTGTTTCAGGACCCGTTCCGTTCTCTGAACCCACGCTGGACGATTGAACAAAGTCTCACCGAAGGGCCGCTTAATTACGGTGTGCTTTATGAGGAGGCGGTGGCCGAAGCAAAGCGTTTGTTGAAGATCGTTTCCCTGCCAGAGGATTCACTGAAGCGATACCCACATCAGTTTTCCGGGGGGCAGCGCCAACGTATCGCCATTGCACGCGCTGTTGCGCTTCGACCGGATATTCTGGTGGCCGACGAGGCTGTGTCTGCGCTTGATGTTTCGGTGCAGGCGCAGGTTCTTGAGCTTCTGGCCGAGCTGCAGCGTGATACCGGCATCGCGATCATTTTCATTACGCACGACTTACGTGTTGCAGCGCAGATTTGTGATGAAGTGCTGGTGATGAAACGCGGGCAGGTTGTTGAGCAAGGTGACGCCGCCGACGTGCTTGGTAATCCATCGCATGAATATACGCGATCATTGATTGAAGCGGCGCCTGGTCGCTTCTGGGACTTTGCGGCTGGACGTCCTGCCGCCTGATCGAAGGGCCGCACGCTGTGGCCCCGGTTATCTTCAATGTTTCAAACAGGAATGAAATCATGCCCATCATACCGTATATTGAGGAGAAAGCCGGCGAGATGCGCGCGGTTTTCGAAGACCTTCATCGTCATCCGGAAATCGGTTTCGAGGAGCAACATGCTTCCGGTGTCGTAGCTACTTTACTGGAAAAATGGGGCTTCGATGAAGTCCATACCGGCATCGCCAAGACTGGTGTTGTCGGCATATTGAGAGGGCAAAATGCTGGTAACCGCCGTGTTGGTTTGCGAGCCGATATGGATGCGCTACCGATTGATGAGATTTCCGGTGTTCCTTATACATCGCAAAATCCAGGCCGAATGCATGCCTGCGGTCATGATGGCCATACGACTATGTTGCTGGGTGCTGCGCAGTATCTTGCAGCGACACGCAACTTCGAAGGGACTGCGGTTTTCGTCTTCCAACCAGCTGAGGAAGGTCTGGGCGGCGCGCGCGGCATGATTGCGGAGGGCCTGTTCGAGCGCTTTCCTTGCGATGAAATCTACGGGATGCACAATCAACCGCTGGGCACTCTTGGCAAAGCGGTTATCCGCAAGGGTGCCGCCATGGCAGGTGCCAGCTTCTTCGATATCAAACTTACTGGCAAAGGCAGCCACGCAGCACAGCCCCACAATGCCCGTGACGTTCTGGTGATTGGTGCGGATCTGGTCGGGCAATTGCAGACCATTGTTTCGCGTAATATTCCGGCAACGGATGCTTGTGTGGTTTCCTGTACGCAATTCCATACCGGTAGTGCCTACAATATCGTGCCGGAAGTGGCTACGATCACCGGCACGATCCGCTATTTCGAGCAGCGTGTTTGCGAACTGGCAGAAACCCGTCTTCGTGAGATTTGTGCGGGTGTTGCCTCAGGTTATGGCATCAAGGTTGATGTCGATATCCGCAATGTTTTTGATGTTTTGCGCAATGATAATGAGCTGTCTGACGCCTACATCGCTGCTGCGCGCGATGTACTGGGTGAGGAAAATGTAAGCGATGACTGCCCGGCCTTTATGGGCAGTGAGGATTTTGCGGACATGCTGGCCCGGGTGCCGGGTGCTTACATCAATGTACTGCACGGCGGGAAAGCAGCCCTGCACAATCCTGCCTTTATGCTTGAACCGGAAACGCTGCCGATTGGCTCATCGATCTATGCCCGGATTGTTGAAACTCGCCTGCCAGTGAATAAGGACTTAGCTGCATGAGTGCGTATGAATTACCCTTTGATATTGATGGCATGATTGCACGTCTGCGGCCGTGGATTGAAACGGAAAGCCCGACATTTGATGCGGCTGCCGTCAATCGTATGGTTGAAACGGCTGCCTATGATTTTGCGGCTGCGGGTGCCAGCATTGAGTTTATTCCGGGGCGTATGGGCTTTGGCGGCTCGCTGCGCGCACGGTTTCCGCATGCAAACCACGGTAAGCCCGGAATTATGGTTTCCGGACATCTCGATACGGTTCATCCGCTTGGCGTGATCGACATTAATCCTTATCGCCGTGAGAGCGGCAAGATTTATGGCCCCGGTATTCAGGATATGAAGGGTGGAAATTTTGTAGCACTCGAAGCCATGCGACAGATAGCAAGAAGCGGACTTGCAACCAAGCTGCCTGTCACCTTCCTGCTGACACCTGATGAAGAGGTCGGGACGCCTTCAACGCGTGATCTGATCGAGCAGGAAGCCCTCAAGAACAAATATGTATTGGTGCCCGAACCTGCGCGGCGTGATGGCGGTGCGGTTGTCGGACGCTATGCGATAGCGCGCTACAATCTTGAGACTATAGGCAAGCCGAGTCATGCGGGTTGGCTGTTGAAGGAAGGTCGTTCGGCAATCCGGCGCATGGCGGAAAAAATAATCGAAATCGAAGCGCTCACGACTGATGACTGCACCTTCTCGGTTGGGGTTATTCAAGCGGGACAATGGGTCAATTGTGTTTCATCGAGCTGTAATGCCGAAGCGCTCAGCATGGCCAAGACCCAGAAAGATCTGGAAGACGGTGTTGCTCGCATCATGTCTCTTGCTGGTACCAAAGACGATGTCGAGTTGATCGTTAAGCGCGGTGTGACGCGACCAGTCTGGGAGCCGGGACAGCCACAGGATATGAAGCTCTTCAACTTTGCAAACGATGTTGCCAAGGAAATCGGTTTCACCATGACCGCTCAGAGTTCGGGTGGCGGTTCTGATGGTAATTTTACCGGTGCGCTTGGTGTGCCAACGCTTGATTCCATCGGTGTACGCGGTGAGGGCCTTCATACTTTGGGCGAGCATATTTTCGAGGATAGTCTGGTGGAACGTGCCCGTCTTCACGCGGGCTTATTTCTGGGACTCGAATAAATTGTAAGAGAGCGGTTTCGGATAAAACCCAATCATCGGAGCCGCTCTGCCTGTTTGTTTTACTTATTTTCAGGAAATACCTGAGGTGCGGCTATGTCCGATTCAACAAGATTAACCGCAGCCCACGTTGCGGGTCTGCAAAACGATGTCACAATCAGTGTAGATCTATGGGGCATTGCTCATATCAGGGCAGAGAACCTCCACGATCTCTTTTTTGCGCAAGGCTGGAACGCTGCGCGTGACCGTCTTTGGCAGATCGATATCGCGCGCAAGCGTGGGCTTGGTTTGTTGGCACGTGATTTTGGCCCCGGTTATCTGGAGCAGGATAAGGCCGCACGGTTGCTTCTTTACCGCGGCGACATGGCGTCGGAATGGAAGGCATATGGCCCGGATTCAGAGGAAATCTGCACCGCTTTTGCCAAAGGTATCAACGCCTATGTGGATGCTTGCAATTTAGGCGAGATACCGCTTCCTCCTGAATTTACGCTCCTTGGACACGAGCCTGATCGCTGGAAGCCGGAAGATGTGGTGCGTGTGCGTACGCACTCGCTGACACGCAATGCATCGTCCGAACTTCTGCGTTCCAAAGTCATGGCAATCGCTGGTGTGGAACTGGGAGCGGAGCTTGATATGCTTCGTAAGGAATTATCATACGGGGTGGTGCCTGAACCGGTTGACGGTTTTGATCCCAGCGTCATGACCGACAGGGTGTTGCGCGACTTTCAGCTAGCTGTAAGTCCAGCCACTTTTTCAAAGGAACGGCTTGTCGCAACCCTGGACGAGGCAGATCAATGGACGATAATCTCATCATCAGGTGAGATCGTGCGGGCTTCTTTTGAAGAAGGCTCAAACAATTGGGCCATATCGGCAGAAAAGACCACAACAGGTCGACCTATACTGGCCCTTGATCCACATCGTACGCATGTTTTGCCCTCTATCCGGTATATCGTTCACCTAACAATGCCAGGTCTGGATTTGATCGGCGCAGGTGAACCCATGGTGCCCGGAATATCCATGGGGCATAACGGCACTGCTGCTTTCGGGCTCACCATTTTTGGCGCAGATCAGGAAGACATTTATGTCTACCAGACTGATGTAAGCGATCCTGATCAATATGCTTATCATGATGGTTGGGAGAACTTCAAAACGATCACAGAGACAATTCCGGTCAAACGACATTCTGATCAGAAGGTTGAACTGAAGTTTACGCGCCACGGGCCAGTTCTCTACGAGGATAAGGAGAATAATCGGGCATTTGGTTTAAGGACTGTCTGGATGGATGCAGGTATGGCGCCATATATGGCAAGCCTGTCCGTGATGAGGGCTGCGACTTATGCCGATTATGCAAGTGCGCTGAAAGGCTGGGGGTGTCCTTCCGTCAACCACATCTATGCTGATACAACGAACACCATTGCATGGAAGCCATCGGGTGCCACACCTGTTCGGAACAATTGGGACGGCCTTTTGCCTGTGCCCGGTGACGGGCGTTACGAATGGCATGGCTACCTGTCGCCAGAAACAGGGCCGCATGAAATCAATCCATCGCGTGGTTTTGTAGCGACGGCCAACGCCATGAATGTGCCGGATGATTGGACCGCCTCAAATCCGGCTATCGGTTATGAGTGGCTGGATAGCAGTCGTCATGACACGCTTCATAGGGAATTGTCTCGCCAGGAACTCATTTCTCTCGAAGATTGTGCACGACTGCAATGCTCAACATTTTCACCAATCGCCGCCCGCGTGTTGAAATGTCTCAGCGCGTTGCTGACTTCCGATGTTGAAGCCGCGCCTTGGAGGCTTCTTCAGAACTGGGATGGTAATCTCTCTTCAAATTCTGCAGCCGCCGTACTTTTCGAAATATGGTTGAGCAAACATCTCGGTGCGCTTGCTGCTCGAACAATGGGGGCTACTCCGGAGGTCATTCCACTGCTCATGCCGTTTGATGCGCCTAGCATTGCCTCATGGCTGGAAACTGCGGCCTCGACTGGCGAACATATTAACGCCATTCGCCAAAGCCTTGCGGATGCTTGGGCGGAATGTATTTCATTGATGGGTGAGGATATGGCGACATGGGCGTGGGGACGCATTCACACGCTCCAACTTTGCCACCCTCTTCAGTCACTGACGGACAATAACTGGTCGCTGGGCCCTATCGCGTTGGGGGGCAGTAGCTCCACACTCAACTATGCTAATTATAGGTTGAGTGATTTTTCGGTGGTCGTGGGGCCGTCAGTGCGAATGATTATCGATGTTGGGGCTTGGGACAACAGTCTGTTTGTCAATAATCCGGGCCAATCCGGATCACCAGCGTCGCCGCATTATTCCGATCTTCTCAGGAACTGGCACGAAGGAAAGCCTGTTCCACTGCTCTATTCGCAAGAGAGCATTGATGCGGCGACCGTCACGAAAATAATGTTGAGCGCGGGTTGATGATACCCGCGCCTCAACAGGATTACTTCAGTGTAATGATGACATAGGTCGGATAGACCTCGACGAAAATCAACGGCGTAGCGTTGATGATCGTTGCCTGATCGATTGGTGAAATGCGGAGATTGACGAGCATGTTCTCGAGCTTGGCGCGGTTGTCTTTGCTGCTGAAGAATTTGTCTTTTTCGTCTTCCGCATCGACTTTGCCAAACTGATGAACATTGGCGCGGTCCTGTCTGACAATGCCTGCCACTTTGGTGAGACGCTGACCGGATGAACTATAATGATCGCGCTCGCTTAAACGGGCGGAATAAGTGTCGATTGGTTTTTCAGCGGCTGTCGCCGTTCCCGTAACCGCCAGCATGATAGCTGCCATGATCGTCGAGCGCATGATATCTCCTTGTATCCACCCAACGACTAGCAGTTTCAGGCGTGTTCTTCAGTCTGTTCTTACTGTTTTACCCGCATTTTTACAGCAACGCAGCAACAACTGAGCAATCGGCAGTGGAACGGGCGGATTCGGGTCAACGTATTCCGCCCGTACTGTTCCGAATGATCAATGGGGAAGCGATTACTGATTGCTGATTTAAATCTGAAAGCTTTCCTGGCTCACTCTCTGAGAGAATCTCTATCGCCTTCTCGACCATCTGTGGGCCATCATGGACCAGTGTGGTCAGATTATAGGAGGCCCAACCAGCTTCGGCGATATTGTCATACCCGCCAACGAGAATGTCGTTGGGGACATTGATCTGAAACTCCTGACGAAGGGCATCCATCGCGCCGAGTGCGATGAGATCGTTAGCGCAGAAGATTGCGTCTGGAAGGTCTTTGGACGAGCCGATGATATCGCGAAGGTTTTTTATCGCCTGATAGCCGGATTCATAGCGAAAATTCCCTTCAAGAATAAGCGGTTGATCCAAACCAGCTTCTTCGATTGCTGAGAAAAAACCGAGCTTGCGATCGATGTTCGCTTGACTGTCCGTCGGTCCGGTGATGTAGCCAAATTTCTTTGCGCCGCGTTGGATGAAATGCTGCGCCATTGTGCGAGAGCCGCCAATATTGTCGCAGCTGATAGAATGAACCCAACCATCGGAAAACGGCGTGTTGAATGAGATCACAGGCACACGCAACTGCGATAATTGTTCGGCGGCTTCTTGCGACAGCACCGCCAACGCACTGACGATTGCATCAACACGATAACCGGCAAGCATTGGAACAATGTCATCGAATGTGTGGCCACTATTGGCGTGGACCA
The DNA here is from genome assembly GCF_002278035.1 of Ochrobactrum quorumnocens. NCBI lineage: Bacteria > Pseudomonadati > Pseudomonadota > Alphaproteobacteria > Hyphomicrobiales > Brucellaceae > Ochrobactrum > Ochrobactrum quorumnocens. Next base: position 888,759 of record NZ_CP022603.1, on the reverse strand, counting down.
AAAGAACGCGCCAACCTTCATCCTGAAGCCTTTGGGAAAAAGTCTCAAGAACAGTCGAATAAAATGGATTATACAGCCCGCCAATCACCACCGCCACCAGACGCGAGCGATGGCTGAGCATGATGCCGGGAATAAAACTTGGGCGATAGCCAAGTTCTTCCGCTGCGGCCATCACCTTCTTGCGTGTCTCTGGCGACACACTGGCGCCGGGCTTGTATGTTCTGGAAACAGCGGATTGGGAAACGCCTGCCAGTCTTGCCACATCTGTGGAGGATGCGTAGGGCTTGTCACGCTTCATTCCATATCCTTCGCGTTTTTTTGTCCTGTTTTTGAACAATCATCAGTTTTTGTTTTGCCATTATGTTCAAAGGCTTTCAAGGACTTGGGAAGTCTTCCCTGGTGTCAGATCTCGTTTTCTGAAAATTTCCTATTGACGACTAAGCTTCACTTTGCATAGCTATGCAACGCAAATGACTAGCTAGTCAATGCGTGTTTTGGGAGGAAACACATGACCCTTATTCGTACAAAGCCATTCAGCAGACGCGCATTCATGAAGGGTGCAGCCGGTCTTGGCGCTCTTTCAGCTTTCAGTGGCATGTCTTCACTGCGCGCACTCGCTGAAGAGAAGCCGACGCTGGTCAACGCGATCCGTTCGCTGTCCAATCCATATCACGCAGCCTGGAACAAGGGCGGCGAAGCTTTCGCTAAGTCGCTTGGCCTTGACTATGTGACGCTTGTTACCGAAGGCGACAGCGAGAAGGGCATTGCCGATATCCGTGCAATCCTCGCACGCACTGGCGGTAATGCTATCATCAATGTTGATCCAAATGATGCAGCCGATGCGCGCCCAATCGTGGAAGCTTGCGTCGCTGCCAAGGCTCATGTGCTGACGCAGTGGAACAAGCCTGCTGATCTGCATCCATGGGATCATGATCCATATTACGTTGCTCATGTGAGCTTTGACGGTGAGCGTTATGGTGCTGAAACTGCGGAAATCCTCATCAAGTCCATTGGCGGCAAGGGCGGTATTCTGGGTCTTGGTGGCACGCTGTCCAATACCGTTGCTATCGATCGCCGCTCCGGTCTTGAGAAAGCGCTGGCTGCGCATCCTGATGTTCAGCTTCTTGATTTTCAGGTTGCTGATTGGCAATCGAGCAAGGCGTTCGATGTTGTCAGTGCATGGCTCACGCGTTTTGGCGATGACATTAAGGGCATCTGGTGCGCCAATGACGATATGGGTATTGGCGCATTGGAAGCCTTGCGCGCGGAAGGTCTTGCTGGCCAGATACCGATCACCGGCGTCGATGGTATTGGAACGGCAGTTGAAGCCGTGAAGAATGGCGAATTTGCAGCGACCGTTTCTTCCGACCCGTTCTGGCAGGGCGCGATGGGGCTTGCAATTCCTTACAGCGCACGCGCCGGGGTCTTTGATCCATCGAAAGAACCGAAAGATCACCGCGAGTTTTACGGAACGGCTGTGGTCGTGACGAAAGACAACGTCGATGATTTCTACGAAAACAACATCAAGAACACACCAAATCTTGATTTCAAGGACCTTTGGGGACGTGCAAGCGGACAGATCCGCGAGGGCTGATAAGCCCGTCGCGGTCTGAAACCTCCCGCCATACGTGGCGGAATATTGCCTGACAGGAAAGCATATGAGAGTTGCGAGCCAGGATTTCACTCCGGCTGACGCTAAGGGCGTAGCCATGTCTAAAAACGGCCTCCAAAGCAGATTACCGGAGCTTATGCGCCGGCTCGCACCGCTTATCGTGTTGCTTGTGCTCTGTGTGGGGCTGGGGTTAATCAGTCCAAACTTCTTCTCGGTCAACAACTTCATACGCATTGCATCAGCTTCCGCAATTCCGGTCGTTCTGACACTCGGGGCGACTTTCGTGATCCTGCTTGGCAGTATCGATCTTTCGATTGAAGGCGTCATGGCACTGGCGGGGGTGGTGCTGGCTTCGCTGGTGGCAGCAGACAGTTCCTGGTTTGGCAGTATTGTCGGCGTAATAGCGGCGGTTGCGGTCGGAGCTGCAATGGGAGCCTTTTCCGGGCTGCTGCATGTCATCCTGCGGATACCGTCTTTCATGGTCACGCTTGGTATGTGGTTCATCGGGCTTGGCATCGCTACCTTAATAGTCGGGGGCGGAACGATTGCCATTCGAGAAGCAGCAGTGCGGAGTTTCGCATTGGAGCGTTTCGCAGGTCTTCCTTTCACCGTGTGGATTGCACTTGCGGCGCTGTTTGTCGCCTGGGTCGTGCAAAATCACACGCGTCTTGGTCGCCACATCTATGCCCTTGGCGGCGGCGAGGACATTGCGGTTCTATCCGGCGTGTCGGTGCTGCGTACCAAGCTCTTCGTCTTTGCAATGGCTGGCGCGTTCTACGGGCTTGGTGCCGCGCTTGCAGCGGCGCAACTGGGGCAGAGCAATGCCGATATTGGCACCGGGCGTCTCTTCACCACCATTACGGCTGTTGTGGTTGGCGGAACCTCGCTTTTGGGTGGGCAAGGTGGTGTTCTGCAATCGCTGCTTGGTGTTCTCATCGTTTCTGTTTTGGCTAACGGCATGGTTTTGCTCGGTATTCCGCCTTACCTGCAACAAGCAGTTCTCGGTCTGATGATTATCGGAGCGGTCGCCTATGCCACTCGCCGCACACGCTTCAAGATTGTGAAATAAGCCATGTTAACGATCAGTGGACTGACAAAATCATTTGGCAGTGTTCATGCTCTTAAGGGCGTGGATCTGGAAATTCATCCGGGCGAAGTTGTCGGCCTTGTTGGCGAAAATGGTGCAGGTAAATCAACCCTGATGCGCATTCTCGCAGGAACTCAGCGTCCAAGTGCGGGAACGATTACCCGCAATGGCAAGCCCTTCGCCGTGAACTCGCCCCAACAGGCGAACGAGCAAGGCGTTGCTATGGTGTTTCAGGAGCAGTCGCTGTTGCTGAACCTTTCGATTGCCCAGAATATATTTCTTGGTCAGGAACAGCGTTTCATCCGCTTTGGACTTGTGAACTGGCGCAAGATGAACGAGGCCGCTGTCAGGCATTTGAAACAGGTCGGTATTCGTGCCGATCCGGCAAGTCTTGCCGGGGATCTCTCCTTTGCAGAACGTCAAATGGTAGAACTTGCCAAGGCACTGTCGCTTGCCGATCGTGTCGATGGCGATCTGATCATTCTGCTCGATGAGCCGACATCGGTTCTGGAGCAGTCGGAAATCGATATCCTCTTTGAGCGTGTTCGTTCGCTTAAATCCCGTGCGAGCTTTGTCTTTGTTTCCCATCGTCTCGATGAAGTGCTGGAAATCAGCGACCGCATTTACGTGATGAAGGACGGGCAGGGCGTTGCCACGATGGATGCGCAGGGCGTCAACGGTGCCGATCTTCACCGCATTATGGTGGGCCGCGAGATGCACACCGAATATTATCTGGAGTCGGAGCAAACCGAACCGAGCACGCAGATTGCACTGGAAGCACGTAACCTGTCTTGCGCTGGCAAGTACAACAACATCGATCTGGCACTGCGCGAAGGCGAGATACTCGGCATTGCTGGTGTTATCGGCTCTGGGCGTGAAGAGTTGATCCGCAGTTTCTTCGGTTTTGAGACACCGACATCCGGCGAGATGTTCTTGAACGGCAAGGCGGTTAAACTCGCAAATCCGACTGAGGCCGTGGCACGAGGCATTGGCTATATTCCCAGCGAGCGCAGGCTCGAAGGCCTCGTCATGATGATGCCGATTTCTTCCAACATCACGCTGGCGCGTCTTGATGTTGTGGAAGGCCCGGTCGGTATTCAGCATCATCGTGAGACGGCTCTGGCCGAAGATTGGATCAAGAAACTCTCGATCCGCACACCTGGTCCTCATGCACTTTGTCAGGCGCTGAGCGGCGGCAACCAGCAGAAGGTGGTTCTGGCCAAGTGGCTGACGGCTGGTTCGCGAATTTTGATCCTCGATCATCCAACGCGCGGTGTCGATGTGGGTGCGAAAGAGGAAATTTTCCGTCTGATGCGTCAGTTAAGCCGCGAGGGCTATGCGATCATTCTCATCGCCGACACTCTTGAAGAGACTATCGGCCTGTCGCACAACATTCTTGTCATGCGCGATGGTGAAGTCACCGCCCGCATTCCTGCTCCGACTGGCGCAAAGCCGTCGCAGGTGCAACTCGTCGAGCACATGGTGTAATCATGAACGAGAAACCCACTCTCCCCCACGTTTCCAGCGCATCGACGGCCCTATCGGCCGCACGCTTGCGCCAATATGCGCCGCTCGCCTTTCTCCTTGTCATGGTCGTGCTTATCTCAGCTTATTCACCTGGCTTCGCCAGCGTAAATACCGGGCTGATCCTGCTTGCTGACACAATAGCGTTGTTCACGCTTGCTGCTGGTTTGTCTTTTGTCATCGTTATTGGTGGTATTGATCTGAGCCTGCCTGCTGTGGCTTCGCTGGCAAGTGTTGTGACGGCGCTGCTTTTGCCCGAAGCTGGACTGCTGGCCTTTCCGCTGGCGCTCCTGTGCGGGGTTGCTGCTGGTCTTTTCAGTGGCCTGGTTCATGTGCGCCTGAAAATCCCGTCCTTCATTGCAACACTTGCAACCGGCGGTGTGGTCTCAGGCATAGCGCTTTATATTTCCAAGGCGCGTAGCATTAGTATCAGCGCGGATGATCGCCCGATGCTCAACTGGATCGCTGGCGCAACACTTGGTGTTCCAAACATCATTCTGGTCGGGCTGCTGATGTGCCTCATTGGCATATATATCCAGCGCTATACCCGGTTTGGTCGCTATTGCTATGCCATTGGTGCAGGCGAACCCGCTGCAATCGCCGCCGGCATCCATGTTGATCGCCAGAAAGTTTTAGCCTTCGCCTTGTCGGGACTTTTTGCGGCTGTTGCAGGCATTATGCTGGCTGCCCGCATGACGAGTGGCTCACCAACAGGTGCCAGCCAGTTGCTGCTACCAGCCATTGCAGCCGTTCTTGTGGGCGGGACACCAATCACTGGCGGGCTTGGCGGAGTTGGGCGCACGCTGGTTGGGGCGCTTATCGTCTCTGTTGTGCGCATTGGCATGACATTTGTTGGCATCGACATCTTCGCTCAACAGATCGTCTTTGGTGCTGTTCTCATTCTCACCGTCGCCGTCACCATGGATCGCGACAATATCCTCATCGCAAAATAGGCAGCCTTGCGGCTGTATCGCAGGAGTTTATATGGATCTGGAACTGAAGGGAAAGACGGCCGTCATCACCGGTGCGTCGGTCGGGATTGGTTTGGCTATTGCTGAGGGATTGGCTGCAGAAGGCGCGAACCTTGTGCTGGTTGCTCGCGGCAAAGAACGTGTGGAAGCAGAAGCGCTGCGCATTACCAAAAAATATGGCGTCAATGCTGTGGGCGTTGCAGCCGATGTGGCGACCGTGGAAGGTACAGATGCCATAATTTCTGCTGCGGCTAAGGCTGGTGGTGCCGATATTCTCATCAATAATGCTGGCACCGGTTCGAATGAAACCATCATGGATGCTCCGGATGAAAAATGGCAGTTTTATTGGGATCTCCATGTCATGGCCGCCGTGCGGCTTGCGCGCGGTCTGGTTCCGCAGATGAAAGCCAAGGGTGGTGGCGTTGTGCTGCACAATGCTTCAATCTGTGCAGTCCAGCCACTCTGGTATGAGCCGATCTACAATGTCACCAAGTCGGCCTTGATGATGTTCTCCAAGACGCTGTCGACTGAAGTTATTGGCGATAATATCCGTGTTAATTGCGTTAATCCCGGTCTTATCCTGACGCCAGACTGGGTGAAAACAGCCAAGCAGCTTACTGCCGACAAGGGCGGAAACTGGGAAGCCTATCTTCAGGATGTGGCGAACGAACATGCCGCTGCCAAACGTTTCGGCACACCGGAAGAATTGGCACATTTCTTTGTGTTCCTGTGCTCGTCTCGTGCAAGCTACAGCGTTGGTTCGACCTATTTTGTTGACGGCGGAATGCTGAAGTCCCTGTGACGGTTCTAGGAGGAATTTATCGTGACTGATCATCAGGGCTTTAGCGGTGCTGTCGGTCGTTCCTATGGTGGGCCAGGACGTTATGTTCAGCGTGCAGGCGAGATTGATCGCCTGCACGAGCAGATGCAGGATATTGGTAGCAATGCATTCATTCTGATCGACGGCTTTCTTTTCGATAGTTTCAGTGACCGTGTTTTGAAATCTGTGACGGCTGGCGGCATTGCAGGTCGGACTGAAAAGTTCGGTGGCGAATGCTGTACGGCGGAAATTGACCGGGTTACTGAACTGGCGCGGGCAGCCGGTGCCAATGTTGTCGTCGCTGTCGGTGGTGGTAAAACCATCGACACTGCCAAGCTTGCGGCAATTGCGAACAATGCCCGTATCGTTGTGGTGCCGACTATCGCATCAACAGATGCGCCATGTAGCGCTATTGCCGTTCGGTATAACGAGCATGGCGTCTATCAGGAATCACACCATTTGCCGCGTAATCCTGATCTCGTGATTGTTGATAGTGCGGTGGTTGTTGCGGCACCGGCGCGCTTTCTGGTGGCGGGCATGGGGGACGCGCTTTCAACCTGGTTTGAAGCCCGGTCAAATCTCGATTCCCGAAGCAGTAATTTTGTGCGCCCCGAGCTTCCTGCCCCGCTGGCCGGTATTGCTATTGCCAAGGCATGTCATGAAGTTCTCATGCGTGATGGTCTGGCTGCAAAGCTGGCGGCGGAGCGAGGTGCACTGACACAAGCCGTCGAGAATATCATTGAAGCCAATACGCTATTGAGTGGTCTGGGTTTTGAAAACTGCGCAGTTTCAGCAGCTCATGGCATTCACGATGGTCTGACGGTTCTGGATAACGTGCATGGCTTTTACCATGGCGAGAAAGTCGCCTTTGGCGTGCTTTGCCTGCTCATGCTTGAAGGTCGGCCCTTGGCTGAGATTGAGACAATTGTACGCTTTTGTCGCTCTGTCGGGCTTCCAACCCGCCTTGCGGATCTAAATCTCGCAGACGCTACGAAAGAAGACATTGCGCGGGTTGCTGAAGCGGCATTGAAGCCCGGCTCCGTCACCTATCGCGTGGCTGTGCCTGTAACGGTCGAGATCGTGCGGGATGCGATTTTGGCGCTCGACGCATTCACGTCCAGCTTGAACTAAGGATTCTCTGTCTGGAGAACAACTCGCCGGAATTGCTCCTACAATTCCGGCATTTTTTATCAGATAGGTTGCATTTTTCGCATGTCGCTCAAAAGGCGTTTCATGCGATGAATGCGATCATGTTGATCTGTCGGACGACGCATCGCAACGCTGGTGGAGAGAATATCGATGACGACCAATGCGGCGATGCGTGAAATGGTCGGCGTGTACATATTTGTATTCTCAAGCGTTTCGACGATAAGCGAAACATCGCAATAGTTGGTGAGTGGCGAATCCGAGCCGGTCATTCCAATAACGGATGCGCCGTTTTCGCGGGCAATGCGGGCGATTTCGATAATGGACCGCGTTGTGCCGGTATTGGAAATGACGAAAGCCACTGCACCAGGTTTCATCATGGAAGCGACCATGAGTTGCTGGTGCGAGTCCAGTTCTGCGCCACAAGGCACCCCGAACAGCGGGAATTTCTGCTGGGCATCACGAGCGACAATTCCGGATGCGCCGAAACCGAAAAACACAATTGAATTGCATTTTGTCAGGATATCGATCGCCTTGTGAAGAGCGTCTTTATCCAGACGCGAGCGCGCCCAGTCGAGGCTTGTCATCGTATAGTCGAAAATCTTCTCTGCAACCACTTCAGGTTCGTCGGTTTCAACCAGAACAGAGTGTGTTGCAGGCGTGCCAAGCGCAAGACTTTGAGCGAGTCTGATTTTCAGATCCTGAAAGCCCGAACAGCCGATGGCCGTCGCAAAACGTAAAACAGTTGGCTGGCTGACCTCTGCAAGCGTTGCGGTTTCGCTCACGGTTGCGTTCATGATGCGATGGGGATCGTCAAGTACGACGTCGGCTACTTTGCGATCTGACTTGCGTAGCTCGGGTCGCATATTGCGGATGACTTCAATAATATTGCGACCATTCAGGCCACGCGTCTCAACGCGCCCATCAGTATCCATTCAAGCAATCCTTCTCGCGGCTCGTGGTCCGGGTCGCATTTTCAGTATGTTATAGCATCGATCTCAAAACCGGAATCGATTTTTGGCAAACACAATGCGTAAATTCAATAGGTTAGCGCGCGGCTCACCAAAGCAATTTCATGATGTGCCCGGTGAATGCAAAGGTCGACGGTTGATTGCGCTGCGGCATCGATGGTTTCCGGTGCTTCGGTGTTGAAGTCAAATAGGCCATAATGATGGGCGACCAGATCGGTGGCGCCTATATGCTTTGTAAGTGCAATTGCTTCTGCAAGTGTGAAGTTTCCGGGTACACCATTGTCGGAAAGTTCAGGGCGGCGGCCATTCACGGGTAAAAGTGCGATATTGGGCTTGAGTGTCGCAACTTCTGCTTCCAGCCCTTCATAAGGAATACAGTCGCCTGAATGCCATATGCGCAAGGCACCGCAATTGAAAACGTAGCCGAGGAATTTGTGATTTCCCTCAGCGTCCTGTTCCAGTGTTTCATGCGCGGCGCGGGTGGCAACTATTGTGATCGGACCAATTGAATAAGTTTCTCCGGCCTCGATAAGCGCGATGCGCTCCGCTTTCACCTCTGAACGCAATAAGGCTTGTTCTTTCATTGCACGGGGCACAAGCAGCATTGCGTTTGGATTTTGCGTGAGAAGTGCGGGCAAAGTGCCCGGGTCCATGTGATCGGTATGCGCATGCGTACACGCCACCAGATCAACGAAAAGAATACCATCGGGTGAAACCGGTGGCGGCATCATGCGTGTGTGCGGACGCGCAGTAGCTTTATATTTTTTGGCTAGACTGTCGGAGAGGTAGGGATCGATAACGATCCTCTTCTCGCTTGCTTCGAGCACGAAACCTGCTTGTCCCAACCAGAAAAGACGAATACCGGGTTGCGGCGGTTCACGCAGATATTCCTTCAAGGGAAGTGTTACGGCATTTTCCTGCAAACATCCCAGCATATCATGGCCCTTAGTTTTTAAGTGCAGCAATCAGATTATCCGCAGCGATTCTGGTTGCTCTGTCCACGCTTTCCGCAGTGAAGCCACCAATGTGGCTGGTCGCAATCACGGCAGGGTGCGCAGCGAGTTCGAGTGAAAGCGGGGGCTCCTGCTCGAACACGTCTGTTGCATAATTCGACAACCGGCCACTGTTCAGTGCCTCAATAATGGCTTTGTCATCGACCAGCTTTGCGCGTGCCGTATTAACCAGAATAAGTCCCCGTTTTGCTGCTGCCAGTCGCTCTCGCGAGATCAATGTCGAGCCATCGCGCGGGGCTGGACAATGCAGCGTCAGGATATCGGCCTGAGCGATGATATCGTCTACTTCTGCAAAGCTGAACTTATCATCCGGCAGACCGAGATCAGGCTTGAGTGGGTCAAAGCCAAGCACCCTTGCGCCGACGGCTACCAGCATACGTGCAACTTCGCGACCAATGGCACCGCAACCAATAACACCCACAGTACGACCCCGAATTTCGATGCCACGCTGACGTGGCCAACCGCCAGCTTTGATGCCTGTGTCAGCTTGCGGGATCGAGCGCAGGGCACTGAAGATCAGACCGATAGCAAGTTCTGCAACGCCCAGCGAATTTGCACCCTCCGCAATCAGTACCTTGATGCCGCGCTCATTGAGCAGTTCCACTGGTAGATTGTCGGTGCCGACACCATTGCGACTGATGGCTTTCAATGAATGTGCAGCTTCAATGACGCGAGGCGATACCGGTTCGACACCGGCGAGCCAACCAGAAACATCTCCGATAAGGCGTACGAGTTCTTCTTCGTCGGGTGTTTTACCCGGCGAGGAATAGACAATTTCAAAGCCTGAATTGCGCAGGCTTTCAATATGCGGATGCGGTTCGGCTGTGAGCGAACGTGGTGTCACCAGAATACGCTGTCCCATCATCACCGTCCCGCTGCCTCGATAGCAATTTCGGAAATGCGGTCAAAAGCGCGGCCGCTCGTCGGAATATCGATATGGAAAACTTCCGCGATAACCTGCGTCCAGCCGTGAATGAAGTAGGTCCAGCCATCGACAACCTGTAGCGATTTTTCCTGTTCCTGCGCGCGCGCCTGATCAAGGAAAACCAGATTTCCACGATAATTCAGATCCCAGACGACCGATTTTTCCGGGAAGATAGCTGCGTTGGACAAAGGCGAACCGGGAGCATCCTTGCCAAGTCCGGTGGCGTTGATGATGAACGAGCCGGGCTTGAGGTTGCTCAAGACCGCGTCATTGTCTTTGGCTGTGGGAGCCAGAATATATTCCACAGGAACATCGCTTGCGACTTCCGCGTGAATGCGCTTGATTTCATCAAGACGATGCTGGCTGCGGTTGGAAACAATGATACGGCCCGGAACATTTTTACCCCGCGACTGGCGCATCAGGTGCCATGTTATGGCAATCGTCGAGCCGCCTGCACCCATCGAGAAGAGATCGGCACCGGTGAGTTCGAAATAATCGGCACCAAGGAAACCATCAATCGCGAGCCCCGATGAAATGGGGTCTTTCGCATGACAGATGAGTTTGCCGTCTTTTTTGGAGATGCAGCTTGTTTCATCCATAAGCAGCGCATGCGGATCGATCACGTCGAACATATCACGGCAGGCGTGAAAGAGGTCGATCTTGTGCGTGGTGACGAGTGCACCCATGGAGAGCGGATCGTTGCGGATAAATTCAACCGCTTCCCGATAGGCTTCCGGCTCATCATGCAGCTTGAAATCGATGCCCTTGATGACGGCGTCCTTCAGGCCAAGATATTCTGCCCATGCCGGAAAAACCTTCATGATCGAGCTCTTGCCGGTGGTCACGCCGATAAAATAAAGTGTCGGCTGGGTTGCAGGCTGATACTTGCTCATGCGCGCTTCTCCAGAGCTTCTCGGGCCACTTTCACGGCGCTGGCGGCATTTTTCCTTATGTCGTCAAAACGACCTTCACGAATGTCTTCGGTCTTGGCGATCCATGTGCCGCCAACCGCCACGACCTGTTTGATTGCAAGCCAGTCGCCGATTGTACCTTCGGTGACGCCACCTGTCGGAATGAAACGAACGCCGAGATGGGCAAACGGCGCGGCGATTCCGGACAAGGCCTTCGGGCCACCGGCAATCCCTGCCGGGAAAAATTTAGCCAGTCGCACACCCTGAGCGGTGGCAAGCGTCAGATCGGTCGGAGTCATAATACCGGGGCAGAAAGGCAGTTTGGCTTTGGATGCAGCGTCCACGATACGCGGATCATAGCCGGGTGCCAGTCCAAAACGGGCACCACTTTGAATGGCTTTATCAAGATTGGCAGTGTCGAGGATTGTTCCTGCGCCGATGCACAGTTCCGGGCGTGCATCGCGGATTGCTGCGAGAACATCGGCAGCAGCTTCGGTGCGAAATGTGATTTCAGCAACCGGCAATCCGCCTTCGAGAAGTGCGTCCGCGAGAGGTACGGCATCTTCGACGCGCTCGATAGCGATAACAGGCACGACACCAAGGCTGGCGATAAGGTCAATAGGATTGCTCATGGCAACATCCTTCAGTTTGAATTGTCAGGCGTTTGGTTTTCGTGTGCTCAGGCATATTCGCGCATGAGTGCATCAACGGTCGCGGCGTCTCGCGGCTTGTAATTGGGGTTTTCGATCAGCTCCCAGCCGCCTTCGGCTTTGGCGATCACACGATGGCGCATGCCGTTCGACTGCTCGATGATTCCATAGTCCTGTCCGCTGTCGGACGGATAAGCGAAGACCATCACGAGGTCTGTGTTGCTAACATTGATGGAGCGGTGGATCCAGAATGGTGGCACATAACAGATGGTCTGCGCGGTAATTTCCACAATGCGGGTTTCACCGGCAGGCGATTCGAGCTGCATGAGGCCTGAGCCGCTTTGACCGTAGTAAATCTCCGGGCGGTCAGCCTTGGCATGAATATGACCGCGCGTGAGGAAGAATTCATTTCCAATGCGGCCGGGATTCATGCGGGTGATGCCGTAAATCAGATCTCCGCTCCGGTTGCCGGGTTTGAAGTCTTCAACGTCGTAAACGACTGTTTCCCCATGCGTTGCGCGAAGGGCTTCAAAAGCCTTTTCATCACCATAAAGCCCGACGAGATCATTCAGGCGTTTTTCATAGCGGCCAGTATTACCGCTCATACCGCCATTTTTCGGGTCAACGACACTCGCTATAGGTTCGCGTAACATTCATTCCTCCATTTCGTAGTGAAATTACATAAAATATGATAAGAACACAATCAAGTGGATAGTATCACATAAAAATCGTTATGAATATGTCGTCAAATTTGTTGACGTGGAAATATTGTGTAATTATGCTACCTAAATACGAGATAAAATCGGTAGGAGCCGATTATTCACCAGGAGGAGAAACCCGCATGCATTCCTTGAAATCCGCCACGCTGAAATTGTCGTTGGCTATTGCCACGTCTTTTGTCGCGCTTGCTGCTGCGCAGGCCACTGATTGTAAAATCGGCATTTCCATGAAGACACTTGATGCGCCTTACTTTGCAGCACAGGAAGTTTCGGCGAAGAAGCGCGCTCAGGAGCTGGGTTGTGAAGTATTGACCGCCGATGGCCAGAACGATCTCAACAAGCAGGTCTCGGACGTTGAAGATATGGTTGCGCAGGGCATCAATGCTCTGATCATCAATCCACGTGACAGCAAGGGCCTTGTCCCTGCGGTTAACGCTGCGTCTGCCGCTGGCGTAAAGGTGTTTGTGGTTGATTCCACGCTTGATCCATCTGCAAATTTCGTAACCTTGGTCCAGTCTTCCAATGCAAATAACGGTCAGCTCGTTGGCCAGTGGCTTGCCAATCAGACCAAGGGCAAGGACCTCAAGATTGCTCTGATTTCCGGTGATAAAGGCAATGAAGTTGGCCAGGAGCGCCGCCTTGGTGTGCTTGCTGGACTGGTCGAAGGCCAGTTGCGCAATGAAGGTCGTGTGCGCTTTGAGGTGGTCGGTCAGGGCTGGGGCATGTGGAATAATGAAGGTGGCCTGAAAGCCATGGAAGATCTTCTGACTGCAAACCCGGATATCAATGTTGTTCTGGGTGAAAACGACTCGATGGTTCTTGGTGCCCGTAAGGCTCTGGAGCAGTCCAATCAGCTGGATGGGGTCATTCTTCTTGCTGCAGCAGACGGTCAGAAGGAAGCCATGGCGATGATCAAGGAAGGTCAGTACGGCGCAACCGGCCTGAATGATCCAGCACTTGTTGCGGCCACGGCTGTCGATCTCGCAAAAAAGGCGATTGATGGCACACTGCCTGCTGATACATCGAAGACGACGTATACGACCCCGGTCGCAATCACCAAAGACAATGTAGACAAGTATTACAAGCCGGACGCTGTGTTCTAAGAATATTCGCGTTCATGATGCGGCCAGTCTGGAAGTGAAGGGCTGGCTGCATTATGGGAATGTCCGAGGAGGCCGGAACAAACTGACGCCAGACGTCGGTGATGTTCACGAAGCTGGTTGTCATGCGACCATTTCGTTGGGGCTGAAATGCAATGCGGTGGAGCGTCCTGGATCGCTATGATCTGGAATGATTGAAATGGAAAATCTTGTAGAACTGACCGGCATAGCGAAGTCATTTGGCGGCGTTCATGCACTTCGTGGCGTAAATTTTGCGCTTCGTTCTGGTGAGGTTCATGCCTTGCTTGGTGAAAACGGTGCCGGCAAGTCCACACTGATGCGCGTGCTCGGTGGTGAGTTTTCGCCTACTCGCGGCGAAGTCAAAGTCACAGATGAACTACAGCATTTTCGCGGTCCCATGGATGCCATGTCCAAAGGCATCGCCGTTATCCATCAGGAAATGGCGCTGGCAACAGATTTGACCGTTGCTGAAAACATCTTCATGTGGATGCTGCCTTCAGTCATTTCCTGGCCGGAGCTTAACAAGCGCGCCAAAGAACTGATCACAAGCCTTGGTTTCTCCATTGCGCCAAACGCGATTGTCGGCGATCTACCGATCGCGCATCAGCAGGTTGTCGAGATTGCCAAGGCATTGTCGCGCAATGCGCAGGTCATGGTGTTTGACGAGCCGACCGCTGTGCTTTCCGCGCGCGATGCAAACCGTCTTCTTGATATTATTCGCAAGCTGCGCGAACGTGGCGTTGGCATTATCTATATCTCCCACAGACTTGACGAAGTATTCAGTATTGCTGATCGCATCACCATTATGAAGGATGGCGCTTCCGTCACGACGACAGAATGTGCATCCGTCACCATTGATGATGTTATCCGTCTGATGGTTGGACGCCCATTGAAAGCGCTTTTCGGTGAAGATGTGGAGCGCAAGGTTGGCGATGAAGTGCTGCGCCTTGAAGAACTCTCCGACGGTTCGCGCATCAAGGGCGTATCGCTGACAGTCAGAGCCGGTGAGATTATTGGTCTTGGCGGGCTCGTCGGGGCAGGGCGTACGGAACTGATGCGGCTGGTTTTCGGTGCAGAATGCGCGAAATCAGGGCGCATTTTCATTCATGGCAAGGAAAAGACAATCCGCAACCCGCGTGATGGCGTTAAAGCGGGCATTGGTCTTGTGCCTGAAAGCCGCAAGGATCAGGGTTTGATCCTTGACTTGCCGATCCGTGTGAATTCCACCATGGCAAAGCTTGCACCACTGGTGAATATGTTTGGTTTCGTGAAAGCACGTGATGAGCGTGCTGCCGTTGAAACGCTGTCAAAACGCCTGCGCCTCAAAGCCGGCAGCATTGAAGACCCGGCATCGAGCCTTTCTGGCGGCAATCAGCAGAAAGTCGTTCTTGCCAAGTGGTTCCATGCCGATGGAGATGTGCTGATTTTCGACGAGCCGACACGCGGTGTTGATGTGGGCGCAAAAACAGAAATCTACTCACTGATCAAATCGCTTGCGGCTGAAGGCCGGGCGGTTGTGGTGATCTCCTCCGAGCATCTTGAGCTTTTCGGTCTGTGCGACCGCATTCTGGTCATGCGCGAAGGTGCTGTGACCGGCTCATTGCAGCCCGAGGAATATTCCGAAGAAAATTTGCTGAAGCTTGCCATGGTCAATACGGCCAGCACCGAGCCTTCTGCATTAGCTAATTGATTGGGTAAAACCGTGACCGAAGTTGTTGAAACACCGAAGAAGACTTTCAATGCCGGAGCTCTCCTCAATCGTTACGGCACTGTTGCCATTCTGATTGCAGTTCTGATTGTGGCTACTTCACTGTCGAATGTGTTCCTCACAGAACGCAACATCATGAACGTGCTGCGTCAGGTAGCAGGCCCAAGCCTTATGGCTGTCGGTATGCTGTTCGTTATTCTGACACGAGGTATTGACCTCTCGGTCGGCTCTGTTGCGGCACTCGGCAGTGTTCTGTCAGCAATCCTCATTCAGCAATACGGAACCGGGATGGCCATCGGCGGTGTATTGCTGGCCGGTGCGGCTTGTGGTCTGGTTTCGGGTGTTCTGGTTGCCTATCTCAAGCTGCCGCCTTTTGTGACCACACTTGCGGTTATGACTATTGCACGTGGCCTTTCCTTCATCTTCTCATCGGGTCAGCCGATCATGATGGGGGACGCTGGTGCATCGGTTTCAGCATTTGGTTCCGGCACGCTTGGCAATATTCCCTATCCGGTTGTCCTGATGATCGGTGTCTTTCTGATCGCCGGTGCTGTACTGACCTTCACGCGCTTTGGTCGTCTGGTGAAGGCTATCGGCTCCAATTCGGTAGCAGTACGCCTGTCGGGTATTTCGGTCTCTTATTATACACTCTCAGTTTACGTCATCTCCGGCGTATTGGCTGCTGCTGCCGGTATCATCTCGACGAGCCGTACCGGTATCGGCTCAGCCAATATCAGCGTTGGTGCCGAACTTGATGCAATCGCTGCCGTTGTTATCGGCGGCGCAAGCCTCATGGGTGGTCGTGGCGGTGCATTCAACACCTTTATCGGCGTGATCATTCTTGGCATTATCGCTAATATGATGAACCTCGCCCGCGTTCCGGGCTATCATCAGCAGGTCTTCATGGGCTGCATCATCATCGGCGCGATGCTCTTGCAATATGCATCAACCTGGCTGCGCAAGAACTGAACCAAGATAAATCCTCTCCAAACTCGATGACGTGTTCCATGCCAAATGAACTCTCACTTGCAATCGACGTCGGAACGGGCAGCGTACGCGCTGCCCTTATGGACTGTCGTGGCAATGTAGTCGCTGTTGCTGCGCGTGAACACGAGCAGATTGTGCCGCAATTTGGCTGGTCGGAACAGCGTCCGGCAGACTGGTGGCAGGGTGTTGCAGCATCGATCCGCGATGTGCTCGACAAGGTTCCAGATGCTCGCGACAGGATCGTAGCCGTTGCCACATGTGGGCAGATGCATGGCACCGTTCTGGTTGGCGATAAGGGTGAGTTGGTACGCGACACTGCACCTTTGTGGAATGATAAGCGCACTGTTGATTATGTGACAGCCTTTGAAGCCAAGCACTGCCCGGCGGAATATCTGGAACACAGCGCCAATCCGGCAGCGCCGTCCTGGCCGGGTTTCAAGTTGCAATGGCTGCGCGATCATGATGCGCAGGCTTTTGCGCGCACTGCCGCCGTGCTGATGCCGAAGGATTACATCAATCTCAAGCTCACTGGCGAAATCGCGATGGACCGTAATGATGGTGGCGCAAGCTTCCTCATGGACCCGCGCACTGGCGACTGGTCGCAGCATATGGTCGATCTGCTTGGGCTGGATCGCAAGCAACTGGCACCGCTGCGCAATCCGACAGAAATCCTCGGCAACATAACGGCAGAAGCTGCTCGCGAAACTGGCCTTCGTGAAGGAACACCAGTTCTGGTTGGCGGTGCGGATTATCCTGTTGCGTTGCTTGGCTCTGGCGTTTGCCGTCCGGGTGTCGGTTCGGAAGTGATGGGAACGTCAGCAATCATCACCGCAATCACTGATAAACCGCTGCTTAATGCCTCTGTCTGTAATGTCGGGACCGTGGAAGGCAACTGGGGCGCGTTCATGCTGCTTGAATCTGGCGGCGATGCGATGCGTTGGGCGCGCCGTGCTTTCCATGACAAGCAGGTTTCCTATGAGGAAATCGTGGCGAAAGCTGCGGAAGCGCCAGCCGGTTCAGAGCGTCTGTTCTTCATGCCTTATCTGGCAGGTGAACGTCTTGGCGAGCACCGCAACGCGCGTGCGCAATATTTCGGTATCGGTGCGGCGCATGGCATTTCGCATCTGCACCGTTCGGTGCTGGAAGGCGTGGCTTTCGCCGTCAAACGGCATATCAATATTCTCGATAGCATTTCCGGCTCCAAGCTTGAGCGCGTAATCGCTTCCGGCGGTGGTGCGAAGACGGAACTGTGGCTGAAAATCAAGGCCAGCGTCTATGGCATTCCGATCCTTGTGCCGAAGGAAGCGGAATGTGGTCTGGTGGGCTGTGCGATCATGACGGCAGCAGCAACGGGGCGTTATTCGACTGTCGAAGATGCTGCGGACGCGCTTGTGCATTATTCGGCGGAAATTGAGCCAGATCCACGCTGGGCAGAAATCTATGCGCCGATGCAGGCCTTCTTTGAGAAGCTGTATACGCATAGCCAGTCACTCTATGATGATCTCGACAGGTTGCCGCAATGAGTTCGCATGCAGTTCTTTTTGATATGGATGGAACGCTCGTTGACAGCGAGCCATTGCATTATGAAACGCTTCTTGAGGCTATCGCAGCTTTTTCGGGCACGGTGCCAGATGATTTCGAAAACCGTGTAACCGGCACAACTATTGCTGATTGTCATGCCATGCTGCGCAATGAGACTGGCTTTACTGCTAATCTTGATGCCTTCGTCAAAGCGAAATATGCGTCCTATGTAGACGGAGCTATCCGACTGAAACTGCGCCCGGGCGCAGCGGAAGTGTTGGCCTATCTCGAAAAGGCGGGCGTTCCTTACGCTATTGTTTCCAATTCAGATCGTATGCTTGTGGATGCAAATCTGTGTGCTGTTGGCCTTCAGCGGCCTGATTTTATCAGTGTGTCGCGTAATGATGTGCGCGAAGGCAAGCCAGCGGCAGAACCGTATCTGCGCGGCGCTTATCTGCTTGGTGTTGAGCCATCACAGTGCATTGTTGTCGAAGACAGCGTGCCGGGTGCACGCGCCGGCCTTGCGGCAGACATGACCGTTATCGGCTGGCCAGAGCCGCACCGCACCGATCTCACTTTCCCGGATGGCGTTGTGATCGCCGATCCCGAAGACCTTCTTTCCAGTTTGCAGTCGCTCTTAAGCGCGGCTGCCCAATAGCAAGTCAGACAAGGATAGCATTTCCATGTTTCTCGAAAAGTTCAGAATTGACGGCAAGATTGCAGTCGTCACGGGTGCCGCACGCGGTATCGGTCTTTCTGCCTCTGAGGCACTGGCCGAGGCTGGCGCTAAGGTGATCCTCACCGATATGAGCCAGGAACTGCTGGACAAAGCCCTGGCTGAACTGTCTGCCAAGGGCTACAGCGTCGAAGGCGAATTGCTGGACGTCACCGATGTTGAAGGTGTTCAGCGTGTGCATGATGCGGTTGTCGCACGCCATGGCCGCGTTGATATTCTCGTCAACAATGCCGGGATCGCGATCAGCAATCATCCAGCCGAAACCATGGCAGACAACATCTGGAACAAGGTTATTGACGTTAATCTCAATGGCGTATTCTGGTGCTGTCGCGCTTTTGGTAAAACGATGCTTGAAAATGGTTCAGGCAACATCGTCAATGTTGGATCCATGTCCGGTTTCATTGTGAACCGTCCGCAGGAACAGGCCAACTACAATGCATCCAAGGCCGCAGTGCATCATCTGACGCGCTCTCTGGCCGCGGAATGGGGTGCACGTGGCGTTCGCGTAAATTCGGTCGCGCCGACCTATATCGACACAGAAATGAACAAATACGTTTATGACGATCCGGAAATGTATCGTCATTGGGTTGGCGGCACTCCAATGAACCGGCTCGGACGCACGGATGAAGTCGCATCCGTCATTCTGTTCCTTGCGAGCGATGCATCAAGCCTCATGACCGGCTCCATCGTACTGGCCGATGGAGGCTATGTATGCTGGTAAGTGCTGCTTCAACCATGCGCGGCGCACGTTTTCCGGGCCGTTACATTCAAGGCGCAGGCGTCATTGCCCGCTTGGGCGAAGAAGCTTCGGGCTTTGGCGACAAGGCTGTGGTGCTTTTAGACAATGGTATTTTCGATATATTGAAGCCAAAGGTTGATGCCGCTTTTACATCTGGCCCGGAAGTACGCATCGTGCGCCATGGCGGCGAATGCTCGGAAAGTCAGATTGCGGCTCTGGTTGCCCACGCCCGTGAAGCAGGCGCGAAAGTCGTCATCGGTGTTGGTGGTGGCAAGGCGCTTGATACGGCAAAAGCTGCCGCACGCGACCTTGGGCTTCCGTCGATCATTTTCCCGACAATTGCCGCATCTGATGCTCCGTGCAGTGCTTTGGCTGTTGTCTATAACGATGATGGCTCCGTGGCTTATGACACGTTCCTGCCAAGCAACCCCAATCTGGTTCTGGTGGATACGGCGCTGATTGCACAAGCGCCGGCGCGGTTCCTTGCAGCCGGTATTGGTGATGCACTTGCAACTTTTTATGAGGCTGAATCCTGTCGTCAGTCGGGTGCATTCAACTGCATGAAAATGCAGGGTGTAAGCCTTGCCTATGAAGTCGCGCGCTTCTGCCGCGATACCATCTTCGAGTTTGGTGCAGCCTCACTTGCGGAATGCGATGCCAAACAGGCTGGCCCTGCGATGGAGCGTGTGATCGAAGCAAACATTCTGCTTTCCGGTATTGGTTTCGAGTCCGGTGGCGTTGCAGCGGCACATGCTATCCATCATGGGTTGTGCGAACTCGACGATGTTCATCATCATCTGCATGGTGAAAAAGTTGCCATCGGAGTTCTGGCGGGCCTAAAGCTGCATGGCGCTGAAGAAGAGTTTCAAAAAGTGCGCGAATTTTGTCTTTCCGTGCGTCTGCCGACCAGCCTTGCCGATATCGGCATTGAAAAAGCGACCGACGAAAAGCTCGAAATCGTTGCAAAGCGCGCCTGCCGGGCAGGTGAAATCATTCACAATGAGCCGATCAAGGTCACGCCGGACATTGTTGTCGCTGCATTGAAGCAGCTGATCTGAGTTTTATAGTATTTACTGGGAGGATATTATGCAGAACGTCATTTCGTCTTTCGCCAAGGACTTGTTTGCGGGAAAGCGCGTGCTGGTTTCGGGTGCTACGAGCGGTATAGGCCTTGAAATGGCGCGTGGTTTCGCGGCACTTGGTGCGTCAGTTGCTGCAAGTGGCAGCTCCGTCATCAAGATCGAAAAGGCTGTGAAGGACGAGGCCAATAAGGGCATCGAATTCTATGAACTTGACGTTCGCAGCAATGACGATGCCATTGCATTCATGGCCAAACAGCCGCGCATCGATGTGCTGATCAATGCACAAGGTGTTGCGCGGGATCAGACGGAGTGGGAAAATGACGTGTTCAACGATGTCATGGATATCAATCTGAACAGCGTGTTCCGTCTGACAATGGCCGCATACCCAAAGCTGAAGGAAAGCAAGGGTTCGGTAATAGCGGTGGCATCTATGCTCAGCTATCTTGCGGATGCCGGGGTTCCTGCTTACACGGCCAGCAAGACTGGCATTCTCGGCCTGACGCGTGTCCTGGCGCATAAGTTCGGCCCGGATGGCGTGCGTGTCAACGCAATCGGGCCGGGCTATCACCGCACCGACATGACGCGCGCTTTGTGGGAAAATCCGGCGACAGAACAACCCATTGCGCAGCGTTCAGCGCTGAAGCGCTGGGGAGAGGCTGAAGATCTTGTAGGCGCTGCATTGTTCCTTGCTTCGCCTGCAGCCAGCTTCATCACCGGTGTTACCCTGCCAGTCGATGGTGGTTTCCACAGCGGTTGATCGTTGCTGACTGAGTAACAAAATACGCGGTTGGATTTTCGCTATGCGGGAACCCAATCGCGTATTTTTATAATGCGGTCGCCTCAGTTTATGAACTGCGGCAAGATGCGGTCTGACGTTCAATGAGCTTGAAGCCCACATCCACCAGCGAGGGTGCAAGAGATTGGGTGTCTGCATCGCCTTTATCAAAAACATTGAGTAACAATTCGCCTGTTTTGACACCGATTCCGACGGCATCGACGCGTATGGTCGTGATTGCCGGAACCGATTGGCGTGCGATATCGAAGTCGCCAAAACCCATCAACGACAATTGCTCGGGCACTTTAATGCCACGGCGATGGCACTCCATCAGTGCGCCGAAAGCAGAAATATCCGACACTGCAAAAACGGCTTCAACATCAGGTGCGCGTTCAAGCAGGGTTGAAAGAGTTCGCGCGCCGTGATCATGCGAAACGGGTGCCGTTCCTTCGCGCACGATCAGTTCATCACTCACCCCCGCTTCGCGCAAAACAGAGGCAAAGCCCATCAGTCTGCTTTCACCACGTAAATCGATAGCATCGGCGTCAGTGCGTGAACCGAGCGCGCCGATGCGTCGATGTCCGAGCGATAAGAGATATCGTGCGGCAGCGCGCCCTACTTCGTAGTTGGAAAAGCCGACTGAATGGTCAATAGGCTTGTCAGGCTTGCCCCATATTTCAACGATAGGAATATCGGCGCGCAGCAGCATTTCTGTGGCGGCCTTTGTGTGAACCGTGCCCGCCACGACAATCGCGTCGGGGCGTCGCTCAAGCATGGCGCGAATAATGCGTTCTTCTTCCTCCAGCTTGTACATCGTGAAACCGATCAGCAGCTGATAGCCTTTCGGCCGCAGGGATTCTGCAAGTCCCTGAGCAGTATCGGCAAAGTTGGAATTCGTCAGCGTTGGCAAGATTGCCGTGATGAAGTTGGTGCGTCGTGAAGAGAGGCTGCCAGCAACCCGATCCGGAACGTAACTCAGCTGTTCGATGGCTTCCATCACCCGCTTGCGGGTGGCTTCAGATACCAGTTCCGGGTCTGCGAGAACACGCGATACAGTCATTTGCGATACGCCCGCGAGGCGGGAAACGTCTCGCATGGTTGCTTTTCTTGCGGGCGAGGTGATCATGCAAAGTCCTGTCTGATCGGTTGGTTCATCACACGGTCAGCGTCGCTTCGGCCGTTGGGATTTGCTCATAGACAACATGGTAGAAACGGCCGTCAAACATTTCCATCATTTTGTCCGTGATGACACGTCCTTCCAGCCGCACGGGAGAAGCCAAAGCTTCTTCGACCGCCGCCAACGACGGATAATCTATTTCCTGCACCATAGCGATAGACGGTGAGCCGGGGTCCACATTCAACATGCGCATGACCCGCACGGCTTGCGCATTTGGCATGCGCTTCCAAACCGGAAGCAGCTGTTCCTTCACGATGTGAAAGAACTCTTCCTCGCGTCCGGGATGAATTGTGCCTTCAAAAATTGCTGAACGTGTATGCATGGAGAGTTCCCCGTGTGCCAGTTTTTGGTATTGCAATGATATCGATAACATGCACTATTGCAAGCAGCAAGAATGGGAATGAATAACTTACGATAGGTCTTTGCGTTTCGACGATAAGGTCGTGCTGATATTCAGCGCAGCCTCAATGTCACAAGCGATTTTCCCGGGGCTTGCGCGGGAGGGGAGCGTAAAATCGAATACTATTTAAGAGCTGGAAATTCATGAACTTGCGATGTTATCGAAAACATCGAGCGACAACATAAAAGCGAATGTCAACGTATAACGATGATGTCTTGCTGTCATTCAAGGAGGGTTGAGTGAGGGCGGGAACTGGAGGAGAAATCATGCGTATTCTGAAAACAATTCGTAACTTGGCCATGGGTTTAACGATGGCTGGCATGTTTGGTATGGCTGATGCCCATGCCGTGACTATGAGTGAGATTACTGCTCGCGGCACCGTTAAAATTGGCGTGCTGACAGGCGCCCCACCGATGGGGATGGTTGATGAAAAGGGCAATCCAGCGGGCTATGACGTTGATGTCGCCAATCTACTTGGCACCTATCTCAATCTGCCTGTTGAACTTGTTCCGCTGACGCCGCCTGCACGTATTCCTGCGCTTCAAACAGGCAAGGTTGATTTCCTCGTTGCCACGCTTTCACCAACGGGTGAGCGCGCCAAAACAGTGATGTTTACTCAGCCATACAGCGCCTTCAACATGGATATTATTTCTGGTCCGGATCAGAACTTTGCCAAGCTTGAAGACCTGGCTGGCAAGCGCGTGTCGGTGAACCGCGGTTCTACTCAGGAAACAGCACTCCGGAAAGCTGCGATTCAGGGGCTCGAAATCGTTGTCTACGAAGATGACTCGACAAGCGCGCAGGCATTGATTGCCGGGCAGGTAGATGCTGTGGCGCTGCCTTCCACTGTGGGCGAAGCAATCATCAAACAGCGCCCGGAATCGGGACTCAAGGTTGGGTTCACTTTCTTCCAGCAAGGCAATTCGATGGCCACAAAGCTTGAAGATTTTGAGGTCCGTCAATGGCTGAACACGGCCATCTATCTGATGAAGATCTCAGGCGATCTGGACAAGATTGCAGTGAAGTGGACAGGCCGTCCGATGCCTGACCTGCCATCGTTCTGATTGGTTTTCCGTCGGTGCCTCGCTGCACCGACGGATTTCTTCACATCTTTACATAGAAGAATCCGCACAAGCGCTGTTATTCAGCGGGAGGCCGGACCATGTCCTACACTTTTCAGTTCGGAGTCATCGCCCAATATCAGGATGCTCTGCTGGCAGGCATATGGCTGACAATCAAACTGTCCGTCATGTCCATCGTTTTGGGTTGCGCGGGCGGCGTTTTGTTCGCCTCGCTGCGGTCGATGAATAGCGGCATAATTCGCTTTTTTATTGATGCCTATGTCGAGATCATACGCAATACGCCATTTCTGGTGCAGTTGTTCATCATCTATTTCGGTCTGCCTGCGGCAGGCTTCCGTGTGGGTGCCGAAGTCGCAGCCCTGATTGGTATGACGATCAACCTCACAGCCTATTCCACGGAAATCATCCGCTCAGGCATTGAGGCCGTTCATAAATCGCAGATTGAGGCGGGTGAGGCGCTGGGTTTCACACGGCTACAAATTTATCGGCATGTGATCATTCTGCCTGCCTTGGCAAAGGTCTATCCAGCCTTGTGTAGCCAGTTCGTATTGATGATGCTCGCATCCAGCGTCTGTTCGGTGATTTCAACTCAGGAACTCGCCGCATCTGCTGCCTTCGTTGAATCACAAACCTACCGCTCATTCGAGGTCTATATCGTCGTGACCCTGATTTATCTGGGGCTGGCATTGTGCTTGCGCGCAGTCCTTGCGCTGGTCGGGCTCTGGCTGTTTGGTCGTCGTGTTGCCCGCCGCACAGTTGCAGCAATTCCGGAGGCGTCAGCATGACTTTTCGAACCTTTGGCCCCGACGAATTTCTGTTTCTGCTTACGGGTTTGCAGTGGACGATATTGCTGACTGCTATCGCATTGATTGGCGGTGGCATTGCTGGTTTCCTGATCGCGCTGGCCCGTGTTTCGACAATGAAATGGCTGCGCGTGGCTGCTGGCACTTATATCCAGATCATTCAGGGCATTCCGGTGCTGATGATCCTGTTTCTCTCTTACTACGGTTTGAGCCTTGCAGGGTTTGACCTGCACCCTCTGCTGGCTGCCGGGGCATCAATGTCCGTATATGCATCGGGCTATCTGGCAGAGATTTGGCGCGGCTGCATTCAGTCGGTTCCAAAACAGCAATGGGAAGCATCGGAGTCTCTCGCTCTGACGCGCGTTCAGCAATATCGCTATGTGATCCTGCCGCAGGCCGTTCGCATATCCTTGCCGTCAACTGTCGGTTTTGCCGTGCAGGTGGTCAAGAATACCTCGATCGCGTCGATTATCGGCTTTGTCGAATTGGCCCGCGCAGGCACGCTTATCAACAATGCAACGTTCCAGCCATTCCGCGTTTTTGTGGTGGTAGCAGCGCTTTATTTCGCGGTTTGCTACCCACTGTCATTGCTATCACGCTGGCTGGAAAGGAGGCTCAATGTCTGAAGTCATCATCAAGAATGTGCACAAGAGCTTCGGCAATGTCGAAGTGCTCAAGGGCGTTTCCCTGACGGTCGAACGTGGCGAAGTTTTTGCCCTGATCGGTCGCTCAGGATCGGGAAAAAGCACGCTGCTGCGCTGCATCAACGGGCTTGAGAAGATCAACTCCGGAGAGATCGAAATCGCCGGTCATAAAGTGACTAGTGACGCGTCCCAGCTACGCAAACTGCGCAAAGATGTTGGCATTGTTTTCCAGAGCTACAATCTGTTTCCGCATCTGACGGTTGGCGAAAACATCATGCTCGCTCCGAAGATCGTAAAGGCTGTTTCAAAAGCCGATGCCCGTAAAAAGGCCGAAGAGGTTTTGAAGCTCGTCGGGCTTTCGGAAAAATTCGATGCCTATCCTGATCAGTTGTCGGGTGGTCAGCAGCAACGTGTTGCAATTGCACGTTCCTTGGCAATGCAGCCAAAAGTGATGCTGTTCGACGAAGTGACGTCGGCACTCGATCCGGAATTGACGGAAGAAGTGCTCAATGTGATGGAGGAGCTGGCGCGGGGCGGTATGACGATGATCCTTGTGACCCATGAAATGGCGTTTGCCAGGCGCGTGGCGACAAAGACGATTTTCATGCATCAGGGTAAAATCTGGGAGGAGGGGGCTTCAGCCGAACTCTTTGCCAATCCCCAAACCGCCGAGCTTCGCCAGTTCGTCAAATCGGACGTCAAATAATCCCCGAAATAGCCAATAAAGAGAAACAGTATGTCCGTTGAAATAATCCAGCTCTGCCCATTGACCCCCGCAATGGAGCAAAGCCTGAACGAGCAGTATAAAGTCCATCGCTGGTTCGAGATCAAAGATCAGGATGCTTTCCTGAATACGCATGGCGACAAGATCAAGGGCGTTGTCACTGGCGGTCATATCGGCATTCCAAATGAACTGGCAGACCGCTTGCCCGCGCTTGAAATCGTTGCCATCAATGGCGTTGGATTTGACAAGGTGGATCTGCCGAAGGCGCGCCAGAGAGGATATCGCGTTTCAAACACGCCGGATGTTTTGACAACCGATGTGGCCGATACGGCGATTGGTCTCATCATTGCGCAGGCGCGCCACATTGCGACAGCGGATGCACATGTGCGTAAGGGAAATTGGCCAAAAGCCGAAATCGGGCTTGGTACGCGCGTCAGCGGGCGGCGCTATGGGATATTTGGGCTCGGTCGTATCGGCAAGGCAATTGCCCGGCGGCTGGAAGGCTTTGACGCCCAGATCAGCTACACCGGCAGGGCAAAGCAGGATGTGCCTTACGGCTATTACCCAAGCCTTCTGGAACTTGCGCAGAATTGCGACGTTCTGGTGATTGCAGCCGCTGCAAGCGCCGAAACACGCCATGCGATCAATGCCGACGTGCTTGCGGCGCTTGGATCAAATGGCGTGCTGATCAATATAGCACGCGGATCTCTGGTGGATGAAGTGGCGCTGGTTAAGGCGTTGCAGTCCGGGCAACTTGGCGGTGCCGGGTTGGATGTATTTGAGAACGAGCCAACGGTTCCGGCGGAACTCTATGACATGCCAAATGTAGTGCTGACGCCGCATATCGGCAGTGGAACACATCAGACCCGAAAGGCGATGGCTGATCTTGTTCTGGCAAATCTGGGTGCGCATTTTGGCGGCAAGGAACTTGTGACCGCGGTTGTGTAGTCAGTGACGACTGACAGAACCTGAAACGATAAAGGCGGCCAATGGCCGCCTTTCTTATGATAACCTGCCGTCAAGCAGGCGCATCATCTCGGCAGAATCTTTAGCGCCTAATCCAGCTGCGCAGAGCAGACGATGAATTTCAACAACCTGACCTGTCATTGGCAGCGGGGTTTTGGTTTTCATGGCAAAGGCCTGAAGCGCGTCCAAATCTTTCAGCATATTGTCGATGCGGCCAGTGGGGCTGTAGTCGCGGGCCGCGAACTTTCCCATGAACTCCTGCATGATACGATTGTCGGCTCTGCCGCCTGCCAGTGCTTGTGGAATGATCGCCGGGTCAACGCCGCCTGCTTCCGCGAGTTTGACTGCTTCCGCCACGGCCTGAAACGCTACGGCACAGAAAAGCTGGTTGATGAGTTTGGTCGTCTGGCCAGCTCCACTGGGACCCATCAATGTGTAGTTGGCGCTAAGATGTTGCATCGCGGTATAAGCGTGATCGAAGTCTTCTTTTTCACCGCCCGCAACGATGGTCAACTCGCCAGTGAGAGCGCGGGGTGCCCCACCGGAAAGTGGACAGTCAACCCATTTCATTCCGGTTTCAGCGGCGAGTTGCTCGGCCATCTTCGCGGTTTCTGAAGGGTCGATGGACGACATGTCGATGAGGATTTTTCCCGCCGATGCTGCTTGTGCAACGCCACCCTCTCCAAACACAACGCTGCGCACGATATTGGCATGGTTGAGGCTCAGAATGACAAAGTTGCTCTGTGCGGTTGCTTCAGCCGGAGATGCTGCGGCTGTTGCACCTTTTTCGGCAAGCTTGGCTACCCTATCCGCATCAAGGTCAAAGACGCGCACCCGATTGCCTGTCTCCAGCAATCGGGTAGCGATCGCCGTGCCCATGATGCCGGCGCCAATGACTGCAATGTTTGAAGTCTTGCTCATCAATCTTCTCCCATGATTGACGTGATTCAGTAATCAAACGCTGGCGGTCATGCCGCCATCAACATGGAGCACCTGGCCATTGACGAAGGATGATGCATTGCCACTGAGATAGACCGCAGCCCCTACCAGTTCTTCGACATTGCCCCAACGGCCCGCCGGTGTGCGCTTTTCAAGCCAGCCGGTGAACTCGGGATTATCGACCAGTGCCTGATTGAGCGGTGTTTTGAAATAGCCCGGAGCGATAGCATTGATCTGGATTCCATACTTGGCCCAGTCCGTTGCCATGCCGCGTGTAAGGTTGCGCACTGCGCCCTTGGTTGCCGTATAAGGCGCGATAGATGGGCGCGCCAATTCACTTTGAACCGAGGCAATATTGATAATCTTGCCATGTTTACGGTCGATCATATGGCGCGCTACGGCCTGCCCGACATAGAAAACGCTGGAAACATTGGTTGCAAGCAACTGCTGCCATTTGTCGTCGGGGAAGTCTTCAAGTGGCGCACGAAACTGCATGCCAGCATTATTGATGAGAATCTCAATAGGTCCGATTTCGCGCTCAATCGCGGCTACGCCTGTCTTCACCGCTTCAATGTCAGTGACATCAAAATTGGAAGCATGTGCCTTATGGCCTGCAGCTCCCAGGTATTTAACCGCTGTGTCGACTTTGGTCTGATCACGGCCGTTGATGACAACCTCGGCACCATGCTCGGCAAGCCCTTGGGCGAGTGCCAGACCAATCCCCTGGCTGGAACCGGTTATCAGGGCCAGTTTGCCCGTCAGATCGAAGAGCGGAAATGTCATTGGTTCCTCCCGGATATTCAAATGCTTTAACAGCCATTGACAGTATTGTTCTTGCATAAATGTTATCGATAACATATGCAAGTTAGATCAGGGAGGACCGGATGAAAACTGTCGTCATTCACGCCGCTAAAGACCTCAGAATTGAGGAGCGCGAACCCGAAGCCGTAAGCGCAGGTCAGGTCGAAGTTGCCATTCAGGCAGGTGGGATTTGTGGTTCCGACCTTCATTATTATAATCACGGTGGTATCGGTGCCATTCGTCTGCGCGAGCCGATGATACTTGGTCATGAAGTGGCGGGAACCATCACGGCTGTGGGAACTGGCGTGAATGGACTGGCTCCTGGCGATCAGGTAGCCGTCTCGCCAAGCAGGCCTTGCGATGCCTGTCAATATTGCCTCAGGGGCATGCAAAATCACTGCCTCAATATGCGATTTTATGGCAGTGCGATGCCTATGCCGCACATTCAGGGTGCCTTCCGTCAAAGGCTGGTTGCACATAGCTGGCAATGCCACAAAGTCGCCGATGGCATCTCTGTTCATGAGGCGGCCTTCGCCGAACCTTTGGCTGTGACACTCCATGCTGTCGCGCGTGCTGGTTCCTTACTGAATAAGCGAGTGCTCGTAACCGGCTGCGGACCAATTGGGGCTTTGATTATCATTGCTGCACGTGCCCATGGTGCACGCGAGATCGTCGCGACCGACGTGATGGAGCCAGTGCTCAAAAAGGTTAGGGAAGTTGGCGCAGATCGGACCATTAATGTGGCCGAGAATCCCGAGCAGTTGGCGAGTTATGCGGCCAACAAAGGCTACTTCGACATCATGTTTGAAGCCTCTGGTAACGAGCGTGCGATGCGGGCGGGATTGGAAGTGCTGAAGCCGCTTGGCATTCTGGTGCAGGTCGGTCTCGGTGGCGATGTCTCCATCCCACAGAATATCGTGGTTTCGAAAGAGATCGATATGCGCGGTTCTTTCCGTTTTCACGAAGAGTTCGGCCTCGCGGTCGATATGATCAACCGCAAAGCCGTCGATGTGAAGCCACTTCTGAGTTCCGTCTATCCGCTTGAAGACGTTCTTTCAGCTTTTGAGATTGCTGGCGACCGCAACCAGTCTATGAAGGTTCAGCTGACATTCTAGAGTATGTCTCCCAAAAGCGTAAACCGGCTTTGGGATAAAGACATGCGTAAAATCAAACAGATAGAGCATTCATACCGTTTCATCTTAAACGGGAGATGCTCTGACCCATCACTGGGCGGGGCCTCTTACATAGCGGTTCATGCCAATGTCTTTTGACGTTGCGCGACGATGAATTTCGGCCATGGTCGAATGAAACGCTGCGTTGCGTTGCTCCAGTTTTGCGTGTTCGGCGAGGTGTGCCGGCACAAGTTCACGGATTTCAGCAAGGATAGCTGCTTCATCAATTGAGCGCATCCGACCCTGATGAACGACGATTTCACCGGCGACCATAACTGTCTCGATTGATGAACCATTCTCCGCATAGACCAGATGCCGCGCAACATCATTGAGCGGGGTAAAGCTGAGTGTGGTGAGATCGAGGATCAATAGGTCTGCGGCCTTGCCGACTTCTAGGGAGCCGGTGACGTTTTCAAGCATGGCAGTATGCGCGCCGCCGATCGTGGCCATTTTCAGGATATCGTCGGCAAAAATCCATTCCTTGTAATCAGGGCCGGATACACTGTGAATGAGCCCCGCCACACGCATGACGTCAAAGATACGCACGGTATCGTTTGAAGAAACACCGTCCGTTCCAAGCCCGACAGTTACGCCTGCATCCATCAGCTGGCGAATGGGCGCTATACCCGCACCGAGCTTTTGATTGGAAATCGCATTATGGGCGACGGAGCATCTGGCCGCTCCCATGAGTTCAATGTCCTGCTCGCTCACCCAGACAGAATGGGCAACAGTGGTGTTACGCGTAAGAACACCCAGATCGTGCATATAGGCGATCAGGCTTTTGCCATAGAGTTCGTGACCAGTGACGGCCTGGGTTTTTGTCTCCAGAATATGGGTATGCAAAGGAACACCCATTTTTACTGCAAGCTCGTGACATGCCTGAAGTAACTCCGCTGTACAGCGCTGCGGTGCCGATGGTGCCAGCATGAAATTGATACGGCCAGCCGTGCCATGCAGTGTCGAGAAAGCCGACCGGCAATAGTCCATATAGGCGTTGGCTGACATCGGCGGTCCGAAATCGAGCTGTTTCTGTAATGCAGGCGGCATGACTTCGCGGGCATAAGGCAGTGCATCCAGCGTATGGATATTCATCGCAGCACTTGACACATTGGCCCGGATGCCAGCGTCTTCATAGGCTTTGAAAACCACTGATAGCCGCTTGAGGTCATGAGCAGGTGGGTCGAAAAAATCGTCACAAATGGTTGTGACACCATTGCGCAATGACTCCATCGCAAGGAGGAGGCTGCGAAGATAGAGCAGCCTTTCATCGATCACCGGCCCCATCAGCAACGGGTAAGCATACAGCAACCATATTTCGAGTGGCATGCCTTCATAGCGCCCACGAAAGAAGGTCTCGCTGGAATGCGTGTGAGCGTTGATAAGGCCCGGCATGACGAGCCGGTTCCTGCCATCAATCACAGTTGCATCGGGAGAGGCTGCGAGATTTTGCCCGATAGCCGAAATCCGACCGTTCTCAATCAGGAGGTCGCCCTCAAACGGGCGACTTCCATGCTGTGCGCACATTGTCAGGACAGTCGCGTTTTTGATTATAGTTTGCTTCTGCTTCAAGGTCATCGATCCGTCCTGAAATGTTACATCGTACTGCTTTTACTGATCCCGCAATTCACTAAAACCGCTGGCAGCCTTTGTGCCTCCGCGTAACTGTGTGCTGACCCAGATGCCGACAACAGTGGCGATATAAGGAAGCGCAAGCAGGAGATCATGCGGAACACGATCGCCGAAAGCGAGCTGTGCCCTGATGCCGAGCGCGCCCACGACTGCGAAGAACGTGGCAGCCAGACTTGCGCCAATCGGATGGCCCGCGCCGAAGATTACGGCGGCAAAACCCATGAAGCCGCGACCGGCAGTCATGTTCTGTGTAAAAATCTGAAGGCTACCGGCTGCAAGCTCTGCGCCTGCGAGTGCGCATAATATGCCGCCAATCATCAGTGCGACGAGGCGCATCACAGCTGGATTGACACCTACGCTGCGTGCTGCAAAAGGATGCTCGCCAGCGGCTGCCAGACGCAGGCCGAAGCGCGTTCTCCGCAAGACGACCCACATGGCGAGGACGACAAATGGCATCATCAGGACGAGGATCGAAAGTGAGCCATATGCGCCAAAGGCCGGACCTAAGCGTGGCAGACCGAACGGGGCACTGACGGCTGCCTGTGTCCCGAAAATAGACTGGACAGCGAGAGCTGTTCCACCAAGCCCCAACCCTGTGAGCCCGAGACCCGCAATGATCTGGTTTGCCTTCAGTTTCTCGACGACAAACCAGAACAGGATCGATCCGATGACACAAACGACAATTGCAATCAAAAGCGCAAACCAGATCGATTGTGTGAGCACAATGCCGATGATTGTCGCGCAGGCACCGGCGATCATCAGGCCTTCAAGCCCCAGATGCCAGATGCCGGTTCGCTGAGCGATGACACCGGCAAGGGTGACATAAATCAGTGGTGTACCTGAACGCAGGATCGCGATTACGAAGTCTTCCATATCCGTCCTCCGAGTTTTGCTATCCTGTCGACGACACTGGATTTTGCGGTGATGAAAAGAGCAATGGCTGCATTGATGATGTCGATTGCCGAGGAAGGCAGGCCAGCCATGATCGGAAGGTAGAGAGCTGCTGAAGCGAGGCCACCGAAAAACAGGGCAACGAAAGCGGTTCCGACAACCGAAAAGTTGGCCACAAGTGCGATAAGGATCGCCGTAAACCCATGCCCCGGCAGGAAGCCGCCGGTCAGACGACCGTTGGGGCCCATGAATTCAATTGTACCTGCAAGACCTGCAAGGGCACCGCTCAAAAGGAAACTGGCAAGTCCGATACGCCATGTCCGCGCACCCTGCCATTGCACCATTGTCGGGTTGCGCCCCGCAAGTCCCGAAAGCACGCCGAAAGCCGTTCGATTGACTAAAAACCACATAGCCAGACCAACGATAACGGCGATGGCAATGATGGTGGGCGATAGTCCGAGAGAGTCGCTGATGCGGTAGACGCTCGCAAGTGGGCGGCTCGATGCCTGCTGTCCTGTCCCGGAGGGGTCTTTGAGAGGCCCCGCCGTGACATAAAGGAGAAACAGTCCCGCAATGAAATTTCCCATGAGGGTGGTGATGACTTCGTCAGCGCCGGATTTCAATCGCAGCAGTCCGGGCCAGAGTGCCCATAGCGCGCCACCAGTCATGCCAGCAAGGAAGCAACCGGTTATGAGGACTGGCGCAGGCGCACCATTCAGCCATTCGGCCATGAATGCGGCTGCAATGGCACCCATATAGAATTGCCCTTGCGCACCGATATTGAAGTAGCCAGCGCGAAAGGACACGGCGACACCAACCGCTGTGATGAACAGTGGCAGGCCCCATCGCAGAGCCTGTTGCAGCGCGCCGGGCCGCAGGAAGGCGCCTTCCGCAATAGACTGGAACATCAGCCCGGTTGAATAGCCCGCGGCCTGAAAGATGATGCCGCATAGTGCGAGGCCGATCAGGATGAAGATCAGCGCGCGAAAAACGGAAACGAGCCGGTCAATCATTGATGGACTCCTGTCATAGCGGCACCAACCGCTGCAAGGTCATAAGGTGGTCGGAATTCGGCGACGATGCGTCCTGAAAGCATGACGATCACGCGGTCAGAAATATCGAAGATTTCATCGAGATCAGATGAGATGAACATCAAACCGCAACCGCGCGCCCGTGCTTTGCGCATGGAATCCCAAACGAAGGAGGTCGCACCAATGTCCAGGCCACGCGTTGGCTGCGCTGCGAGAATGAGCCGCGCATCCTGATCCATTTCACGCGACAGGATAACCTTTTGGGCATTGCCGCCAGAGAGCGAACCTGCACGTTGGCCCACTTCAGAATAGCGCACATCCCATTCCTTGAGTGCTGCGTCGCATTGTTTACGGATGGCTGACGGGCTGATTGTTGACAGCAGCGACTTCTGAAGAAGGCTGCGAGCAGCCCAGTTTTCCCAAAGCGAGCTGGTCAGGCTCAGGCCTTCCACATTACGTTCGAAAGGAATGATGCGCAGGCCGACAGCCCTCCTGGTCGCAAGAGGTGCGCTGGTCAGATCTGTGTTGTCGATAGCAATGTTGCCGTCTGTCACAGCAGCCATCGCTGCAATTGCGCGGACAAGCGTTCGCTGTCCATTGCCTTCAACGCCAGCCACACCGATGATCTCACCGGGGTGAATGTTCAGGTTGATCTGATCAAGTGCCGGACCTTCCGGGTCGGGGCGCGTTGAAACTCTGGTCATACGCAGAATTGGGGTGAGCATTGCCGCGCTGCCCTGAGCGTCCATATCCTCATAAGGGTGCGTGACGATTGTTGTGCCGGTCAGTGCGGCTTTATCGTCTGCATTGAGGTTTTTTGCAGCAGCAGCTCCAATGATCAGCTCGGCCAATTTGTCTGCATTGATATCTTCACAGGGTAGCGGCCCGTCAACGAGTTTTCCACCACGCAGAACCGTAACGGTGTCGGCAATCGCCAGAACTTCTCTGATCTTGTGCAGTATAAGGATCACGGTCACGCCGCGTTCTTTAAGCCGACGCACACGCTCAAACAACTTGTCTGCCCCTTCAGGTGACAGAACAGCGGTTGGTTCATCAAGGATGAGGAGCTTAGCGTCCGAAACAAGGGCGCGGGCGATTTCAACGCCTTGCTGGGTTTCCACCGGCAGATCACGGATACGCTGTTTGGCTTTCACCTTCACATCAAGCGCGTCGAGATGCGGTTGCCAGCGCTTTTCCAGACCAGTTTTTGAAAAGAGACCTCCACCTTCCGCACCGAATTGCATCGCCTCTGCAACGGTGAAGGATGGTGGAAGCGCAAAACTCTGATGCACAAGCTCGACACCCGCACGGCGGGCGTCCTTCACATTGCCGCCCAAAAGTGGGCGGCCATCGATTTTCAGTTCGCCCGATGCTGGACGAACGAGGCCAGCCAGAACTCTGGCGAAGGTCGTTTTTCCGGCACCGTTCTGGCCAACGACGGCGTGGATCTTGCCACGTTCGAAGACGGCTCCGACATCGGAGAGCGCAACAACGGAACCATATCGTACGGTCACATCATGGCATTCAAATATGGGGGGGCTGGCCTTGTTCATAGCAGCATGATCCAGTCGGAAATCAGAGCGTTGTATTGAACGGAACTTTCAGTGATCCGTTTAGGATCGCTGTGCGCGCCGCTGCTATTTCCGGTTCAACTTCTTTTGCCTTGGCGACAAGATCTGCCGGTCCCTGTTCCGCGAAAAGCGGCGACGGGATGAAGTCGATCACACCCGTTCCAAGGCCGGTATGCTCATGTGTGCCGCCAGCAAAATCATTACCGACAGCCTTTGTGACTTCATTATAGAGCGAGTTGCCGAAATCGAGACCGACGATCGAAATCACGTTCTTCGGGCCTTGTGGGAACTGTGCAGGGTCGAGCACGCTGACGAGGCGTCCTTCGCCTTCTTTCGCTGCAGCAATAATGCCGAAATCGGTTGCCGCCGCGTCCGTCTGAATGAAGTCGATGCCGCTTGAATACATCTGCGTCGCAATTTCCTGACCCTTTGCCGGGTCTTGGAATGAGCCTGCAAAAGCAACCGCCACGGATGCATCCGGGCGCACAGACAAGGCACCAGCCTTGAATGCATTATAATCGGCATTGATTGGTGGAATGGATACGCCGCCGATGAAGCCAAGCTTGCCGGATTTGCTTAAGCGCGCTGCAAAAATTCCCGACAGATAGCAGCCGAGATAATAGTCATAGGAGACCGTTACAACATTCGGAATTGCGGGCTCAAAAGGATCGGCGAAGAGCTGGACCCATTTCGTATTTGGATAGGATGGGGCCAAAGCCTTGTAGGGTTCCGCAACTTCGTTGAACGTTGAAACGATCACGGACGCGCCTGCATCGCCCAGGGTGCGGAAGATAGTTTCGTAGGTTGCCGGGTCCTGCGCATAGACGGCGCGTGATTGAAAGCCATGTTCATCAGCAAGCTGCTTGAGCTTCGCGATCATGGAATCCACAGCACTCGCGTCACCTGCCGCCTGCGTATGCACAAGGGCGACGAGGCCACCCGCGGCATAAGATGCTGCTGTCAACAGGCCATTGGTCATGCTGAAAGCCGCGAGACCTGCCGTTGTTTTCAGAAAGCTTCTGCGGTCGATGGAATGGCGCAGCAGATTGATTTGATTTGAATCTTTGTTCGTCATGTTCCCATTTCCTTGCTCTGGAAGTTCGATACCCGAATTTTTATTGGGGCGGCTCATGCGCCGCCCTTGGTTTTACGGATGCACTGTTGCATCCGGCTGCTTTATGCGCCGGGCGAAAATGATGCCGGGTTCATAATCATCACGTCCTGCGTCTGGATTGCATCGAGTGCCCAGACGCCGGAGATAAAGGTCTGCCATTCCGGATCGGCATACATGGCAGTACGCCGTGCTTCACGATCTGCGAGACTGTCATAGCGCCACATCAGAACGGTCCGGTGCAGATGCCCGATTTCGCTGACATAGAGGCCGAGAAACGTGTTGAGGTGCCGCTTCTGGATCGGCAAGCCCTCGGTTTCATATTTTTTGAGCCAGCCGTCGACCGTGCCGGGCTTGAAAGTATAAGTGCGATGCTCGACGATCATTATGAGGCCTCCTTGAGAATGAATTCAGCAGCGCGCTCCCCGATCATGATCGCCGGAGCATTTGTGTTGCCACTGGAAATGATTGGCATGATTGAAGCGTCTGCAACGCGCAGGCCTTCAATGCCATGAACTTTAAGCTGCGCATCGACGACTGCCATCGGGTCGTTGCCCATCTTGCAGGTGCCAACCGGATGGAACGTTGTCATGGCATTGGCGCGCAGCCATTTGGTCAGTTCCGCATCGGTCTCGACCGCCGGGCCGGGAGCGAGCTCCTTGCCTCGATATTTGTCGAAAGCTTTCTGCTTGATGACATCCCGCGTCATACGGATTGCGTTGATCATCGTGCGAATGTCGAACTCAGTTTGCAGATAATTGGCATTGATGCGCGGGCGGTCCATCGGATCGGCTGAACGCAGACTGATCTGGCCACGACTTTCCGGATTGACCGGACCAACACGCAACGAGAAGCCATGATTGGCTTCTACGCGTTCTTTCTTGAACGGGTTCGGGAAATGCAGGTTTGCGGTCTTTTCAAGCGCAGGCATGAAATGCAGCTGGATATCGGGTGCTGCAAGATCAGCGCGTGACTTGACAAAAGCCCCTGCCTCATAAGGGAAGGTCGTGGTGATACCTTCCCCAAACAACATTCCCTGAATGACTGATAATGTCAGTTTGTCGGCGCGCAGATCGGAATAGAGAGTGACTGGCTCGCGGCATTCATAAGCCATGACACAATCGACATGGTCCTGAAGGTTCTTGCCAACTCCGGGCAGGTCCTGCACGACTTTGATGTTGTGTTCGGCCAGTTCGTTGGCTGCGCCAATGCCCGAAAGCATGAGGATTTGTGGAGAGTTGACCACGCCTGCTGACAGGATGACCTCACGATTTGCGTGGACTTTGGTGACATTGCCTTTTCGGCTGTACTCGACGCCGATGGCACGACCATTTTCGATCAGCACACGTCTTGTGTGGGCGCGGGTGATGATCGTCAGGTTAGGGCGTTTTTTTGCCGGGCGCAGGAACGCATAGGCTGCTGAACAGCGCTTGCCTTTAGTGATGGTAAAGTCGTACCGACCGAAGCCTTCCTGTTCTCCACCGTTGAAATCGTCGTTCAATGGATAACCGGCCTGTTCGCCTGCTTTGTTGAAAACGTCGAGCAAACCATTCCAGCCCCGGGCACGGCAGACAGTCAGCTCGCCTTCGGTGTTGTGGAAATCATCCTTGCGCTGCACATGGGTTTCAGAGCGCAAGAAGGCAGGAAGCACCTCATCATATGACCATCCGGTTGCACCCATTTGCGCCCAGCGATCATAGTCGTGACGGTTTCCGCGCACATAAATCATGCCGTTGATGGTGGAGGTGCCGCCAAGCACTTTTCCACGTGGCCAATAAAGTGAGCGATCATTGAGATGAGGTTCCGGCTCTGTGTGATAGTGCCAGTTGTAAATGCCCGAATGAAACAGCTTTCCCATCAGCATGGGGAGCCGGAATAACGGGTTGAGATCCTGTCCTCCGGCCTCCAGCAACAGCACTTTGTTGGCTGGATCGGCGGAAAGGCGGTTGGCGAGAACACAGCCAGCTGAACCTGCACCGATGATGATGTAATCGAATGTCTTCGTTGCGGCCATGTTACCAAGCGATGGGCTGAGCACCCATCTCCTCCAGAAAATCGTTACAAAGAATGAA
Source organism: Ochrobactrum quorumnocens (assembly GCF_002278035.1). Lineage (NCBI taxonomy): Bacteria > Pseudomonadati > Pseudomonadota > Alphaproteobacteria > Hyphomicrobiales > Brucellaceae > Ochrobactrum > Ochrobactrum quorumnocens. The sequence continues at coordinate 850,728 of NZ_CP022603.1, read as the reverse complement.
TGAATTGGGACGAGCGAGTACTTCGTCAGCGCGTGCAGGATGATCGCGCAGAACGCAGCGCAGATGTCCGCCAACGGCTTCGTCGATGCCTGCCAGTGCGAGTGTCTGTGCGGCCGCATCGCCAAATCCCAGAAACACCAGCGGCTTTCCGCGTGATGCAAGGGTTCGCAATGTTTCCACGATCAAAGGCCTCCAAAGAACGAGGTGGCCTTGCGATTGATGAGGGTCGATGTCGACTTTGAAGCGCGTGAGTGTGAGTGAAGCATTGAGGAGCAGGGCACCTTCGGACACCCAGCGATCGGCAATATCGGATGGATGTTCGAGCGCTACCGCACCATTTTCGATCGCAGCCAGTGTTTTGGGCCAGTCGCTGAAATCACGCGCATAAGACAGATCACCCGTGCGTGCGGCGACGATCTGCTGCGTGTAGGCGCGAATGCTTTTGGAAAACATCTTGTTGAGTTCGTTCCAACCCGCAAGGTTTCCTGCTTCAAAAGCGCGTCCGGTAGCAAAGCCCGGCTCAGGATAGGGGTCCTGACCAAGAACCACGCAAGTCACATCGTCCGGAGAAATCCCGTCGAAAGCGCGCAAGCAATGGGTTCCGACAGGCATGCCGGGGAAATGTTTTCCACGACGAACGGGAAAGATCGGTTCCCAGATTTCGAGTTCCAGTTCCGACGCGATTCCTTCGAAATCGAGCGCAACATGTCCGAGCAGATCGCGCCATGGCTCCTTCAGATCGGTTGACCAATCTGACAGAAACTCCTCCATTGCAGCCCGTAACAGCATAGTCATCGCACCCTCCCCAAGGTGGCGGTCATCAGGTGGTTTTCAGGAACCTGACCGTTTTGTCAGCTTTTTATGAAAAGAAGTTGACCATATTGTCAACTTCTTTTTTATTGGTGTTTCGATTCTCAAGGCCTCATACAGTTGTTTTGGCAGGCCTGTAGATGAATGCGCATTGATGTCCGGAACAAATGATCTGGGAAAAGATTTTTAAAAATAATGGGATAACCAATGGTAGAGCAAAGCAGATCGGTTGAAATGGAGCCTGCAAACCAGGCCGCCTCGGATGAGCCGATCAGAGCACGCAACATACTCAAGATCCTAACAGCTGCTGTTGAGATTTTTTCTCGCAAGGGTCTTGATGGAGCACGCATCGTTGAAATTGCGAAAGCTTCGGGTCTACCGAAAGGCAATGTCTATTATTATTTTTCGTCTAAGGAAGAGATTTACAACGCTGCAATCGACAGACTGATTCACAGTTGGGACGATGCGTTTCGGCATATCTCGGTTGATCGTGAGCCTGCTGATGCAATAGCGGCCTATGTTCGTGCAAAGCTTAGTCATGCATGGCAGAATGCGGCTGAGACGCGCCTCTTTGCCAACGAGATTTTACAGGGTGCCGAGCATCTCTCGGTTGAAGCCCGGGAACACATGCGACGAGTTACTTCCGAAAAGGCGGGCGTCATTGAAACATGGGCTGCTGCAGGCAAAATCGAGCCTGTGGATGCGCGCCATTTGTTCATTCTTCTTTGGTCTGCAACCCAGTTTTATGTCGAATTTGAGGCGCTGGCGTGTGACGCGCTGGATATCAGTCAGCTCAAAGAATCCGATTATGATATGGCTGCAAAGACGATTACTGATACGATCCTGCGTGGATTATTGGTGCGATGAAAGCACATGACACTGGCTTTGGCAGGATCAGGTGCTTTCATGCTGTTCAAGATTCAGTAGCTTTGTAGGCTGAGTGTATCGCGCAATTTCAGCATATCCGCGCAAACGTCCTCCAGATCAGCGATATCAAAGCCATTCGCATGGCGGAAGCCATGTCGTGCAAGGGCTGCTTTCAGAGCGCCGGTATATTCTGCACGACCACCCTTGATAATCAGCCCTTTTTCCTCTTCAAAAGACGAGTTCCAGTCAATTGCTTCCTGCTCACTGACACTTTCGGGCAGGTTGAGATGCAGTGCTCTGTTTTCCAGTTTAACAGGATATCCACCCGGTAAACCATTTGGCCCCGGGACATGGCCTGTCCATGATTTGTTGGCCGCATAAGCAGCAATCAGCGAGACGCCGCTTGCACCTGAAATTTCGATTGCCGGTTCGGTTGTCAGCTTCACATCTTCAAACTCCTTGAAGACCTCTGCGATTTCCTTGCCATCTATAAACACCCTGCAAGCGCGCATGCCGGCACGTTCTGACGCTGGTTTGCGCCACGCGGCCAGGTTTTGATAATGCGCAATGACCTGCACGCGTTTTTGATCTGTGATGCCTTTGGCGCCAGCAAATACATTGGAGAGAATGGCGACATTGCCGGTACCGCTCAGCACTTTATAGCCCATCGCCGTAATCATGCCGTTCACAACGTCTGGAAAGCCACAATTGATGAGCGCAGTTTCAGGCGCGAGCTTGCTGATCGATCGCGCCATACGGCTTGAAATGAGCGCTTGAAACACCGCCGTGGCTGAAAGGCCACCTTCGGCGACCAAGGCAGTCCATTGGTTGCCGGTATCCGAAATAACGCTGGAAGTTTGTATCGATGCGCCCTGCACAGCTATGGTTGGCTTTGTGTCTGCAATCAGCTGATCGGTTGCGCCTGCTTTCACCAGATCGATTTCATAGGTGTCAAAAGTGATTGGTTTGCTGAACATGGAAGCACGCGCATTACATGCAGTTTTTAGCCAGCTGAGACGATCGCGGTTGCGGCCAGCAATCACCACATGCAAAGCCTCATCAGAGGTGGCTGCAAGATCAAGCGCAATGCGACCGGAAAAGGCACCTGTACCGGAAATAAGAATGTCAGTCTTTGGGTTGTTTTCGACTGAAGTCATGGGCTTGTTCCTCCTTATTATTGATTAAGCCGGTCCCAGCAATCATCATGGGACTTGGGCAGCTTGTGCTTCATGATGCGCTGGCTTGGTGTGCGTTCAAACGTATCGACAAACGCGATGTAACGCGGCAGCTGATAGTGGGCGAGACGGCTTTTCAGCCAGTCGTTCAGGGCACCAGCTTTGGGTGCACTGCCGATTTTGGGTTGTACGAAAAGCTTGATGTCCTGCTCGCCAATCTCGGCTGCAACACCGATCATTGCGCAATCCTCCACATCGGGATGATCCGCAGCGACATGCTCAACTTCCCAGGCCGAAACATTTTCGCCCTTGCAGCGCACGCTGTCCGTCATGCGGCCATGGAAGAAGAGGTTCCCGTCTTCGCCCCATGACCCCAGATCGCCTGTGAAAAAGCCGTCTGCGCGTAAAGCTTTGGCAGTGGCTTCCGGATTGCGATAATAACCGGGAAAAATAGCGCCTTCGATTGAGGTGGTTACGACGATCTCACCTTTTCCCTCTGTAACGACAGCACCATGTTCATCGACGAGTTTGACGGTGAACCAAGGCACAGGGTGGCCCACAGAACCGACGATACCGCTATCATTGAAGGTGGTGAGGCTTGATGCCTCCGTCATGCCGTAACATTCGCGGATTTGAATGCCGAAACGTTCTTCAAAAGCCCGCCAGACTTCCGTCGCACAACCACCGCCCCATGCGATGCGCACGTTGTGATCATGATCTTTTTCCGACGGTGGTTGCTTTAGGAGAATCTGGATGATGCCGCCGAGATGGTGGATATGGGTTGAGCCTGCCTGTCGCAGTTCATCCCAGAACCGACTGGCGCTGAAACGATCAGAAATGGTGAGGGTGACGTTGCGTACAAGCGGCAGAAGCAACACCTGTGCGCCGCCAATATGGAAGAATGGCTCCCACATATAAAAGTCGTCATCGTCCTTGGCGTCGGAACAAACTGCAACGGCTTCTGCCGCGAGGCGCAACATCCGATGTGTTACCAGTACGCCTTTTGCCGGACCGGTTGTGCCGGATGTATACATGATTGCTGCAATATCGTCGGCAGTGGGGAGAACCGCTTCAAACTGCACGCTTGCTTCATATGCCGGCATTGCCGGGCTGTCGATTTCAATAATTGCGGGCAATTGTGCTGCGCCGCAATCGGTAATGACCGAGCAATATTCGCTGTCAGCAACAATCAGTGCCGGTTGGCTATGGCTTATTATATATTCAAGCCCCGCACCTTTGAGCGCAGTATTGACGGGTATCCATGTCGCGCCGCAACGCGTAACGGCGTAAATGACTGCCAGCGCTGCGGGGCTGTTGCGCATCATGACTGCAACGCGATCTTTTGGGCCGATTCCGTTTTTGCATAGCTTTTGCGCGAGTATCGCAGATGCGTTCTCCAATCTCGCAAAGCTGATGTCGCCTGTGGGGTGCCGGGCAAACAGCTTATCAGGTCTGTTTGCAGCCTTTTCCAGCAATAGATCGATGAAGGTGTGGGAGGTCGGCATGGTCTTTAAACCTGTAAATTTGGATGAGTCTGTCTCACATTGCTGGCCTGTCAGTCAGGCCAGCAATCGGGAGGAAATGGTGAGTGTCTGGTCAGAAGCTTGCCTGGATCAGCTCCGCTTGAACTTGTCTGCCAATAGCAGGACGACGGTCACGATGGTCAGCACCACAACGGAAACGGCTGCCAGTGTCGGGTTGAGTTGCAGGATCATATCGTCCCACATCTGTTTCGGCAGCGTTGATTTCAGCCCACCGCTCACGAAGATCGCAATGGTCAGTTCGTCAAATGATGTGACGAAGGCGAACAGAAATGCTGAGACGATGCCACCGCTGATCAGTGGGACGGTGATAAGCCGCAATGTCTGGAAGCGGCCAGCTCCCAGGGACAAGGCCGCCTGATCAAGCCGCCAATCATAGCTCTTCAATACGGCTGCAATCGCAACGAAAGTGAAGGGAATTGACAGAACCGTGTGACCAATCACCAGACCTGTGTTGGTTGCGACCAAACCAATCTGCGCGAAAAGATAGAACAGGCCCACGGCGATGACGATACGCGGAACGATCATCGGTGCCAGCATGAAAGCGAAGATCAGTCCACTCCAGCGCGAGCGGGAACGAGCAACTGCAAGCGCTGCAAATCCACCGATAAGCGTTGCGAGAATGGCTGTGACGAAGGCGACGCCGAAGGATCGCACAGTGGCTGACGTCCAGATTGGCGAGTTGAAATAGGTCTCAAACCAGCGAAGGCTGTAGCCCGGAGGTGGGAATTCAAGGAAGTTGGAGCTCGTGAATGCAATCGGGATCACAAGCAATGTCGGTGCAATCAGAAACACCACCACTGCCGTGACATAGGCCGGAAGTATACGCATGCGCGATGGCAGATGATCGCTGAAAATTGCCGTTACGCTTGCAAGCTTTTCGAGAAACACAAGACCCCAGCGGCGGAGAATGCTGTCTGACGAGGCGTCACGTGTGCCTGCACCCGACGAGAGCGAGGACAGGCCGAAGAGGTGATTATAAATCCAGCAGGCAAGCAGGGCTGTGACCAAAAGCATCGTAGCGAGAACGCCCGCAAAGGCCCAGTTCACCAGTTCCTGCACCTGAACGATGATCAGCTGAGCCAGCATTGTTTGCTGACGTCCGCCGAGAAATGCCGGTACGATAAAGAAGCCGAGCGAGGTGATGAAGGTGAGCAATCCACCAGCCGCCATGCCCGGAATTGACAGAGGGAAATAGACCATCCAGAATCGATGTGAGTTGCCGGCACCAAGAGTGCCTGCCGCCTGACCGAGCCTGCGGTCGATACCAGCCATCACTGGCATCATGGTGAGGACAGCCAGCGGCATCATGGCATGAACCATGCCGACGATCACGCCGAACTCGTTATACATCAATGGTAGTGGCGTATCGATGATGCCGGCACCGCTGAGGAGCCGATTCAGAATACCATCATTGCCCAGCAGCAGCATCCACGAGAATGTCTTGACGAGATAGCTTGTCCAGAAGGGAACGAGCACCAGCAGAAGCATCTGGTTGCGACGGCTTTCTTTCAGGCCCGACAGCCAATAAGCGAGCGGATATCCCAGTAATAGAGAAAACAGGGCCGTCAGCGCCGCAATACGAAATGTGATGCTCAGAATGCGCCAATACACTTCCGTGTCGATCAGACGCGCATAATGAGCCGTTGTCAGGGTTCCACTGGTGTCCTGAACACTCAGCGCCAGAAGCCGGAACACGGGCACGAGAAAGAAGATGCATAGAAAGGCGATAGCCGGAAGCGCCAGCCATAAAGGACCGAATTTGAATGGGCCTGATTTCATAAAGGCGGGCAGGCGGGACGGGTTTGTTGCTGTATTCATGCCACCAACACCGCTTGCTGATTGTGCCAGTGATAGGTGATCGCATCACCTGCAGAGGGCATGGTGCTTACGCCATCATGAAGGACGATTATTGTCTCGCCGTCCTTCAGCGTGACAAGAAGGCGCGTATCGGAACCGACATAGATGACTTCGGAAACAGTTCCGGTGATGGTGCTGACATTCACGCTTTCGTTGAGGCCCTGTTTCATCTGTTCAGGGCGCAGTACGATATGCGCATCGCTGCCTACCGGAAGCTTGTGCTTGTTGAGAACCGGAAATTGCCCTTGTTGAGTATCAACAAGGGCGTGATCGCCGGACAGTCCAGCAATTTTACCGCCAAGAATATTGGACATCCCGATAAACTTTGCCGCAAACACGGTTTCCGGCTCGCTGTAAATCTGTCTAGGTGTACCAAGCTGTTCGATCCTGGCATGGTTCATCAGGCAGATGCGATCAGACAGAACGAGCGCTTCTTCCTGGTCGTGGGTTACGTAGATGACAGTGGTGCCAAACTCGCGATGCAGACGCTTGATTTCAAACTGCATATGCTCGCGCAGGTTCTTGTCCAATGCACCAAGCGGTTCGTCCATCAAAATGATTTGCGGGCGATAAACAAAGCAACGGGCGAGAGCCACGCGCTGCTGTTGTCCACCTGAAAGCTCACGTGGAAAGCGTGACGCAAATTTTTCGAGTTGCACCTTGGCCAGTGTTTCCGAAACACGAGCGCTGACTTCCTTTGAGTTCGTACCGCGCATTTTCAGCGGAAAGGCAATGTTCTCACTGACCGTCATGTGCGGAAACAGCGCATAATGCTGAAACACCAAACCCATGTCGCGTTTGTTCACCGCCGTGTGGGTGTAGTTTTTCCCATCAACCCACAGCTGGCCGTGGGTAGGTTCCACCAGACCAGAGATCATCTGCAAAAGTGTCGTTTTCCCCGAACCGGAAGGCCCGAGAAGGGTGACGAACTCACCAGTGTGGACCGTCAGGTTGCTGGGTTCGAGAGCAGTGACACTGCCATACTCTTTGCCCAGTCCCTTAATCAGCATCTTCGGGTTTTCTTGTGGTGTTTCTGCATTCATGTGGGAACCCTGATACGCTGATAGCAGCGCAAATTAGTGTAATGGTCGTCGGGGAGGATGCAGACAAACATTTTGCGGGCTGCTTCCACGTTTGGCGTGAAAGCAGGGCAGTGTGTTTGTCCGGAAGCGTATGTAAGCCTGTCTTAAAACAGCAGCCAGCTATTGAACCGCTCGGTCATTTCGGCGCGGTTGGCGCTCCACCAGTCCTCATCCGCAAGGCGCATTTTGCTGATGTTCTGTGGTGCAGTTGGCAGAATTTTCGCGCGCTCAGCCGGGATGAAGTCATAAGCCTTCTTGTTGGTGGGGCCGTAAGCGAGCTCTTCGGTAAACAGAGCCTGCTGTTCTGCGCGGGAACAGAACCTGATGAACTCGCGGGCCTGATCCGCGCGCGGATTTCCTTTTGGAATGGCCCATCCTTCGATCGAGTAAAGCCCCTGATCCCAGTGAATTTCTGCTGGTACATTGCCGTCGATCGCCGATTGCAGACGAGCGTTCCAGCCGCTGATCATTGAAACTTCGCCACTCTGCAGCAGCTGTGTGGACTGTGCGCCGCCTGTCCACCAGACCGAGATGTGATCCTTGATCTTGTCAAGACTGGCAAAGGCGCGATCAACGTCCAGCGGATAAAGCTCTGCGAGCGGAACCCCATCGGCAAGCAATGCCTGCTCAAGTGTGTCGATTGGGTTTTTGCGCAAGGAACGGCGTCCGGGGAATTTTTCAACATTCCAGTAGTCGGTCCAGCTTTGCGGAATATTATCTTTCAACAGGTCCGTGCGGGTTGCAAAGATGTGGCAATAGATCGTGATGCCCAGAAAATCGTCGAAGACGGCTTCCGGCATGATGTCCGGCACCTGATCCTTGCTAATGCCAGTCGGTTCCAGCAGGCCGGATTCCGATAGGATTTTACGCGCTGAAAGCGTCAGTGTGCTCAAATCCCAGATGTAGCTCTGCGTTTCAACGATGGACTTGAACTGTGCCGTTGGCTCGGCTTCACGAGCAACATTGACGATCTTGATGCCAGTTTCTTTTTCAAACGGATCATAAAATGCTTTGCGGAAAGCGCTGTTAAACGGGCCGCCCGGATCAGCCAGCGTCAGCGTTGTCTGAGCGTAAGCAGGGCGGAGAATAGCGGGTGTTGCAAGTACTGCGGTGGCGCCTGCAAGCAAAGTGCGGCGGGTCAGCGTGAATGGTGATTTCGTAGTCATGATGCTCCCTTTATTATTCTTTCAAAACGTTCTGGTGTTCTGAAGGGGTTCCCCTGCCTAAGCAGTTTTAATTCTGATCGGTGTGCCGATCTTATAAGTGCGGGATATAGCCTTCGCCACATCCCGCAGCCTTTGATACAGTTAAAAATCAGGATGCCTTGCGGGCCTGACGGGCCGCAAAAAATGCTTCCATCATGCGGGCAGGTTCGCCTGTTGCGTAAGCTTCGCGCTGAATACGTACGCCTGCGGAAAGCGCATCCTGCAGGCTCGGTTCGGTCATTTCATAGAAACGCTGACGGTTAAGTCGCATTGCGACAGGTGGCTTGCCGGCTAGTTCTTCGCCCAGTGCCTGTGCAGCAGCATGAACCTGATCCTGTGGAACGATGGTGTTGATGAGGCCAATCTGATGCGCTTCGTTTGAATCGAGCAAACGACCCGTGAGAACCAGATCCACCGTACGAGCGAACCCGATCATTTCACGCATGATCCACGAACCAGTGGTTGTTGGAATACCGGAATTGATTTCCGGCTGGCCGATGCGAACATTCGCATGGGCAATACGGATATCGCAAAGAAGAGCGACCTGAAATGCAGAACCGGCGGCAACACCGTTGAGTGCTGCGATGATCGGCTTGGATAGAGTTCTGATCCGTGTGTAGAGCTTTTCCCACTCTCCGATCCACACTTCAGCGCGGTCGGCATCGAATGTCTTGGTTTCGTTCAGATCCTGGCCAGCACCGAAGGCGCGATCTCCAGCTCCGGTCAGAATTACAGCCTTCACAGCCGTATTTTCTTCTGCGGCCTGAAAGGCTTCGATCAGCTGATTGCGCATCGCAGCGTTCCACGCATTCATCACTTCTGGTCGGTTCAACGTAATCGTGAGTACCGAATTTTTAAGTGAGGTGAGGATGAACTCAGACATCTATGTGTTCCCATCGACTATTGTAATGCAATAATTGTTATTGTATTTTGAATTTTGTAATTGCAGTTTGTCAAGGCTGTTTTAGTAATTTATGGAAAAGGCATGACGAAGCGGGATCAATGCTCGACCGTTTCAAGGCCAGTTTGTTTGTGTATAAATAGGCGAAAAATCGCTCTCGGATCAGGGCGTGGCAATGAAAGAACCAGTGGATTTGACAAAAGAAAAGCAATCGAAATCGCCGGATGATTCAGCAGATGTGAGCGGCGAAAATTCTGGTCGTGGTGACGCGCTTATGGTGCGGTCTGTGGAAAAGGCTTTCCGCGTTCTGGGGGCTTTCAACTCGGATCAGTCGACGCTCAGCCTCTCCCAGATCGTTAGCCTGACCGACCTCGATATGAGTGCGGCGCAGCGCTTTACGCATACGCTGATGAAGCTCGGATTCCTCGCGAAAGACCCAGTTACGCGCCAGTTCGAGTTGACGGCAAAGACGCTGGATCTGGGCTTTCACTATGTTCGGGCGAACAAGTTGATTGATCGTGCGATGCCCTATTTGCAGCATCTGAGCAAAGAAACTGAAGAAACGATCAATCTTACAGTGCCGGACGGGACCGAGATTGTATTTGTGTCGCGGTTCCTGAGCCGTCATGTACTGAATACCGACGTTATCATCGGCACACGAATGCCTTGCTATTGCACAGCTCCAGGACTGGCGATTCTCTCGCGCTTACCCGAAGACGAAGCGCAGGCGATTCTCGATCAGACGCATTTCCGTAGCTTCAACGCCAATACGATAATCGATCCGAAAGTGATCATGGATGATATTCGTCGCTTTCGCGAAGACGGTTATGCCACGGCTTTCGAGCAGGTCTATCACGGCGACGGGTCGATTGCCTCCGCGATTACCGGACCAAACGGGCGGCCCATTGCTGCAATCAACATCGCAGCATCGCTGGCGCGGTATTCACGAGAGGACATTGTTTCGCGTTTCAGTCCTTACGTGATTGCGGCGTCACGAACCATTTCAAAGGCGTGAATCATCACCGCAGCTGCAGTCGTAACACCAGACGATAGCCCACTCTGTCGCAGTTTTTAAAAACACCGTTGACAGAATTGTTGTCATACGGAATGTTTGTATAAAAATAACAAATATTGCATTGCAATAATCAAGTGGGAAAATCTGATGAATGCCACGTCTGCAAAAGGGCAGCTCGTTGCCGCGGTCGCGCCGACGGGCAAACCCCTGACTTTTACTTTTGACGGCGTTGAATTTCAGGGATTTGAGGGGCAGTCGGTTCTTGCAGTTCTTCTGCACAGCGGCCATGTGTTGCGCTATTCCGAATTTGACGGAATGCCGCGTGCGGGATTTTGCCTTATGGCTGCCTGTCAGGATTGCTGGGTGTGGACCTCAGAGGGAAAACGTCTGCGTTCGTGCTCAACCGCCTTACATCAGGGCATGCACTTGCTGAGCCGTTTTGGAGCCTGGGGCCAGTCATGATCCATCCACTTATCATCGGATCAGGTCCTGCGGGCGTCAGCGCGGCCCAAACGATTGTCGATAATGCGAAGCTGATTGAACATCTGACAGGGCAGGTTGTGAAGCCTGTTATGCTCAGTGAGGCTGCGTTTCCTGGCGGGCAGGGCCTGCGTCGGCTCAACTCGCAGATGGGGTTTGAGCCTCGAAAATTATACAGGAATGAAGAGGCGAAGTATCGGAGTTTTCATTGGAATGCCGATGCGCTGATCGGCCAAATTGATTACCGCCCGCGGACAACCGTCTGGTCGCTTTATGAAGGTACGGCCTTCGTAGAAAGCGCTGGCGAAGTGGATGAGCTACCTTATTCGCACGTCATTATTGCGACTGGTGCAACTGACAAGATCATGCCGTTTAAGGGTTGGACCCTGCCGGGAGTTTATTCGCTCGGTGGGTCGCAGGTTGCCTTAAAAGATCAGGGCAGTTTCATTGGCCGAAAGGTGGTGTTTGCAGGCAGCTCGCCGCTGTTGCTGCTGGCCGCTTTACAGTATCATCGGCTGGGCGCAAAAAACATTGTGGTGCTGGATACGACACCGTTTCGCGCGAAACTCAGCGCCTTGCCCGGCCTGCGACACAGCTTCAGAACGGCGTGGCAAGGTGCGCGCTATATGGCCGAGTTGAAGAGTGCGGGAATTCCAATTCATAGTGGTGTGGTGCTCGAAGAGGTTCAAGGCGAAACTCACGTTGAAAGCCTTGTCTTCCGTGATCGGAAAGGTCGCATCCAGAAGCTCGATTGTGATGCAGTTGCTCTGGGATATGGGCTCCGTGCCGAAACCCAGCTTGCAGAACTCGCTGGTTGCCAATTTGAGTTTGATAGTGATTTCCGTCAGTGGTTGCCTGTGACTGATCGGGATGGTCGCGGCGCTGAAGGGGTTTACCTGGCGGGCGATGGCGCTTCAATCGGAGGGGTCGATTGTGCAATTCAAAGCGGAAAGCTGGCAGCGCTTGCGATGATTGAAGACATTGCTGTTGAGGCAAGCGTGATGATGCCACAAGTTGCGAGGGCTGAATTGCAACAAGCAAAACGCCGAACCAGTGATGTCGTGGGCCAGTATCGGGCTTTCCAGCGCAATCTTGCCAGGATATTCCGCTGGCCCGTCGATAATGTGTCTGCAATCAACGATGAGACCATCGTTTGCCGCTGCGAAGGCGTTTCAGCTGGCGAAATCAGGCAGAGCATAGCCAAAGAAGTTGGCCCTGTTGAAGTGAACCGGGTGAAAGCCATTACACGCTGCGGCATGGGGCGTTGTCAGGGACGCTTCTGCGCTCTCGCACTCGCAGAAATTACGTCGCACGCAAGTGGTCGTTCAATTGAGGATGTCGGACGGTTGCGTGCGCAAGCTCCGGTCAAACCGCTGAATGTTGGTGCTGTGCGGGTCGTTTCTTCATGACATCGTTAAGAGAAACACAAACGCTGATCATAGGCGGCGGATTGAATGGCGCGTTTACAGCCCTGTTTCTGGCGCGAGCCGGACATCGTGTCACGGTTCTCGAAAAGGGGTATGTGGGAGCGCAGTCGAGCGGCGCCAATTTCGGCAATTTGCGTTTGCAGGGGCGCGATGTGCGGCAATATCCACTGTCCATCCGTTCGCAGGAATTATGGGAACAACTCGATCAGCTCATCGGTGATCGGTGTGAGTTTGATCGCTCCGGTCACATTTATCTCGCTTATAATGATGAAGAGACTGTCAAACTTGAAGCGTACGCCAGCACTTCCCGTCAGTTTGGCCTGGAGATAGAGGACCTGGACGGCGCAGAAATACGCAGGCGTTACCCTTATCTGAGCGCTAAGATTGTCGCAGGCACTTATTCAGCCCGCGATGCAACGGCCAATCCTCGCCTTGCTACTCCAGCAGTTATGCGTGCGGCAAAAGCACATGGAGCCGAACTCATTGAGAATTGCGAAGTCTTGAGCGCAAAGACAACGCATAACGGGTTTGTTGCTGAAACTCGATCGCACGGCACGTTCAGATCAGCCCAGATTGTCAATGCAGCCGGTGCCTGGGGCGGTGCCTTTGCGCAGCAATTTGATGAGGAGACACCGCTTTTTTCCGCCGGACCTCCGCAGTTTGTGACCGAGCCTCTGCCTTATTTTATTCGACCATCGATACAGGCTGTGGCTGGAAATGTGATTTTCCGGCAGATTGCACGCGGCAATGTCATTGTTGCCGGTTATCCGCGCACGGCCAGTGATCTCAGGCATCAACGCACTGTGGTGCCGCCACTGAAAACTCTTGCTGGAATGCGGAGCCTCGCAGAAGTTGCACCAGTGCTGAGCGATGCGAAGGTCATCCGGGTATGGTCAGGCATGGAAGGCTATCTGCCGGACATGATCCCGATCATCGGTCCAAGCGCTACAACGCAAGGGCTGTTTCATGCCTTTGGCTGTTGTGGGCATGGGTTCCAGATTGCGCCGGGTGTGGGTGCAGTTCTGGCCGAGATGATTCTGCATGGAGGTTCAGAGACACCAGTCGGCGATTTCTCTATTGGCCGCTTTCGTGATGCCGTTGTGGCTCACGATAAAATCAAAAAAGAGTTCGATTGACTTGCAGTGTCGCGCCGATAGCGGAATTCTCACGTATCGGCGTATAGCCCTCAGCATCGCTTATGAGAGGGCCAAAAGCGCATCGGCAGCATCGCCATCTATAATGAGACCGTTGACGATGCCACTTTTTAACAGCGCTTTTGCTGCCGCTGCCTTTTCCTGACCGGCGATGAGCAGGACAACCTGAACTTTCTGCAATTCTTCAAAACCCAGTGCTATTGTGCGCTGGTTCATTTCATGATCGATCTGGCGTCCTTCCCGGTCAAAGAAGATACCGTTAGTGTCACCAATCGCGCCTGCCGCGCGCAGGCTTTCAAGTTCGGATTTGCTGAGCATGTTCTGACGGCGCAGCAGTGAATCTTCGGTCAACTCACCTGCACTGATGAAACACACAGACACGGTACGAGCGATTTCCATTGCCCGGGCAACGGAACGTTGAGAGATCAACACTTTTCGATCTTCCGCAGAATCGGCGATGAAGGGAACTGGCAGGAAAAAGCCTTGCCCACCTGTGCGGCGGGCTAGCATGTGCACAACCTCAAATGGATTGTAAGCCGAGTTTGCCGTCAGTGACCCCATGACCGAAATGAACCGCGCTTGTGGCGCGCGCACACCTGCTAGTTGCAGTGTCATCTGTTCAATGGTTCGTCCCCAACCGGTGCCGACGGTCGCCTCCTGATTGTCTGCCATAAAATTTTTAAGGTAAGTAGCAGCTGCAACACCAACAGCTCTGAACGAAACCTGTTTGCGGATTTCCGACGCTGTGTCGTCTGCCGCGTCGAAGCCAAATGGCGGCGTAGAAACACAAAAATTCAATCCATAGCGCTGCATCAGTTCGTTTTCGACTGGCAATGTACCCGCATTTTGGTGATCGATTGAAATACTGACAAGGCCGCTTTCGCGGGCTTCACCCAGTATCTTGTTCACGCGTGCCCGTGTTAGCCCCAGTCTGGATGCGGTCGCCTCCTGGTTGAATCCTCCAACGTAATAGAGCCACGCCACGCGCACCATCAGGCCGTCTTCAGATTCACTCATTGGTCCCTCACTCAAATAGCCGCTTCGAAATTACAAATGTATTTCTATTTGACATTTGTAATTTGTCGACGCTTAATATCAAATATTCCGAGGGACAAGAGCGCGAAAGAGCGACCGGGTCAATTGGAATGCGGGACTGAAGTGATCGCGGGATGAGGACGTCTTTCTCTGGAGGAGCAGAGTCTGACGACTGCGTTGCGACAGTTTTGGAGGAGCAGGAGGGCAACGCGGGGCGTGCGTGGCTTTCGCTGAAAGCGTCTGGGGCAGATGCGATATCAAACATGATGACATTGTTGCCCCTTGGTGCGGAAGTTTAACAATTTGAAGCTGGATAGTGGAGCCAACCACGCCGCTTCTGGGAGGAAAAAATGGGATCGGGATTTTTCAAGAAATCTGTCGCAGTTGCAGCTTTAGCCGTGCTGATGGGCACGGCAAGTGCATCAGCGACGAATGTTGCCTGGGTTCATTCCAATGCTGCTGCGCAGTCTGAACAGCGTGCGAAGGCGGGCTTTGATGCATGGCTCAAGGAAACAGCCAAGGATTGGAACATCAGTGTTCTTGACAGTGGCGGCTCTGGCGAGCGCACGGCCTCCAATATTCAGGACGCTGCATCGCGTGGTGTGGATGCCATCATCGTCAGCATGTCGGATCTGCGTGCATCGCGCGCAGCTATTGACGCTGCCGTTGCCGCTAAAATTCCTGTTTTTGCAATCGATAGCGGTCAGGTAGATGGCGTGCTTGTCGATGTGACAACCAACAACTGGGCCATGTCCGCCTCAGTTTCTCCCTATCTGCTCAACGAGATGGGCGGAAAAGGCAATCTTATTTTCCTGCGTATGGCAGAGCATCACGGCACCCGCAAACGGGGCGACGTTATGGCGACGGTGCTGAAGGAATATCCTGAAATTAAGGTCATCGCCGAACACAATATCGACTACACGGCCTTCTTCGAAGATACCACCAGCACCATGCAGGACTATGCTTCGCGCTTTGGTGAAGAGATCAACGCCGTATGGGCGCCGTGGGATGAACCGGCACAGGCCGCTATCAATTCGCTTACAGCGGCCGGTCTTAAGAATGTGAAAGTCATCGGTATTGACGGTCATCCGCAGGCAATCGAGGAAGTCTGCAAGCCAGACAGCCTGATGATTGCGACGGTTTCCCAGCCCTTTGAAAAGATGGGTGCTCAAACTGGCGAATGGATCGAAAGCATTGTGGTCAAGAAGGAAGATGCCGCAACGGTCATTCCTTCTAAAACCGTCTATCTCGATGCGCCGCTCGTAACAAAGCAGAATTGCAAGGACTTCCTCCCGAAGAAATAGGCACCCATGCCTGCAACTGGCCGGGACGTGTTCGTTCCGCGTTCCGGCCTCTTTTTCTTAAACTCGCAATTTAATCCACGGGAGTTCTTCGATGGCCGTGAGCCTTTCGCAGATCGTCATGTCCTATCCCGGTACGCTGGCACTCGATCAGGTCAGCGCAGAATTCCGGTTTGATGAGGTGCATGGCTTGATCGGAGAAAATGGCGCCGGGAAGACCACGTTGGTCAGCATCCTTGGCGGCAGCAAAAGCCCGACTTCTGGCAATATCACCATCGATGGGGCAGAGGTGAAGCTTAGCAGTGCCGGTGATGCGCTACGCAAAGGCATTGCGCATGTCTCTCAGGAAGGCAGCCTCGTTCCCGGCCTGACGGGCGCACAGAACATTCTGCTTGGCGATGAACCACGCATGGGACTTGGCGTCATCGACAAGAAAAAGCTTGTCGCCCGCGCAGAAGCACTTCTGAAGCGCTGGTTTCCTCAAGTTTCCATCGACCTTGATGAGCAGGTCGATATGCTGCCGATGGCAGATCAGAAAATTATCGAAATTATCCGCGCACTGCGCGGCAATGTGCGGCTGCTCATTCTCGACGAACCGACGGCAACATTGCCTGCTCGCGAAAAAGAGAGCCTTTGGCAGATCATCAGAACCTTGCCACAACAAGGCGTTGGTATTGTCCTGATCAGCCACTTCCTGTCTGAAATCAAAGCGCTGAGCGACCGTATTACCGTTCTGCGTGATGGCAGGCATATCGCAACGCTTCAGGCTGATGATTCAAGTGAAGCGCAATTGATCGACCTGATGCTTCAGCGTTCAGGCGGCAAGGATGCAGCTGAACAGGATAGTCAGAATACCCGCAACCTCGGACCGGTAGTTCTGGAGGTCAGCGACTGGCAGGCCGGTGGTGTCAGTGCCGATCATTTTATCATCCGTGCGGGGGAGATCGTCGGACTTATCGGTCTGACGGGGGCAGGGCATTTTGGTTTTGCCCGTTCACTTTATGCTGCGAGCGGTCTGACTTCCGGAACATGCCGCTTTCAAGGCGAAGTGCTCAGCAAAGTCGATGCGCGAACCATGCAGAAAAAAGGTGTGGCACTTGTGCCGGATCACCGCATGGAGAATTCTCTCATTGGCGATTGGGACGTTCGCGAAAACCTTGCAATGGTGCATCCATCGCACGCAGCGTTTGGTGGAACCGGCATATTGTCGATGCGTCGCGAGGCAAATGAAGCCGACCGAACAATGCAGCTTATGAACGTCAAAGCACATTCACGCAGCCAGTTCGTGAAGGACCTGAGCGGCGGCAACAAACAAAAAGTTTCAATCGGCAAGTGGCTTTATGGCGCTGATGATCACTACCGTCTGATGATCTTCATCGAGCCAACCGAAGGTGTCGATATCGGCGCCAAGCGCGAAATTCATGCACAGATGCGCAGGCTTGCCGACAAAGGTGTCGCTATCCTCGTTACATCGTCCGATCTTTTGGAAATCGCTGACGTGGCAGACCGCGTCATCCCCTTCGTGAATGGCAGTCCCGGGCCTCAGATTGGTCGCGGAGCATTTTCCGAAGCGAAGTTTATTGCCGCAATGGCAGGAGTTACCCCATGAATGCTCGATCTTCAGCGGTTTCGCCGCAATCATCCCGCCATGCCCAAAGCTTTGGTAAAAAGCTCAAAGGCGAATGGCTGCTTAAATATAGTACGCTTTTCGTACTTTTTCTTTTGTTTGCGGGCTTTTCGCTGACTGTTGACCGCTTTCTGACGACAAACAATCTGCTCAATATCATCCAGCAGATATCGATGCTGACGATTGTTGGAGCCGGACTGACTTTCGGTTTTGCAGCTCGTGAAATGGATCTATCGGTTGGCTACATGGTTGGCATGGCAGGCATTCTGGTGCCGCTCATGCTGGTCGCTGGATTTCCGTTGCCTGTGGCTTTGCTTGCTGGTCTTGGTGCTGGTCTGGTGGTGGGGTCCGTTAACGCAATTCTGGTCACGTTTGTCGGCGTGCCGTCGCTAATTGCAACACTTGCGATCGGCTCCATCCTCTATGGTATCAACTTTCTGATGACTGGCGGGCGGGCAATCTATGGTGGTCTTCCGGCAAATTATCTCTGGCTCGGTCAGGGACAATTATTCGGAATTCCGGTGCTCGCTTACGCCATGGTGATTGTGGTCCTCTTCGCCTGGTTCCTGATGGAACGCACAGTGTTCGGCCGATACATTTATGCAGTTGGCGGTAACCTCAAAGCCGCAGAGCTTTCGGGGGTTAATGGTCGCTTCTATCGTGCTGCCGCTCTTGTCGTCTGCTCGATTTTTGCAGCGGTTGCCGGTGCACTTCTTGCGGCGCGTCTTGGCTCAGGGCAGCCCAATGCGGGCGAGCGTTATCTGCTCGACGGCCTTGCAACGGTGTTCATCGGCATGACGATGTTTCGTCCGGGCACGGCAACAATCGCCGGCACATTCTTCGGCGCACTCTTTATCGGTGTCATCAATAACGGCCTCAACCTCATCGGCATGGACACATACATCCAAAGCATCGTGAAGGGCCTTATCATTCTCGTAGCGGTCGCGGTCGTTTCGCGCACCACCAAACTGAAGCTCCTTTGAGAGCACACGTGAGGCATTGAACTAAACATCATGAAACAAAAGCAACAGACAAGTCTGTCGGAGGCGCACGTGCAAAATCCGAGTAACTCTAATCTTCTCGAACTCTACCGGACGATGCGGCGCATCCGCACCTTTGAAGAACGCGTGGGCGAATTGTTTGTGCGCGGTCAGACGGCTGGTTCTATGCTTCACCTTTCCATTGGTGAAGAAGCAGCCGCAGCTGGTGTTTGCGCTGCGATGCAGCCGCAGGACACGTTCACGACGCATCATCGCGGTCATGGTATCTTTCTGGCACGCGGTGCCGATCCCCGGCAGATGATGGCGGAAATTGGCGGTAAGGAAACCGGCTATTGCCATGGCAAGGGCGGTTCCATGCATATTGCCGATATGGCGCTTGGGCATCTTGGTGCCAATGCGATTGTCGGCGGCGGTATTCCTTCGGTCGTTGGCGCTGGTCTTTCCAGCAAATATCTCAAGAAGAATTCCGTTTCGCTCGCATTCTTCGGCGATGGCGCAATGCAACAGGGCATTCTTTATGAGAGCATGAATATGGCGGCTCTCTGGGGCCTGCCAGTCGTGTTTGTCTGCATCAACAATCAGTATGGCATGGGAACACGTGTCGATCAGGCGACAGCCAATACGGCTTTTGATCAGCGCGCACATGCTTTCGGCCTTAATGGCGCGATCGTCGATGGTATCGATGTGGAAGAAGTTAAGGCCGCAGCGCAAGGCTTGATCGATGATGCGCGCCTCGGCAAGCCGGGCTTCCTGTCTGTTACTTGCTATCGTTTCTTTGGTCATGCCCGCATGGACAAGAGCCCGTATCGCGCGGAAGCTGAAGAGGCGGAAGGTCGCAAGAAAGATCCGGTTAAATTCACACGTGACCGGCTGGTCACGGAAGGCTTGGCTGAGGAAACAGCACTCGACGCAATGGATAGCGGCATCACTGCCGAAATGGACGCGACCATTGATTTCACGGTCGAGTCCAAGGCACCGCCACTCACCTCCATGTTCAAGGACGTTTATGCGGTGGGCGAGCCAGAGCCGGAACCCGTCCGCACCCGTATCGACCGCGTACTTTCCAGGGATGAAGCATAATGGTTGCCATGACTTACCGCGATGCGCTGCGTAAAGCGCTGGATGATGCCATGGCTGAAGACAACACCATTGTCGTCATTGGCGAAGAAGTAGGTCGCTATGGTGGCGCTTATGGCGTCACGAAAGATCTGATCGGAAAATATGGGGCTGAACGGCTTATCGATACCCCGATTTCCGAGCCTGCCATTATCGGCGCTGCTGTTGGGGCTGCTATGACCGGCCTGCGTCCGGTTGCGGAGCTGATGTATATCGACTTTCTCGGTATGACCATGGATCAGTTAGCCAATCAGGCAGCCAAAATCCGCTATATGTTTGGTGGCCAGATCGGCGTGCCGATGGTGCTGCGCACGCAAGGCGGCACAGGCCGTTCGGCGGGTGCACAGCATTCGCAGAGCCTTGAAGCATGGATCATGCATACGCCGGGCTTGCGGCTTGTCATGCCTGCCACCGTGCAGGATGCCTATCATTTGTTGCGCCAGAGCCTGACAAAACCTGATCCGGTCGTCTTTATCGAGCACAAGGCGCTCTATACCCGCAAGGAAGAGGTCGATCTTGATGCCGACCCGCTTGAATGGGGTAAGGCTGCGGTGCGCCGTACTGGCAAAGATCTGGTTATCGTAACCTATTCGCGCCAGCTTCATTATGCGCTGGATGCTGCCGAAAAGCTGTCTGCCAAGGGTATTGAAGCGACGGTTATTGATCTTCGCACGCTCAATCCGCTCGATTTCGATACGATACGGGAACATGTCGAGCGCGTCGGCAAGGCAATGGTTGTTTCCGAAGGCGTGATGACAGCCGGTGTTGCAGCCGAGCTTTCTGCCCGTATCACAGAAGAATGCTTCGACTATCTGGAACAGCCTGTCGTGCGCGTTGCCGGTGAGGATATTCCGATTTCGGTTTCGCAGGATCTGGAAGCTGGCAGCGTACCAACATCGGACCTTATCCGGTCGGTCGCGGAGAGAATGCTGTCATGACAGAACGTATTCTAAAAATGCCGCGCCTCGGCGAAACGATGGAAGAAGGCAAGATTGTCGGCTTCCTCGTCAATCCCGGCGACAATTTCAAGCGCGGTGATTCAATCATAGAGATTGAGACCGACAAGACGGTCGCCGAGTTCCCCGCGCTGGGTGACGGCACGCTCAATGAATGGATCGGATCAATTGGGGATCATGTCGTTGTCGGTGCGCCGCTTGCGCGCATTGATATTGGCACAGGTCCCGACTGGACCGACGAAGGCGGCGAAAGCACGCCTTCATCGGTGGAGCCGGCTGCGTCGCACCCCGCGCCCGCAGCCGGCTCGCACCAAGCAAATGTTGTCATCGATCTTGATATGCCTCGTCTTGGTGAGACGATGGAAGAGGGCCGTATTGTTCGCTGGTTGAAAGCTGCGGGCGACAGTTTTGAGCGTGGCGAAGCCGTTCTTGAAATTGAAACCGACAAGACGGTTGCAGAATTTCCGGCGCTGGTCAGTGGTAAGCTCGTTGAAATCCTGCGCCATGAAGGCGACATGGTAACTGTTGGCGATGCCATAGCTCGTATTGAAGTAGTGGCAGATCGAGCCACACAAAAGGCTGAAGCTGTCTCTCAGGCAGAAACGCCGGTTCAGACTGCTCAGCAGTCCGCAAGGGTGCGGCCAGCGAGGGTAACCAGCCATGATCAGCGCACTCGTGCGACCCCCCTTGCACGCAGACTTGCGCGCCAGAAGGGCATCGACATTAACACGCTTTCAGGCTCGGGCCGCAGAGGTCGGGTTGAGAAAGAAGACGTTCTGGAGGCTTCAGGAAATCCGCAGGCAGGCGCTGATGTGAACTTCGTCGAGCTTGCAGATGGTCGGGTTGCTTATACTGATATCGGCCCCAAAGATGCGCAGGTTTTCGTGCTGCTTCATGGATTTTCGGGTGACCGGACCACATGGAGTAACGTCGCATCCGGACTGCGTAGGGCAGGCTTCCGTGTGGTCGCACCCGATCTCCCTGCCCATGGATTGACAACGATCCATGCGGCGAATGCTGACCAGCTTAGTCAGTTCCTCCCCGCATTCCTTGATGCTCTGTCGATCAAAAAGGCGGATGTTGTCGCGCACTCTTTTGGTGCGGTCGCAGCAACTGCATTTGCCTCGGCTTATCCCGCCCGCGTTACTGGCCTGACACTCGTCGCACCTGCGGGCCTTGGCTCCGAGATTGATGCTGGATTTATTTCCGGCATGGCACTGGCAACATCAGCGGGCGAGATAACGCATCTTCTGCGGCGTATAGCGGCCAAACCTGTCGAACTTTCGCCAGTGCTGGTGTCCGAGTTTGCTGCAACTATGGCTAAAGGACGTCTGAAAAATCTGGCAGAAGCCGTGGTTGGACCATCAGGACAGCGAACCGACATTATCGCGTCACTCGAAAAGCTTTCGCGCTTAATGCCTGTCCGTGTGCTGGTGGGACTACAGGATCGTATTATCCCGTGGCAGCAAGTGACTGCATTGCCGCCGTCAATCGGCGTTCATTTCCTCGCTCAGTCGGGTCATATGCCGCAATGGGATCAGGCGAAGGACGTGACCGATCTGGTTTTGAATTTTGCAGGAGGTTCGAATGACTGATGTGAAGCTGCGTCTGAAAGAAGCCCAGTCACGACTGGGCGCATTTGCCAAAGCGACGCCGGAACTCATGTCCGGCTTCGCCAAGGTCAGCAAATCTGCAACGGCTGCGGGTGCGTTTTCATCTGCCCAGCGAGAGTTGATTGCGGTCAGCATTGCTGTTGCTAAAGGTTGCGAAGATTGCATCCTCTATCACGTGGATGCAGCTATCCGTCATGGTGCGACCGAGAAGGAGTTGATCGAGGCGCTTGAAGTTGCTGTCGAGATGGGCGGCGGTCCGGCTGTGATGTATGCGGGCAAGGCACTGGAAGCATTTCGCGGACTAAATTGAACGGTTGCACGGTGATGCATTCCGAGAGCTGGAGGCGCTTTCGGAATGGCATTTGGGAGGATGTGAATGGCTTATTTTCTGACCGCCGATGGAGGAACGGAAAGTATTCGCGCGCGGGTCTATGATCTTTCAGGCACGTGTCTGGCGAGTGCCGCTGTGCCTTATGAAACGAAATTTTCAAGCGGAGCGCGGGCGGAACAGAACCCTGAAGACTGGTGGTCTTCCTTCGTTCTGGCTGCGCGCAAAGCAATATCAGATTCCGCGATCAATCCGGCGTCAATCGAGGCAATCACACTGGCTACAACAAGTTGCACGGTGGTCGCGCTTGATGCAGATGGTAAGCCTCTGCGCCCATCAATCATCTGGATGGATGTGCGTGCGAGTGCTGAAGCTGAAGCCGTACTCGCAACCGGTGATGAAGCGCTTCTGGCGAATGGTAGCGGGCAGGGACCTGTTTCAGCGGAATGGATGATCCCGAAGGCGCTGTGGATCGCGCGCAACGAGCCGGAGATATTCGAGAAAGCAGAAACCATCTGCGAATATCAGGATTTCATGACGCTGCGATTGACAGGAGAGAGGGCTGCCAGCCTCAATAATGTTTCGTTGCGCTGGCATTATTCGACAGACCGCGGCGGATTTCCAAAGACGCTTCTGGAGAAACTTGACCTTCAAGAGCTGTTGCAGAAATGGCCGTCACGGGTGGTCGCGCCCGGTGAAGTGATCGCTAATCTGAGTGCAGGCGCTGCATCTGAACTCGGTCTCTCGCAGAAGGTGAAAGTCGTGCAGGGCGGTGCGGACGCGCTGATTGGTATGATCGGTCTTGGCGTTGCCAAGCCGGGACAGCTTGCCTTGATAACCGGCTCATCTCATTTGCAGTTCGGCGTTTCAGACAAGCCGCTTCATGCGCGCGGTATATGGGGCAGTTATCCTGATATGGTCTATCCTAAACGCTATATCATTGAAGGTGGCCAGACATCGACGGGTTCAGTTATTGCCTGGCTGGGTCGCATGATGAACGGCACCATGGATATGGAAGAACTGAACCGCAAGGCCGCCACTCTTGAGCCGGGTGCAGATGGGCTGCTCGTACAAGACCATTTTCAGGGCAATCGCACACCTTATACCGATGCCTTGTCACGTGGGGCAATTGTCGGACTGACACTTGCGCACGAGCCGCACCATGTTTTCCGGGCTATCATGGAAGGCATCAGTTTCGGTACACGTGCCATCCTCGATGCGATGGCAGATGCTGGTTATCGCGGGCAGGAGATCACTGTTGGCGGTGGGGCAAGTGCGTCACCCCTTTGGCTGCAAATCCATGCCGACACGGCTGGATTACCAGTTTGTGTACCACAGTCGCGCGATGCGCCTTCAGTTGGTGCCGCTGTTTTGGCGGCTCACGGTGCAGGCCATTTTGCCAGCATTGATGACGGCATCGCAGCCATGGTCAAGCCGGGCACCCGCATTGAACCACGTCCGCGTGAGACGGCGATCTATAACGAGATTTATCAACAGTATCGCGCGCTCTACCCGGCTTTAAAATCGGTTCGTGGCAGTTGAGTAAGATATTCGGGAGAAGAGAATGCTCAAGGATTTTCAGCTGACGGGTAAAAGTGCTGTCATTACCGGCGGTGCGAAAGGTATTGGACGCGCTATCGCCGAACTTTTCGTCGAGGCCGGTGCGAATGTTATCATTACCGACCGCGATGAGGCTGCAGGCACGGCGACTGTTGCCGAACTCAACGCACAACGAGCCGCGTCAGCGCGATTATATGTGCTCGATGTAACAGACAAGAATGCTGCTGAACGGGTGGCGGAGGCAATTGCCAACGAGATTGGCGTGCCTGATATTCTGGTCAACAATGCTGGTATTGTCAGAAATGCCGCAGCCAGCGATGTCACAGAAGATGACTGGCGGGCGGTGATCGACGTCAATCTCAATGGCGTTTTCTACTGTGCGCAAGCATTTGGCAAACGTATGGCTGTGGCTGGTCGGGGTGCTATCGTCAATATTTCATCCATGTGCGGTGAGATTGTCGTCTATCCTCAACCGCAGGTGGCCTACAATGCTGCAAAAGCGGGCGTCAATCTGATTACCAGGTCGCTGGCTGTTGAATGGGCAAAACAAGGCGTGCGCGTAAATGCGGTCGCTCCCGGCTACACCGCAACAGAATTGACGCTTGCAGGCCGCAGCAACGAGGAATGGTTTTCGACATGGCTCGCCATGACGCCGCAGGGACGGCTCGGTGAACCGCGTGAGATTGCCAATGCTGTTTTGTTTCTCGCGTCTGACGCGGCAAGCTTTGTGACCGGCACGGTACTGACCGTCGATGGCGGCTATACCGCCCTTTGATTTCTGGAGGATGAAATGACCGAACAAGCAAAAATAGCTCTCGTCACAGGTGCCAGCCGTGGAATAGGGCGTGCCATCGCTGTTGGTATGGCTAAGCGCGGTTTTGATGTAGCCATCAACGATATCGAACGCCAGAAAGACGCGTTGGAAGAGGTTGCGGCGGAAATCGAAGCGGCCGGTCGTCGTGTATTGAGCGTTTATGCAGATGTCAGCCGCAAGGCCGATGTTGAGGCCATGGTACTGAAGACCATCGACACGTTTGGCCGTATCGATGCTGTGGTCAACAATGCGGGTATCCTGATTGCCAGCGACGTTGAGCATCTCAAGGAAGAACATTGGGACAGCGTTCTTGATGTCAATGCCAAGGGCACATTTCTGGTGGTTCAGGCGATTTTGCCTCACATGAAGAAGCAGAAGTACGGTCGCATCGTGAATATTGCCTCCATCGGCGGCAAGCATGGCGCGCCGGAACAGGCGCATTATTCAGCCTCAAAAGCCGCGGTCATGGGGTTCACACGTGTCTTGGCGCAGGAAGTGGGAACCTTCGGCATTACCGCCAACTGTGTCTGTCCCGGTATCATTCTGACTGACATGGGTCGCGTCAATCTTGAGGACGTCGCAATACGTGAAGCATGGCAGGAGAAGACGGCCATGCGACGGATTGGTGACCCCGAAGATGTGGTTGGTCCGGTCGCATTCCTTGCGTCCGATGACGCAGCCTTCGTGACCGGCCAGAGCCTTAACGTCGATGGCGGTATCGTATTGAGCTGATCATAGTAGTTTTACAATCACGACAAAACGGCCCGCAGTGATACTGGCGGGCCGTTTTTATTTGTGATGTGTGTCACAAAACATCGAATAAACTCTGCTGTCTCGCATTAGCCACTTCAAATCTCGTTCACCGCGAGATAAATTGTCATGGGGTGCACTCCTGTTAAATTAGGACAATCGATGTCTTGTAATGATCTTGTAACCTTCGATGTGTGGCAACCTGCGCTGGAGATGCGCAAAGGAACCACAAAACATCGGCTTCTGACCGAAAAGATCGTTGAGGATATCGAGAAGGGTGTTCTTAAACCCGAGACGCGGATGCCAACGCATCGTGATCTCGCACACAAACTGGGGCTATCCGTGCAGACGGTGAGTATCAGTTATAAGGAAGCGGAGCGGCGTGGCTATTTGCGCGGGGAGGTCGGGCGCGGCACCTATGTGTGCAATCGCGTGACTGAACGCGCAGATCGTTTCATGCTCGATCGTGATCCCAGTGGTATCGCTGATCTTTCCATTATCCGTGCAGTCTACATGGGCGCGCATGAGAGTGCATCGCGGCGACTATTTGAGGAAATGAGCCAGTCGGACAATGCGAGCTTCATGCGTCCGTGTCGTCCGATTGCGGGGCTGGATCGTCACCGCAATATCGCGCGTGACTGGTTGCGCGGTTTGTCAGTGGATGTTGATCCGGGTCGGATCATCATTACAAATGGCGCAGCACACGGGCTGTTTCTCGCAGTTGCAGCGGTTGTGCAACCGGGCGAAGTGGTGCTGACGGAAAGCCTGACCGACCATGGTATCATCGGTCTTGCCAATGTGCTTGGTTTCACGCTGCGCGCGCTACCGACGGATAGAGAAGGCATATTGCCTGATGCATTTGAAACGGCGTGTAAGGCAGGAGATATAAGGGCGCTTGTCCTTATCCCGACGCTTGGCAATCCGACCAGTCATCTGATGGGTGCTGCAAGGCGTATTGCAGTCGCAGACATTGCACGGCGATATGGCGTTTGTGTCATTGAAGATGAAGTTTATAAGCCGATCCTCGAAGAGCCCCTGCCGTCAATGCCGGAATTGCTACCGGAGTTGGGCTTCTTTGTAACCAGTTTCACCAAGACAGTTATGACTGGTTTGCGTACAGGCTATCTCGTTGTGCCAGCGCATTATTCCATTCGAGTGACGTCGATCTTACGGGTGACGAGCTGGAGTGGCGTTAATCTTGTTGCGGAGATGGCCAGTCGCTGGATCGAAGATGGAACAGTTGCTGAACTTCTGGATATTCAGCGTGACGAATTGCGCTCAAGGCAGACATTGGTTGCTGACATTCTGGGGCCTCACATTGCAGGCAGCAATCCGCTGTCACTTTGTGCCTGGTTGAAAATACCGCGTAATTGGTCTGAGGATGGTCTGGTCCGTGCGCTGGCAAGCAAGGGTGTTGCTGTCACACCTTCTGATCCGTTTGTGGCGGGTGGTGAGCGGGGGGATGGCGGTATTCGCATCTGTCTAGGCGGAAGACTTTCGCAATCCGCCTTGCAGACAGCACTTGAGACTATTCGTGAAACCTTTGCACAGCTGCCGCCCGTCTATGACGTCAGTTCTATAGCCTGAGCGCTATAGAACTGATTGCAGAAACTCTTTCGTCCGATCTTCGGTCGGCGATTGGAATATTTGTTCCGGCGTGCCCTGTTCGCAGATGCGCCCCTTGTCGAAGAAACAGACACGATCAGAGACTTCACGTGCAAAGCGCATCTCATGGGTTACGAGCAGCATGGTCAGATCATGTTCCTGTGCGAGGCTACGAATGACCGCAAGAACTTCGCCGACAAGCTGCGGATCAAGTGCTGACGTCGGTTCATCAAAAAGTAAAACACGCGGACGCATAGCCAAAGAACGCGCTATCGCAACGCGCTGCTGCTGACCGCCCGAAAGCTGCGAAGGGAAGTGATCCTTCTTGTCTGTCAGGCCGACAAGAGAGAGAAGATCGAGTGCGCGTGCCTCGGCTTCGTCCCGCTTCAGCCCAAGAACATGAACAGGCGCTTCGATGATGTTGCGCAACACAGACATGTGCGGAAACAGATTGAAGCTCTGAAACACCATGCCGACATGCGATCTGATTTTACGTAAATGGGCTTCGCTTGCCTGAAACGGTCCCTTGCCATTCGGCTCGTGATAGGACGTTCCGGCAAGCTCCAGCGTGCCTTCCTGAAATGGCTCCAGCGTCATGAGAATGCGAAGCACTGTAGACTTGCCTGACCCTGATGGGCCGATCAGCGTCACTTTCTCACCCGTATTGACCGAGAAATTGAATTGATCCAGCACAGTCAGTGCGCCGAAGCGCTTGGTTACGTCCTGAAAGCGGATAATTTCCTGGGTCATTTGAGAGCGATCCCGTTCTTTGGAAGTGTGCGTTCGAGCAGTCGGATGCCTGCCGAGCAGATAAGTGTCAGGATGAGGAAGATCAGGCCGACCATCGAGAGTGGCACCAGATATTCGAAGGTACGATCACCGATCAGATTGGCAAGGTTGAGCATGTCGACGATACTGACGACAGACAGAACAGGCGTCTCCTTGAGCATAGACACAAGATAGTTGCCCATGGCCGGTGTGATGCGCGGTACAGCCTGAGGAATGACGATGTCACGATAGGTGCGCCAGGGCGTGAGGTTCAACGCACGTGCGGCTTCCCACTGTCCACGCGGTATGGCCTCGATGCCCCCACGATAGACTTCCGATGTATAGGCCGAATATTGCAGGCCGAGAGCCAACGCGCCGGTCAGGAATGCGGGCAATACGATGCCGTAGACGGGAAGCACGTAATAGAGGAAAAACAGCTGAACCAGCAGCGGCGTATCGCGCAAAAATTCCACAACGACAACTGTTGGCCACGAAATGATCTTGTAAGGGCTTCGACGCAAAAGGGCGAAGACAAGACCAAGTACCAGCGCAATCGCGAAACCGGTGGCTGCTGCCTTGAGGGTTACGGTGAGGCCGATCCCCAGAATTGGCAGAATGGAAATCGCAAAGGATAGCGTGGACGAGGTGTCCCAGGCATAACCATAAATCATGCGAAACCTCCTGCCATTGTCTGGCGCTTCAGTCGCCGCTCAAGCCAGCGGATGGCGTAGGCGAGCACCAGGGCCATTGCGAAATAGCCGAGTAGTGTAAGCGAATAGATCGTCACATTGTCGAGCGTCAGATTGCGTAAACGCTGGGCCTGAAAAGTCAAATCGCTGATCGCGATAAGCGAGGCGAGTGCTGTATCTTTCAGATTATGAATGGCCAGATTGCCGAAAGCCGGCATCATCTCGACAATCGCCTGCGGCAGAATGACATGAAACAATGTATGGCCTTTGCTGAAGTTGAGGGCTCTGGCGGCTTCGTGCTGTGCCTCTGGGACAGACTTCAGCGCGCCGCGCACCACCTCCGCACCATAGGCACCTATATTGAGGCCGAGCCCCATGATGCCGGTCGTGAGTGGGTCGAACGAAATGCCGATCAGTGGCAGAGCGTAATAAAGCCAGAACAATTGCACGAGCAGCGACGTGCCACGGAATATCTCGATATAAACCACCGCAATCGTTGATAATATCGGCCCACCTGCAAAACGGGCGATGCCAGCAGCGAATGCCAGCAGGGTGCCGATAGCCAACGAACTCAGTGCAAGAACGACGGTGATTTGTGCGCCTTTGAAAAGGGCAGGAAGATACTCCGTCCAGTGCATATGGTCTTCTCCCGATAGAGATGAGACAAGGCCCGCCGAGCCATTCATCATGGTTCGGCGGGCGACAATTGCGTTACTTTGCGTTGCAGAGGCTCGCCGTATCAACTGTACGTGCCGCTTTGACACTCTCTTCGCTCAACCCGTATGTCATCAGGATTTTGGCGTAGTCATCGGTTTTCTTGAATTCGATGAGTTCCTTGTTAAAGGCCTCAAAGAAGTCCTTATCTTCGGGACGGAAGCTGAAAGCGCCGAAACTACGTGCAGCTTTGCCATCCACAACCGGATCGACAAACGGATGCGCCTGCTCCAGTTCTGGGGAATTCGCAACAAGGTTAGCCACCGTCAATTCGGTTGCCGCATAAGCATCGGCACGACCGGCCTGTACTGTGGATGGCGCGTCAGCATTGCCCTGAATCATGATGATTTGTGACTCATCAATACCCATGCCATGCAGGAAGTCGATCTGATCTGCGCCCGAAACAATCGCAATTTTCAGAGACGGATCTTTCTTGATGTCTTCATAGGAATGGATTTTCTTTGGGTTGCCTTTGGGCACCAGAAGACCTTCACCATAGCTGGAATTGGCAACAGTGAACTGCACCTGCTTGCAACGATCCGGCAGAATGTTCTGCTCGGCGGCGACAAACTCAAAGCGCTTGGCCTTCAATCCGGGAATGAGCGAGCCGAATGGTGTGACGGTCCAGTCAACTTCCTCAATTCCGAGTTTTTTAAAGATTGCTGCGGCAACATCCGGGCCAATGCCTTTGGCGGCACCACTTGCGTCCATGTAACCGTAAGGCACTTCGTTGGCGGTTGCTCCACGTACAAAACCAGCGCTTTTCAGCTCGTCAATCGTGACTGCCTGTGATGGGATGGTAAGGGCTACGAATGCCACTGCGGAAAGCAGGGCAGAGATGGTATGAAGTTTCATGCGCATGGTGTTCACTCCTCTTTATGGATGCCGGTTGTTTGGATGTCCGGCTTTTCAGTTGGTCTATATGAACTGGTTTTAAGACGAGGTTGGTTCCTCACTGATTGTTGCGATCACTGAAAGGCAATCGCCCATCTTGATCAGACCCGGAAAATGACGAGCGGCAAGAATGCCGTCGAGAGCAGCGCGATATTCCTGCGGTGCGCCACCGGTACGGGTAACAGAATGAACGCGGGCGATAACATCGCCCTTGCGCACCTCTGCACCAAGATCGACAAGTGGTTCCAGAAGCCCTTCTGTATCTGCAAAGCCGAAACATTCCTGCGATGGCATATCGAGCCATATGGTGGGAGACAGTTCGACTTCACCTTTCAGAATGCCTGCATGACGCAAAAGGTTGCGAATCCCGCGCTTGGCGATTGTTGCTGTGCGCGCCGAGATCGTGCCGCCGCCAGAAAGCTCTGTCGTCACAAAGACTTTGCCTGCTTCTTCTGCGGTTGTATCGTACATGCCTACAGCATCGATTTCGATCATCCGCATCGAAAAGGGTGCGCAGAATGCTTTGACGGCAGCGAAGCAATGCGCCTCCTGAGCCGTATCGGGCAGGGCATGGGCAGCCGCATAGGGTAGGAAATCAAGTGTGCGACCGCCTGAGTGAAAGTCCATGACGATATCGGCTGTGGGCAGCAGATAGCGCGTAAAATAATCGGCGATCTTTTCCGTAACCGTTCCATCCGGGCGTCCGGGAAAGCTGCGGTTGAGATTACCTTTGTCTATCGGTGATGTGCGCGTTCCGGCCATGAAGGCTGGAAAGTTCATAGCAGGCACGATGATAACGCGCCCATTGATCTCAGCCGGTTTCAGATTGGCGGCGAGATCGTAGAGTGCAACCGGCCCTTCATATTCATCACCGTGATTACCGCCCGTTAGAAGGGCTGTGGGGCCGTCGCCATTGCGAATGACGCAAATGGGCAACATGAGCGAACCCCACGCGGAATCGTCTCGTGACCAGGGTAGCCGCAAGTGGCCGTGCTGCACGCCATCGCGATTAAGATCGACGGTCGCCGTGATCGGAGAAGGACGGAAAGGCGGCGAAGTATGCATCATCGCGACACCTTAATCCTTGACCAGAAGCTTACGTGGCACATTCGACAAGCACTCGACACCTGTTTCGGTAATGACGATACTCTCGGTGATTTCCAGCCCCATGGTTTCAAGCCAAAGGCCCGTCATGAAATGGAAGGTCATGCCCGGTTGCAGTTCTGTGCGATCACCCGGACGAAGGCTCATGGTGCGTTCGCCCCAATCCGGCGGATAGGACAGACCGATCGAATAACCGGTACGGTTATCTTTGATGATGCCGTATTTCTTCAAGACCGCAAAAAAGCCATTGGCGATATCTTCGCAGGTATTGCCGGGACGAGCCGCCGCCAGACCGGCCTCCATGCCCTCAAGCGTCGCCTTTTCAGCATCAAGGAAAGCCTGTGTTGGCTTGCCGAGAAAGACTGTGCGCGAAAGCGGGCAATGATAGCGCTTGTAGCAACCGGCAATCTCGAAGAACGTGCCTTCGCCGGTTTTCATGGGCAGATCGTTCCATGTAAGATGCGGTGCGGATGCATCCGGGCCAGATGGCAGCAAGGGTACGATTGCCGGATAATCGCCACCAAAACCATCGACGCCACGAGTGCCTGCGTCATAAATCTCCGCTACGAGATCGCATTTGCGCATACCCGGTTCGATCTTTTCAGCGATGCGTTGGTGCATGGCTTCGACGATGCGGCCAGCCTTGCGCATATAGTCGATTTCGGTCGCACTTTTGATTGCACGTTGCCAGTTGACGAGGCCCTGCGCATCTTTGAACCGGGCATTTGGGAGATGCTTCTGCAAGGCGTGATGTGCAGCAGCCGTATACCAGTAATTATCAAACTCGACGGCTATCGTCTTGTTGCCCCAACCCTTTTCCTCAAGGATCGAAGCCAGAAGATCCATCGGATGACGTTCCAGCGATTGGACGTAATGATCCGGATAGCCGATAATATTGTCGTGTGAGATCCAAGCCGTGCGCTTTGCACCATTGCCATCCTGACCGCGACCGTACCAGATCGGTTCGCCGTCCATCGCCAGCACCACGCATTGGTGGACATAGAAGGACCAGCCGTCATAACCGGTGAGCCAGTGCATGTTCGATGGGTCGGTGACGATGATAAGATCGACACCTGCCTTCTCCATTGCACGGCGGGTTTTTGCAACGCGCTGGTCGTATTCCGCGCGGGTGAAGTTGAGTTCCGCACTCATCGGCTGGCTCCTGCTTTTTTGTTTGAATCGATTTTGGCGCCCGCGTCGTGAGCGCTTGCACGCTGTGTTGCGAGACGGGCAATGGCTGTGTCCTGAATACCTGTTCCCGTCAGATCGCAGACCGTGATGGCGTCGGGCTCACGGTGAAACGTTTCGGCTTCAAGGATAATCTGGCCGAGTTCCGGGAAGGTCGCATCCGACGCGACAGTCCCTGCGGTGATTGCATGATGCAACTCGCCGAGCCTGCGTGTCTGTTTCAGACTATCCGCAACATAGATGATCGGGCGTTTGAAGATTGACGGATCAAGCTCGTTCTTGTGTTCTGCATCAGAGCCCATGGCGGTGATATGTTGGCCGGGTTCCAGCCATTCAGCCTTGAGGAGCGGCGTTTCTGAAGGAGTCGTCGTGACAATGATATCCGCATCGCGGCAGGCCTCGCGCGCATCGGCTATGGCTTTCACTGGAATGCCAAGCGCATCCGTGATGTCTTTGGTCGTCTGCTCTGCTTTCAGATGATCGCGAGCCCAAATGCGCGCTTCTTTAATCGGGCGAACAAGCGTGAGCGCTTGCAATTGCAGCTTGGCTTGCATGCCTGCACCAAAGATAGTGGCTATATTTGCGTCGGCACGCGACAGATATTTTGCGGCGACTGCGCCAGCCGCAGCTGTACGCACGTCAGTCAGATATCCATTGTCCAACAGCAGCGCTTCGATCAGTCCGGTCTTGGCTGAAAACTGGATCATCAGCCCATTGGTAGATGGCAGGCCGATGGAAGGATTATTGAAAAAGCCGGGGCTGATTTTGATAGCAAAGCTGTCCAGTCCGGGAATGTAGGCGGTTTTCACATCGACTTCGCCGCGTTCGGTCGGAATATCGAGGCGCAGGATGGGGGGCATACTAACACCTCCGCTTGCGAGCGCACGAAAAGCGTCCTCCACACAAGTCACACTTTCAAGATCCAGCGATATGATCTGACGCAAATCGGTTTCGGTGAGAATTCGCATTCCGACCATCAGCCAGCCCTCCGATAGCTATCTTCCACGATTGCGCGATGCTGTTCGGGATCAATATTTCCGCCCGAAATAATGATCGCGATTGGACCGGAAGCTTTGATTTTTCCGGCAAGCAAGGCGGCAATACCGACAGCCGCAGCTCCTTCAATGGTCTCGCCTTCCTGCAACGCTGCATGACGGATGCCTGCGGCAATCACTTCCTCGTCGAGCAGGATCACCTCATCAAGCAGGGCGCGACACATGGCGAAGGTCCAGCAGTTGTCGAGACCAATGCCACCGCCAAGAGAATCCGCCAGCGTATCCAGTTCCTCAACATTGACCGGCTTACCCGCTTCAAGGCTCGCCTGCATGGCAGCACCGCGTTGCATTGAAATTCCAATTACCCGCACTTGCGGGCGTTTTGCTTTCACGGCTGCTGCTATTCCGGCGGCAAGTCCTCCGCCCGAAAGTGGAATAAGCACTGTGTCCAGCTCGCGGAGGTCTTCGACAATTTCCAGCCCTATGGTTCCCTGACCAGCAATAATGCGGGGATCATCAAAGGGCGGGATGGCATTCATGTCTTCATCACGCGCAAGACGCACGACTTCTTCCATCGCATCGTCCTGAGATTTACCGATGACGCGCACATCAGCGCCCAGCTGGCGGATAGCTTCGACCTTGTTGCGCGGCACGAGCGATGAAAGACAGATTGTGGCCGTCAATCCCAGTGTAGATGCAGTATGCGCTAATGCGCGTCCGTGATTGCCGGTGGAGGCGGTGACAAGTCCGCACTTACGTTCGCTCTCAGACAGGCTGAGAACTGCATTTGTTGCACCGCGCAGTTTGAAGCTGCCTGTTGGCTGACGGTTTTCAAGTTTGAGAAAAACCGGTACGCCTGAGTGTTTGCTGAGGCTTTCGGAGCGGATCAGCGGTGTTCGTTTGACGTGGCCGTTCAGTCTGCCTTGTGCTTGCTCTATTTCGTTGAGATCGATCATTTGCGACACATTTCCCGACATTCACACCACCGTACCAGGCGGTATTGAAATGGGGAGAGCTGCACTGAGCAAAGCGCTTCTTCGCATCAGACAAGCAAATTGAGGGCGCAATAAAGCACCATATGCGAAACCGTCAGGTCGCATTCTCGTTCCCCATATATTTGATTTTTGTTCTTGCTTATATGTGTGAAAGACCAATTACATCGTGTCAATGATTATATTGGATCATTACAATATTGATCGAAGACGACTTTTTATTGGCGTGGTCTTGCCTGCGATATGTGACCATGCCAATGAGAATGGCCTTGAAATGCAAATGCTCACTTATATTGGACCGATATAATGAAATCCGCCATCAAGCTTGATGCTGTCGATCTTCGCATTCTGGAAGCGGTGCAACAGAACGCGCGGATCACCAAGCTTGCACTTGCCGAGCAGGTGGGATTGTCACCGACCCCGTGCTGGCTGCGGCTGCGCAAGCTGGAAGAGGCGGGCGTTGTTACGGGCTATCATGCGCGCATTACCTATCGCAAAATCGCTCCTATCGCACATGTGATGGTGCAGATAACGCTCGGCAATCACCGCCAGAGCGATTTCGACCGCTTCGAGCGCGCGATTGCAGTTATTCCTGAGATTGTCTCGTGCTGGTCGGTTGGCGGGGGCATAGATTATTTTCTGATGATAATGGCCCGCGATATTGACGGCTATCAGCGTCTTATTGACCGGTTGTTGGATCAGAACATCGGCATCGAGCGCTATTTCACTTACATCGTGACCAAGCTTGTCAAAGATGAGAAGACCGGTGTGCCGCTGTCACTGCTGTCCGACAGTGTTGAATAGTCCAAACGACCTGTTTGACTAGCAAGTTTAGTCCAATTCCTCTGTCCGCTGTCCCGCCTTTGGTCCGAATGCAATCTCATCCTGTGAGATGTTTCTTCCAGAATTGGGAGAAGCACAATGAATGCCGGTTTGGATCATCCGATACAACATGACGGGCTTAACAGGCTTCGGGACAAACATCTTTTTCGTGAGCTCGC
Organism: Ochrobactrum quorumnocens; assembly: GCF_002278035.1. NCBI lineage: Bacteria > Pseudomonadati > Pseudomonadota > Alphaproteobacteria > Hyphomicrobiales > Brucellaceae > Ochrobactrum > Ochrobactrum quorumnocens. Next base: position 815,160 of record NZ_CP022603.1, on the reverse strand, counting down.
TTATATCGACGGGCGCTGGGTTGCGGGAGAACAGGCTGAGACTTTTGCCGTTCTCGACCCGGCAACCGGGCAACGGCTGGCGCGCGTCGCAAGCCTGAGTGACGCACAAACAATACTTGCCATCAATGCCGCAGAAAAGGCCTTTCCTCAATGGCGCAACAAGCTGCCACAGGAACGGGCTGCGATTTTGCGTCGTTGGTATGAGCTCATTCTGGCAAACCGCGAAGATCTGGCATTGCTGATGACGCTTGAGCAGGGCAAGCCGCTGGATGAATCGCGTGGTGAAATCGATTATGGCGCGGCTTTCATCGAATGGTTTGCAGAAGAAGGTAAGCGCCTTAACGGTGAAACCATCGCAAGCCATCTGCCCAACGCGGAAATGCTGGTGCGGCGCGAAGCACTGGGCGTTGTGGGTCTTGTGACACCCTGGAATTTTCCAAACGCCATGATCACCCGAAAGGCGGCGGCGGCAATAGCCGCAGGCTGTCCGGTTGTCGTGCACCCATCGTCGGAAACACCACTTTCAGCGCTCGCATTGGCCGAGCTTGCAGAACGTGCCGGACTTCCGTCCGGTATTTTCAATGTCGTGACTGGCAAGGCCGCTCCAATCGTCGATGTGCTATGCCGCGATGACCGCGTGCGGGCATTGAGCTTCACGGGCTCCACTGAAATTGGAAAGCTGATTGCCACCAAATGTGCAGCAACTGTCAAACGGCTTGTGATGGAGCTTGGCGGGCACGCGCCTCTGATCATTTTCAATGATGCCGATGTCGGCCGTGCGGTTGATGTGGCCATGGCCGCGAAGTTTGCAACTTCGGGACAGGATTGTCTTGCTGCCAACCGTATCTTTGTTCAGCGCGATATTCTTCCGGCTTTCACGAAAGCTTTTGCAGCGCGTATACGCAGCTTGAAAACAGGTAATGGCCTTGATGCGGACGTCGAAATCGGACCGATGATGCATAGTCGTGCGGTTGATAAAATCGAGGAACAGGTTCGCGATGCGGAACAACGCGGCGCCAACATCGAAGTGGGCGGCAAGCGGATTGGTGACCATACGCTATTCTTCGAGCCTACATTGCTGACCAATGTGTCTGACGACGCGACGATCATGCACGAAGAGACATTTGGTCCAGTCGCTGCAATCTCGGTCTTTGATGACGAAGAAGAAGTCATCATCCGCGCCAATGCTACGCAATATGGCCTCGTCGCGTATGTGGTGACATCGAACGGTGCCCGGCAGCTGCGAATGGGGCGCGCGCTGGAATACGGAATGGTTGCCATCAATCGCGCAAAAATAACCGGTGCGCCGATCCCTTTTGGTGGCTGGAAACAATCCGGGCTTGGCCGAGAAGGCTCACATCAGGGCATAGAAGCCTTCACCGAACTCAAATATCTCTGCATTGATACCGCTGCGTGAAAGCGTAGCGATAAGAAAGGAACATAACCATGTTGAACACTAGCAACGAACTCACCGCCTGGGATCGCGATCATTTCTTTCATCCGTCCACGCATATGGGAATGCATGCACGTGGTGAAACGCCAACGCGCGTGATTGAAGGCGGCGAGGGTGTTTATATTGCCGATGTGAACGGTCGCAAGAGTCTGGATGCTTTCGCTGGCCTTTATTGCGTCAATGTTGGTTATGGCCGTACAGAAATAGCTGATGCGATTGCCGAACAGGCGCGCAAGCTTGCCTATTATCACGCCTATGTCGGCCACGGCACCGAAGTATCGATTACGCTCGCCAAGATGATCATTGATCGCGCACCTGAACATATGAGCCGCGTATATTTCGGCCTTTCGGGTTCTGATGCAAATGAAACCAACATCAAGCTGATCTGGTATTACAATAATATTCTTGGCCGCCCGGAAAAGAAGAAGATCATTTCGCGCTGGCGCGGCTATCATGGCTCCGGCGTCATGACGGGAAGCATGACCGGTCTTGCAACATTCCATAACGCGTTTGATCTGCCTCGTGCGCCGATACTGCACACGGAATCGCCTTATTATTTCCGTCGTGCGGATCGTTCGATGAGCGAAGAGCAGTTTGCGCAACATTGTGCGGACAAGCTCGAAGAAATGATCCTCGCTGAGGGGCCGGATACAATTGCTGCGTTTATTGGTGAGCCGGTTCTTGGCACGGGCGGTATTGTGCCACCGCCTGCGGGTTACTGGCAGAAAATTCAGGCGGTTCTTGACCGTTATGACATTCTGCTGGTCGCTGATGAAGTGGTCACCGGCTTTGGACGTCTTGGCACTATGTTCGGCTCAGATCATTATGGAATGAAGCCTGATCTGATCACCATCGCCAAGGGGCTGACATCGGCCTACGCACCGCTTTCCGGTTCGATCGTTTCTGACCGCATGTGGCAGGTGCTGGTACAGGGTTCCGATCAGATGGGGCCGATCGGTCACGGTTGGACTTATTCGGCGCATCCGATTTGTGCCGCGGCTGGCGTTGCCAATCTTAAGCTCATCGATGAAATGAACCTCGTGGAAAATGCGGGTTCGACCGGCGCTTATTTCCGCAAGGCGTTGCAAGATGCCGTTGGAGGTCATAAGCACGTTGGTGAAGTGCGCGGTGAAGGGTTGATGGCTGCTATCGAGTTTGTTGAAGACCGTGACGACCGGAAGTTTTTCGATCCATCGTTGAAGATTGGCCCGCAGGTTTCTACAGCACTTCTTGCTAACGGCGTTATCGCTCGCGCCATGCCTGAAGGCGATATTCTCGGATTTGCACCACCTCTGTGTCTGACACGCGAAGAGGCCGATAAAATTGTCGATGCCACCCGAAAGGCAATTGCGACTGTATTTGCTTAATCTGATCTTTTAGGCCCGCAATGCTTGCCTTCACCATCTTACCGGGTGGTGAAGGCTTTCTTTTAAGGTTCAGAATTGTCGATTCATTGAACCTGTATGTCGATTGGTCCTAAAGCTATTGCTGATTTAAGGAAACACACCAGAAACTACTCGCTGATTTGAATATATTTCGGGGCGGCGAGGAATGATTGATTTTGATTCAGGACAAGGCAAAGCTTATGTCCTTTCTCGATACCATCGCGGACAGACAGGTTCTGTCGAGCAGATAAGCCTCAATATTCAAATCCGAAGACAATTGCTCAGAGCATCGACAGCGATGTCTTGCGTTCTTGCTGCTGTCGCAACCATGGCTACTTTGTCAGGCCTTGTTGTATTGTCTACCGCTCCTGTTCTGGCGCAGCAGGTGTCAGGTCATGGCGGGTCTGGCGGGCAACATGCAATCAGTCGCCCTCGGGCGGGGGGCGCCGGTGCCGCTGCCATCTCCTATTCAGGCGGTGGTGGCGGAGGGGGTGGGGGTAAAAATTCGACCTCAGCCTCGGAGGGTACTGGGGGGCAAGGCGGCAGCGGTCCGCATGCTCGAGGTGGAGGATGGGGCGGCCGATCGAACCAGCCCGGTAATGACGGTACCAAAGGGGCCAATGGTGTCGCAAAGGGCTGGATTTGGGCACCCGGTAACTTTGGCCATGATGGGGGAAGTGGCGGTGGCGGTGGTGGCGGTGGTGTTATGTCCACACTTCTGTCAGGGCGCCTTTATGATATCTCTACCCCCATTACTGGAGGCATTGGCGGCATTGGCGGCAATGGCGCCATAGGCGGAATTGGTTACTCCGCAGCAATTTTACCATTTTCTGCATTTTGGGATGGAACTGGCGGTGGCGGCGGCGGCGGTGGCGGCGGTGGCGGTGGCGGTGCGGCATTAGCCTTCACCTCACCGAATTCCGGATTTATGCCAGCCGGGCAAGTGGCGGCCAATATTTCAGCCAATATTACTGGCGGAGCAGGTGGTGATGGTGGTTATGGCGGCGATGGCGGTGCTGGTGAAACCAAAGCCAGTCTGAACAATGCCGTTGGTGGGGATGGTGGTTCGGGCGGCAATGGCGGGAATGGTGGTGCCGGCATTCTTGCGGATGGCTTTGTCGCGTCAATCTATCTGACTTCGGGAACTGCGGTAGCCGGTGGTAAAGGGGGAGGAGGCGGCAACGGCGGTTGGGGTGGTAACAGCGATTACGCCAACGACTATAATCTGGGAAATGGTGGCAATGGCGGAAATGGCGGTGTCGGGGGCACAGGCGTCGTTCTCGGTGGGCCGAATGCCGATCAGAGCCACATTATTCTGGGCGCGGGTGCCAGTGTTAAGGGTGGACAAGGTGGAGACAGGGGGGCTCGTGGAGTTGGTGGCTCGGTCTACAAAGGTACAATGTCTACGAGCAATGGCAACCGTGGTCTTCAGGGAAATGGTGGCCAGGGCGTCTGGATAAACGCTGCTAGCGACCTTCGCGTGGAGGTCGGAACAGGCGCGAGCATTCAGGGCGGCGACGGAGCCGTGGGCGGTATTGGTATTGAAGGTTCTGCATCGCAATCATTCATAGGCGTAGCAGGTAAAGTATCCGGCGGAGTTGGTTCAGACGAAACACGCGCGGCAGCAATCTCGATCAACGGCTCGAACAACCTGCTGCAGCTTCTCAATGGATATCAGTTTGTCGGTGGAGTTAATCTGGGCACTGACGCCATGTTATCCTTTGCGGGCTTGGAAAACTCGACATTCGATCTTTCCTCGATAGGTGCGCAATTTCAGGGTTTCAGCCACATTCTTAAGGTTGACCAGAGCACATGGACGCTCAGTGGAAAGGCCAGTACGCGATTTAAAGATGTCAGTGCTGCGGACGGCATACTGGCACTCGGCCCTGATCAATCAGAACTGCAATCCGATACAGGCTTTATCGACGGCGGCAAGGTTATCGCAACTGGTAACGGCACCTCCGGTTCGGCCAAATGGACCGTTGATCAGTCTCTGGTCGTTGGCAACATCAATACGGGCAGCCTTGAGATAGCCAATGGCGGCGCTGTGAAGGTTGGGGGCGATCTGCTGATCGGCGGTCAAACGTCGGTGTCGGGCACTGTCAACATCAATGGTCCACAATCAAGCCTGACAGTGGATGGCATGTTGGCGGTCGGTGATTCCGGCCAGGGAACAATGACCGTTTCCAATGGTGCGCAAGTTCAGTCCGGTAAAGTTGCAATCGGCCAAAACTCCGGTTCCACTGGCTCCGTTCTTGTTACGGGTGCGGGTACGAAATGGACGGCGCGGGACATCTATGTCAGTGGTGGTAACGCCGATAATGATGGGGGCCGCGGCTCGTTGACCGTCGCCGATGGTGCGATTGTTGGCACCCCGCGCGGCATGATCGATATTGGCGATAATGGCGCTTATGGTGTTCTCAATATTGGTGCTGCTGAAGGTGAAGCCGCTGTTGCTCCGGGCATATTTGTTGGCCGTGATCTGATGCTTGCGCCATTTACCGATGCTGTTTTCAATCACAATGCGGTTGATTACAGCTTTGACGCTTCAATATCGGGTTTTGCGAACCTCAAATTTCTTTCGGGCAAGACCACACTGACAGGCGACAGCTCGCTTTTTAACGGTAACGCGACCGTATCCAACAGCACGCTGGATATTGCCGAAAGAGCAAAACTCAATGGCACTTTGACCGTTAATAATGCCGGACGACTGGAGGGATCAGGTCAGGCAGGTACGACGATCATCAATTCAGGTGGTGTTCTCGTGCCAACTGGTACGCGCTCAATGACACTCAATGGCGGACTCACCCTCAATGCAGGTGGCTCCATTCTCCCAAGTGATGCTGCGTCGCTCATTGTAAATGGTGAGGCGACATTCAACAGCGGTGGGCTCTATACATACAATCTTGCTATGGGCGGCTCTGGCACGACAGCAGCGACTGTTGTGAATGGTGACGTTGCGCTGAATGGCACGATGATGAATGTAACGGGCGCTCCTGCGATCGGTTATCATCGGGTGATCTCATATACGGGTAATCTGACCCAGACAAATGGCGGGTTGAACGTCGGCCAGACACCAGATACGACGCCGTTCGGTTTCAACTACACGGTGGATACCACGCGGGCACGGTCAGTTGATTTGCTCGTCAGTCCTCAAGGCTTGAATATTCTTCAGCAATGGGATGGCGGAGCTCTGGGTGGTACAGATCAGAATGGCATATGGAACAGTACGAACCAGAACTGGTTAAACCCGGTTGGCGGAACTGCTGATACAACCTGGGGCCATGGCTATGCCATCTTCCGTGGGCTGGGTGGTACGGTCACGATTGATGGTGCGCAGTCGGCTGTAGGGTTGCAGTTTGCTGGCGGCAATTTCAGAATTGAGGGCAATGCCGGCGCGACGCTCAACCTGAATGGTTATAGCGGTTATGGCATCGAGATTGTGGTGCCCGAAATACGTGTCCTTAATAATGAGGGAGGGCTGATAAGCGCCTCTATTACCGGCACTTCCGGTCTGGAAAAAACCGGAGACGGTCTGCTGGTTCTCTGGGGAGACAACACGTATTCCGGCAATACTTACATCAGCGGCGGCATTCTTCAGGTGGCTTCAATGCAAAATCTGGGTTCGGCAAACAATACGCTGAATATCAATAACGGCACATTGAGAACCGCCAATAGTTTCGATCTGACCCAGGCTGTAACTCTGGGCGGCGTGTCTGGGATCAATGTTCTTTCAGGCCAGGAAATGAAAGTGTCGGGCGGCGTTTCAGGTGATGGCATGCTGTTTAAGGATGGCGGCGGCACACTTCTGCTTAGCGGAGCGAATAGCTGGTCAGGCGGCACCTGGATCAACGAAGGTGCGTTACGCCTTGAAGCGAATAATTATTCGGCAATCGCCAGTAATACTGATTATGTCCTCACAGGCGGTCTTCTCGATCTCAATGGCAACGAGTTGCGTATGCGTTCATTGATCGGAACCGGTGGAGAAATCTCCATTGACGGCACGACGCTTACTATCGCTCAAGACGCCGATACGATTTATGCAGGCACAATAACCGGCAATGGTTTCAACAGTAATCTGGTCAAAACCGGCAGCGGAATGCTTGTGCTTTCCGGGAACAATAACTATTGGGGAAATACCACCATTAACGGTGGGTCTCTGGTAATTTTCGACGCGACAAATCTCGGGATCAATTCAGGCTTTGCGAAACTTGAAATCCGTAATTCGGCGCTCATAACACTCGGCGATATCGAGCTTAACCGTCAGGTGGATTTAAGTGGCGAGGCAACAATAAATACATTGTTTGGAACCACACTCGAACTCAGCGGAGCCATTTCTGGACCTGCGGGAGCATTGTATAAAGATGGCGCCGGACGGCTCATCATTTCCGGAAACGGAACCTATACTGGCGGTACGACGATTGCAGGTGGTATTCTGCAGATCGGTGATGGCGGCACGACTGGTTCTATTACCGGTAACATTGTCAATGACAGTTTACTGGTGTTCAATCGCTCAAGTAGCTTTACTTATAATGGTTCCATATCCGGTGCAGGTGCATTGCTTCAGGCCGGAAGCGGAACAACCGTTCTGACGGGAAATCACAGTTACACTGGCAATACATTCATCACAGCAGGTACGTTGCAGATCGGTAATGGGAACGCGACGGGTTCCATCGCTGGATATGTGTTCAACAACGGAACGCTCGCATTCAATCGCAGCGATGACTATACCTTCTCAGGCACTATTTTCGGTACTGGTGCTCTTGTTCAGGCCGGCTCGGGCACTCTTATTCTGGATGCCGACAACTATTATACGAACGGCACCCATATCGAGAACGGTACGCTACAGATTGGTAGCGGAGGTACATCCGGCTGGATTGCTGGCGATGTCATCAACAATGGAACGCTGGCATTTGACCGCTCAGACGCGTTCGAGTTTTCAGGTAAGATCAGCGGAATTGGTGGATTTCAGCAAAAAGGCGAGGGGGCTGTCGTCCTCACAGGAGAGAGCAGCTATACAGGTGCCACAGATGTTCTATCAGGACGACTTGCAGTCAACGGCTCAATCGGCAGCTCGATGCTCACGACAGTCCACGAAGGAGCAGAACTGGGCGGCACGGGTACGGTGGGGCAGACGTTCATCAATGGTGGCACCCTAGCACCGGGCAACTCCATTGGAACGCTCACTGTGGCGGGTGATCTGCGGTTAACGGCGTTTTCGCTTTATGACGTTGAAATTTCCACCTCAGATTCTGATCGGGTGAATGTGACGGGGCAGGCCGATTTGGGTGGCGCAACGGTTCATGCGTCATTTGATCCCGGCGGCTATGTGATGAAGCGTTACAACATCCTCAATGCAGAGGGTGGATTGGCTGGGAGCACGTTTGGTGAAGAGGTGACGACAAATCTGCCGGAGAATTTCGCCTCGCTGTTACGATACGATACTAACAATGCCTTCCTTGATCTCGAAATGAGTATTGGCGGCATGAATGTGAACCAACAGAATGTCTCCGCTGCGCTGGTCGATTATTTTGATGAGAACGGGCAAATACCTGTCGCTTTTGGTGGGTTGGATGCCGATGGTTTGACGGCGGCTTCCGGTGAGCTTGCGACGGCGGCACAACAAACGACCATTGTTGCCATGAGCCAGTTCATGAACACTCTGGCGGATCCCTTGGTGGCTGGCCGGGCACGGCGCATCACAAAAGCGCAAGCATCTGACGCGGATATGTTTGAGAACCGCTGGAGTGTGTGGGGCGCGGGCTATGGTAGCTCGCGCAAAACGGATGGTGATGCGATTATTGGATCACATGACGCGCGTGGTCGTATTTATGGCATCGCCGTCGGCGCAGATTATCTGGTATCGCCTGACACGATCCTCGGTTTTGCAGTTGCTGGCGGTGGTACCAAGTTCAGCCTCGCTGAAGGCATGGGCAGCGGCGACTCCGATCTGTTTCAGGCAGGCATTTATGGCAGGCACAATATCGGCAATGCCTATATTACCGGCACACTTGCCTATGGCTGGCAAAGCATCGACACCGAGAGGTCTGTTTCCTTCTACGAAACAGACCAGCTCAACGGCAGCTATCGTGCAAATTCGTGGTCTGGACGGCTTGAGGCTGGCTATCGCTTTGATACACCCTGGCTCGGCATAACCCCTTACGCGGCGGGGCAGTTTGTCAGCTTTGATCTGCCATCTTATTCGGAAAAAGCCTATGCGGTCAGCGACACTTATGCGCTTAACTATTCATCGCAGCGCGAAACTGTAGGACGTGGCGAACTTGGACTGAGCCTCGACAAATCTCTGGCACTTTCGGATGGCGTCTTCACAACGCGCGGACGTATTGCCTGGGCGCGCAACTTCAATAATGACCGTAACGTCTTCGCCGCCATCAATGCGCTGCCGGGAGCGGGTTTTGTGGTCAATGGCGCATCCCAGCCCAAAGATGTTGGACTTGCCAGCGTCTCAGCTGAGATGGTCTGGAACAATGGCCTATCGCTGGGTGCTGCCTTTGACGCGGAGTTTTCCGGTGCCAGCACAAATTATGCTGGCAAAGGTGTGCTCCGCTACAAATGGTAAAAGTGAGAGCTTGGGCTATCGAGGCCCAAGCTCTGCAGCGAGTTCATGCACACCTGAACGAATGCCATTGAACATTCCGAAATTGACGCGATTGGCGACAACGAAAATCCCGAGTTTACGGTTGGGTGAGAGGACCACGTAGGTCATGAAACCACCAAGCCCACCGCTTTTGCCCAAAAGCATGGGAACACCGTTACGTGGCATTGTTACAACCCAGCCCAGCCCCATTCCTTCGCCACCTGTTACTTCTGTGCCGACAACACGCTCCAGACCGTCATATGGCAGCCACATCGTATGGTCGAGGGTATGGGCTTCTTGTGTTGCGGACGTCGGGTTGAGATGCCATTGCATCCACTTCACCATGTCATCGGCGGTCGAATAGACGCCCGCGCTGGCGTGCATGATATCTGGAACGACATTATTTGGGTCATTTTTGTCGAACGGATCAAGTCCAACCATCAGCCGTTTTTTCTGTTCGTCGTTCAGCGTTGTTGTTGTATCGCTCATGCCTGCAGGCTCGAATACTCTGCTCTTTAAGAGGTCTGCAAAGCTGCTATTGCCCGCCTTGGCGAGGGCATCGCCCATCAATCCGTAACCGAAGTTTGAATAAAGGGTAGTCGTGCCTGGCGCATAGGCTGGCGCGTTCGATCCGATCCATTTCCAGTAATAGTCGCGATCAAAAGCATCGAACGGATTGTTCGAGGGGGTCGCATCGGGATCGGCAAGCTCACGCGGCAAGCCCGCCGAATGGGTTGCCAGATCGAGAAGTGTGATAAGCCGACCTGTTTGTTTAACGCTGACACCATCAGGCGCATAGCGTTGAAGCGGGTCTGTCAGTTTCAATTTACTATCTGCTGCCAACGACGTAAGGACGTCGGTCGCAAAGACCTTGGAGATTGAGCCGAGGCGGAAAACAGATTTGCTGTTCGGTTCGATATCATTGCCGGGCACTGTTTCCCCAAAACCCTGCACAATGCTTTCATCACCGTGGACGACCGCAATTGTCAGAGCCGGTGCGCCGGAACTCAGGAATAATGCCATGCCGGTCATTGAGACGGCGTCTTTCAAAGCAAGGTCTTCAGTACTTGCGTGCTGGACTGTCACAAACGTCAGCGCGCTGGTTATCAGAAGCGCGCGGATGAAGTGTGCAGGGCGGTTTTCAGACGACTGGCTCGAACGCATGTTGATCCCTCAGTGCTTGGTGAGTTGCATTGTTCCGTTGCCGAGAGCATTGAGAACAAGCGTCGCTCCGGGCAATGACAGAAGGATGAATCAACCCGCCGGTTGGACGAACGAACATGGGTTCGGATGGCCAGAAACCCGGACTATCTTAAACACCCAACCGTTCGCGCAAGGGTTTGCGATAGACGCGCGAGACTGGCCATGATTGCTGTATGGCGCGCATCTTGATAAGCCACTTGTCCGGTTTGCTTCTGTCGACGTCGGAAACATGCAAAGCATTGACGAATGCAGTTCGATGGACGCGAAAGAAATAGCTTTCCGGCAAAATGCTTATCCAGATGCCGAGTGATCGTGAATCGAGCAGCATCGAGCCATCATTCAACCAGATTTCGCTATAATTTCCCGCTGAGCGGACGCCGACGATTGTTTCGGGCGCCACACCGCGAACAACACCTCGTTTGCGCAGATATACGACCGGTTCGGTCTCTTCTTCTGGAGCAATAGCGATCTGTTTGTTGTTACTGCCATACTGAGCCTGTGCAATCAGATTGGCGCATTGAAACATCGCTTTGATTTCGGCACCAGACCATTGGTGATATTCACGTGTAGTATCGAAACCGATGATGCCGCGTAATCGCCCATCGTAAAATATCGGGATACTCAGGATGCTTTTATTGCCCTGTCGGGAGAACTCGACCTGTATCGCCCGCGCGGCACGTGGCAGGCTATGGACATTGTTGACTGCTACAGCTTTACCGGCAGCCAAATACCGATGCAGCCAGCCGATAAGCGTTGTCGGAGCTTCCTGCAATTCCTCAAGGAAGGACACCGTGCCGCCTCTGCACCATTCATAGATATTCCGAAAACGCAGCAGATCGTGGCGATACTCAATTATCCATGCACGGTCTGCGTTGGATGCATTGCCGACAAAATCCAGATAATCAGCGATAGCTGTATTGAGCGGATGCGTGAGCAGATCCATCGCGCAGATATAGGGCCAGTCCATTGACGGCTCATCTGCGCAATCCTTTTCAGAGCAAATCTGATAGGCTTCAATGATACGGTCCAAACCCCACTCCGAAGTTTGTCTGAATTGGCCTTAGATTGGATTTTACGATCAGGGTCTTGCCGCAGCATTCTGTTATATTGCCCAAAACGCCAGCGAAGGACCGGATTACATTATCCATTTCTGATCCCCAAGCACCAGAAATTAATGCAGGAAACAGCAGATTTTCGCTGAATCTTAAGGGGAAAGCACCCGTTTTGCATCGCATCGGATATTTTGGACTGGATTTCTCATAATATTGCTTGCGATGGCTTCTCTTAATGTAATAACATTACATGTATGGATCGTTTCACGATCCCATTTCGATCAGTAGAAGCGCTGGAATCCATGACTGATGCATGCCTGACTTTCCGTGACCTGACGCTTGGCTACAACAGCCACCCGGCGGTCCATCATCTCAGTGGTGTGGTCCGTAGGGGGTCGCTGACTGCGGTTGTCGGGGCAAACGGCTCGGGAAAATCCACCTTGATGAAGGGTATAGCGGGAATTCTACGGCCAATGTCGGGTCTGTGCATTGCAAGCAAGACGCAAAGTCTCGCCTACCTGCCGCAGCAATCGGAGCTGGATCGTTCTTTTCCAGCGCGTGTCATCGATCTCGTTGGAATGGGTCTGTGGCCAAGGCGTGGGCTGTTGGGCCGACATAATTCCCGCGACCGACAGACGTTGACCGATGCGCTCATAGCGGTTGGGTTGGAAGGCTTTGAGAGACGTCCACTCGATAGTCTTTCTGGCGGGCAGCTCCAGCGCACATTGTTCGCGCGGGTGCTTGTCCAGAATGCCGAGCTGATCCTGTTGGATGAGCCATTCAATGCAGTTGATGAGAAAACTGTTGCCGACCTGATTGGACTGATCAAGGGCTGGCATCATGAGAAGCGTACAGTCATGGTTGTCGCCCATGATCTTGATCTGGTCCGGGAGAATTTTCCTGAAGCATTGCTGTTGGCGCGTCGAGCAGTTGCCTGGGGCAATGCAGATGAAGTGCTGACATCCGAAAATCTTGCGCGCGCTCGTCATTTCCATGAAGCCTGGGACGATGCAGCGCCTTGGTGTGAGGCTGAGCACAGCCATCAGCCCGCCTCAGCCGGTGTGCAAGCGTTCAATAAGGACGCAGCATGACCACTCATTTTCATGAATTCTTTATCGCTCCGTTCGCGGAATTTGCCTTTATGCAAAGGGCATTGCTGGGGGCGATCTTCCTTTCTATCAGCGCATGTCCTGTGGGTGTATTTTTGATGCTGCGCCGTATGAGCCTGACTGGCGATGCAATGTCCCACGCCATTCTGCCGGGCGCTGCTGCCGGCTTCCTGTTTTACGGTTTGGAAATCGTTCCGATGACCATTGGCGGGATGATCGCCGGAATAGTGGTGGCGCTGGGGGCAGGTGCCGTCTCACGCCTGACAATCCAGAAGGAAGATGCCTCGATGGCCGCCTTCTATCTGATATCCTTGGCAATTGGCGTCCTGCTGGTTTCGATGCGTGGATCAAGTGTTGACCTGATGCATGTCTTGTTCGGGACTGTACTGGCGCTCAATAATGATGCGCTGTTCCTGATTGCGCTGACCACAATGCTGACGTTAGGAACGCTCGCCGTATTCTGGCGCGCGCTGATTGCTGAATGTCTTGACCCCTTGTTTCTACGCTCGGTTTCGCGGCTCGGCTCACCGGTGCATTTCATCTTCCTTGGCCTTGTGGTGCTCAACCTTGTGGCGGGCTTTCAGGCGTTGGGCACGTTGCTATCCGTGGGGCTGATGATCCTGCCTGCCGCATCGGCGCGCTTCTGGACAAACCGCGTTGAAACCATGTGCATTCTGGCGATGGTCTTTGGGCTTGGCGCTTCGCTATCCGGCTTGCTGCTGTCCTATCATCTGTCGCTGCCGTCTGGACCGGCCATCATTCTTTCTGCGGGAGCCGTTTATTTTATCTCGGTGCTCGCGGGAACCCGAGGCGTGCTTGTGACACGCAGGTCTCGAACATCGCATAAAATTGCCTAACAATCAGAAGGACTTATTGAAATGATGAGGCAATCGAAACTTGCCCTTGCATTGAGTGTCGCAACATTGGTGGCTTGCTCGCAAGCGGGCGCAGAAGAGCAAAAACTCAAGGTTATTGCCAGCTTCTCCATCTTGGGTGATATGGCGCAGAAAGTGGGCGGCGACAGAATCACACTGCGCACGCTGGTTGGCCCCAATGGTGACGCCCATGTCTATGAACCGAAACCGTCGGATGCCATCGCAATGGCCAAAGCTGATGTGGTTCTGGTGAATGGTCTGCAATTGGAAGGCTTTTTGTCCCGGCTTGTCGAAGCGAGCGGGACGGAGGCCGAGATTGTTGAGGCGACTGAAGGCGCCGAGATTTTGCGTGACCCGAATGGCGGTCATTACCACTATTACGGTACCAAGGCGGTATTCCATGAAGCGCCATTCGATCCCCATGCCTGGCAGTCTGTGGGCAATGCCAGGATCTATGTTCAGAATATCGTTTCAGCTTTTTGCAAAGTCGATGCCAAGGGATGTGATACTTACAAGCATAACGCTGCTGCATATCAGCAGGAATTGGATACGCTGGATGCCGAGATCAGGAGCAAAATTGCATCCATTCAGCAGGATCGGCGCGTTGTAGTCGTTGCCCATAATGCATTTCGGTATTTTGAGAATGCCTATGGCGTGAAGTTTTTGTCGCCACAAGGCGTCTCAACAGAATCTGAAGCATCTGCTGCCGATGTTGCAGGCGTCGTTCGCGATATCAAGGAGAACCGAGCTGCGGCTGTTTTCGCCGAAAATATCGCCGATGCGCGTCTCGTCGAACAGATTGCGTCTGAATCCGGGCTCAAACTCGGTGGGGTGCTTTATTCTGATGCACTGTCCGCACCCGATGGTCCCGCCGCGTCTTACATCGACATGATGCGTTACAATACCGAAACCATCCGGGCAGCAATCACCCCCCAATAAGTGCAGTCAATATCACTGCCACTGCGTCTCTATCACTACCACTGCGTCTTTCAATGTTATGTAATATCATTAATAAGGAGAGTTCCATGAAAAAGCTGATGCTGACTGCTTCGGCGCTTGCAATGGCCGTCTGCATGACGAGCGGAAATGCGCTGGCCGAAGAAGACAATGTGACCGCGTGGCGGCTATTTGTGTCTGACCATGCCGAGCCTGTCGTCAATGTCATTGATGCTCTCGATGGCGACAAATTAGAGAGTTTCAAGATCAAGGGTCCAGCATCGCTCTATCGTAGCGAAAGCGGAGAAACAGTATACGCTGTACAGGGATCTGCGGGCGAGGTATCCGCTATTTCGACCGGAATCTCATTCCATGACCATGGCGATCATGCTGATATTGATGTCGATGATTCAAAGCTTCTCAAGGTTGAGTTGTCGGGATTGAAGCCTGCGCACTTTGTCGAACGACAGGGCAACATTGCGCAGTGGTTTGATGGAGAAGATGCGGCGCGTTTCTTCACCGAAAAGTCGGCTCTCGGCGAAAAGCTCGAGGTGAAGACAGCCAATGTTGTCGCTCCGCATCACGGCGTGTCGGTTCCGTATGATAATTATGCTGTTGTAACGATTCCAAACCCGGAAGATGCATCCAAGCGACCAATCGGCGCGCGCATTGTTGACTTCAAGGGCAATAAAGTTGGCGACGATGTTGCATGCCCCGGCCTGCACGGTTCTGCTGGTTCGGGCAGCATTTATGCTCTTGCCTGTGATACGGGGTTGTTGCTCATCACACAGGATGGTGACAAACCTGTTATCAAGCATCTGCCTTACGGAAAATCGCTACCCGAAGGCAGTTCATCCACTTTGATCGGTGGCAAGGGGCTGCAATATTTCATCGGCAACTATGGACCTGACCGGATTGTTCTGGTCGATCCTTCAGAAGCTGATGGTGGCTTCCGATTGGTTCAGCTTCCAACAAGGCGCGTACATTTTGCAGTTGATCCGGTGCGCCCGAAGTTTGCCTATGTCTTCACTGAGGATGGCCAGCTTCACCAGCTTGATGTTCTCAAAGGTGAAATCGTCAAATCGATCAAGTTGACCGAGCCATACTCCATGGATGGTCATTGGAGTGATCCGCGCCCACGTATTGCAGTTGCAGGCGACAACGTCGTTGTGAGTGATCCGCTTAAAGGGCAATTGCATCTCGTTAATGCAGTCTCATTTGAAAAAGCAGGCGATATTGCAGTTGCCGGCAAGCCTTTTAACGTCGTTGCAGTTGGCGGCTCTGGTAAGGTCCATGCGGGCGAAGCCGGACATAACCACGAGGAGCACAAGCACGAGGAGCATAAGCACGACTGATAATACTTTCTATCTCCATCCGTCGTGAAACTTGGCCCGACCTTTTCAGGTCGGGTTCTTTTTTGTGCGCTTAATAATTGATCGTCACAACAACCGTGTCCGTATAAACTCCCGAAGTGGGGGTCGCCTGGGGCGCGACACGGCCATAAACCGGAACGCTTTCCGTTGCTCCGGTTCCAGTTCTTGATACAATCTGACCAGCCGTATTGCCCCATGGGACGGTGCGTGTGCTATTTGAGTAGAGTCCGTAAATGATCGCGGTTGAGCCAAGTGTCATTCGGCGCTGTGTCGGTTGAGCATTGCTCAAACCGCCATTCAGCGAAATGCTATATGGCAGACCCAGTGTGCAGTTAATTGTTAGCGCGCCATTGGCGTCAATATTCGACGTCATAGCACTGTGAGTTCCAAAATTGAGGGGGCTTGCAGACACTGTACAACTGCGATTGACAATTGCCTGAACATTGAAGCTTGGCTGAATCGGATTGTCGGCGACTGTCGAACAGTCGGGAGCCCCCAAGAGATAGCGAACGTAGTTTATGCGTGCCTGTCCACCGGAAAACATTGATAAATAGGTTCCTGCCAGTTTGGACGCCTGTGAACCGAGTATGCGTCCATAAATTGTACGGGTTGCCGTACCCGGCCCCAGAATAGGTGCTATGACATCGATCGCTGGCACGGAGCCCAATGTTGTGTTGGTAGATGATCCCCAAAGGACTGTCCGGTTGGCGTCCTGAAAAAATTGGTAGGATAATGTATTGGCGCCATTGGTCATCAAACGTGTGCTCCCGGAGCTTCCTCCACTTCCGGCGTTGAGATTTGGGCATACCCGCATAAGCAGCTGCAGATTAAGCGAACTTGAACAGGTAACGCTGAGCACTGCTGTTGTGTCGATAGCCCCGCCGGCCTGGAGGTTGACCGTGCCGAAATTCATGTCCGAGATGGTGGACGTGCAGGTTTGAGCAATCACCACGCTCGCACTTGTGACGCTCAGAAATAGTGCAGCAATGAAAATCAGGAGTTGTTTTGTCATGGGTCTTTCCGGCACACGGCATCAGGTATCGTTGTGCGTTCATTGGCTTTTGCAGGAGCGGTGAAAGTGACGGTGCAGTTTTCACCGTTTGACTGCCGAATAATCAGCGTATTTGTTTCGGCAATATTCTCAGCGTAGACCTGACCATCATAGCCGACGATCGTGGTTTCATCGTCATTGAGTTGGGCTGATGCGCCTGTTTGAATATAATCACCTGCCTCGTTGCGAATGGTTATCAATGCAGGTCTGGTGTCAGCAGATACGTTGAAATCGACAACAGCACCGCTGCGATCACTCGGGCGTACAACCTGACGCGTAGTGCTTACACTCGCATCGAGTGGTAGGTTCGATGGATCAATTGAAATGGCGTTGTCTTCATAGGAACGCAGATCCGACACGAGCAGCTTGCCGCGTTTGTTGGTCTTGCCAATTGGGCGGTTTTCATAAAAGACCTCTACATCAGGCGCCCCAACGTCAACCACGCTGAAGGCGTCGCTGACGCGATTGGCGAGAAACGCACCGCCACCTGCCACGATGATTGCGCCTTCAAACTGTGCTGTCCCGCGCACACTATCATTAAACTTTTCGACACCGGCCTCGGCGCGGCCAATCGAGCTGCGATAGCTGCCACTGGCGGCAATGATGTCATTTTGTCCATAAGAGCCGCGGACACGCCATCCTGTACTACCGACGACAGGCTGCTCGGATTTCATGAGGTCTGCAGTGACACTCGTGCCGGTATCATCTGAAGAAATGCCGGTCGATGCAGTAATATTGCCGTCCATCATCCATGACAGACCGGCGAAGACGCCAAAGGAGCCTTTGCGTTCGAGATCAGTGAAGGTGGAGAAAAACACATTGCCCTTCTGTCCGATGGGTTTGGTTGCGGTCATGCTGACAATGCGGGACTTGTCGAAATTCGCCGTTTCCAATTGCGCGTATGAAAAGTTGAGATTGAGGTTCTCGAATATGGGAGGCAAGGCAATAGAAGCCTGATCGAGCGATCGCGGTGGCTTTGCATTGTAAAGCGTCGAGGGTAGCCCAAACCTGGCGATATCGGCGGTGACGGAAGCCATGTCATTGAAGTCGCCGAAAGTCCGTTGTGTTCTTGCGAAAAACTTGATGTTCCAGAGTTCAGCTTCGAGGCTTGCGGCAACCTGATAGCCGGTTTCATCACCAAAGCGGCTGCTGGATGCCGCAACGGAGCCAACGCCGAAAGTGCCGACATTAAAGACGCTGCCAGCGCCTGCATTGTAAAAATTTTCGGCACCTTCGGCATGGGCTTCTATGGTGAAGTTGTTCGTCAGACCGTAGCGGAGTGTTGCAGAGCCTATCGGGCGCTCATCATAATTATTCGATTCAACACCATAATAGCGGCGGGCAAAACCAATCTCGGCGGAAAAATCTGCAAGTCCCTTAGCCAAAAGATCAGACGACGCATAGAATGGCGTCTCCGAGACTGTTTCACGGCCAAGCGCATCGCGCACCACAAGACGCGCTGTGCCAGCACCTGTAATGATCGGTAGATTGGTGATTGAAAACGGTCCCGATGGAACCGAACGTGAGGCGCGTTGAGCATTGTCGACATAGACATCGATCGTTGAAGGCACTGCGGCAGAACCGGAAAGCTCTGGCAACGGCATCGTTACCAGATCGGGGCGCAGCGTGAAATTGCGGCGTATTTGTATGCCGCCCAAGCGAGTTGGGCGTGTCCAGGATAGGCCACCAGAGATTATATCGCCGACGTTATACGTCATCAGGCGCGTCGGATCGGAATAGGACCATCGTGTATCAAGTCGCGTAGAACCAAAGTTTGCCGCGTCTGAAGAGCTTAAAATCTGCGATGACGTCAGCACACCATAAGGACCGAACAGACGTCCTTCAAGCAGGCTTGAAACACCTTGGAATGAAGTCAGGTCGTCCCATTTCGAACCACCAGTCGATCCATAGACGGTATAGTTGATCAACCCTCCCAGATTGCTTGTTACGACTGGCTCTTCCTCCTCGCTGGCTTGCAGTGTTTCATCTGCTTGCGCATCAATGATCCGCGCCGCACGGCTATCCTCCATGGCGTCAAAGCTTACAGTCTGGTTCTCTTCATCATAAGTTGCCACCACACCGGGTAGCCGGCCGATATCGACCCAGCCGTCCTCCCTTGTCGCTTCCTTCGCAGGCTTGATGCCGACATTTTTCAGTTGCTGGGACTCTATTAACAGGAGCCCGTCGGGTGTTTGACGAAAGGCAGCAATCAACTCCGAAGATGAACCATTCACGAAGACCTCGAGTTGCAGCTCTTGAAATTCATCGTCAGGACTAACGATTCCTGCCGAAGGGGGTGGCAAATCTTGAGCTGCAGCCTTCGGAAAGGCTGAGAAGATCGTCAGACAAGCAATCGTCAAAACAGCAAGGTCAACCGCCCCTGACGTTCGCTTGCGCATTAATCGGGCCAGCTTCGCTTTGTGCTGAGATCGTCAGCGAGCCACCACCTCGATTATTGCGTGTACCGGGGATGAACCAGGAAACACTCGATTTCCCGAGCACATAGCCCACAAGTCCCTTTTGTTGTGCGACGGGCGCACCGCCTTTGTTCTGTAACGCCAGATCGGAGACGCGCATGCGCTTGTCTCCCCGGTTGTTGACCGTGATTTGATATCCGCCAGCCTTTTGCTGCACATTCCAGGCCACATCAGCACCGCTGTTGTCCTGTGGTGAGAAGAAAACCGGAATAGAATGTCTGATGACGAGATTGACGGTTCCCGACTTCTGTTGTGAAGAACTTGGCAACTCGTCCACGATCAGGCGGTAGCTTTCTTCTGCTTTGACCGGCCGCTTTGATGTGCGAACCACGCGAACCATATTTTCGCCGCCCGCCTTCAGTTGCGAGATCGGCGGACTTACGGCGACATCTGTGGCGGGGGTATAGCTATCGACGCCATTGCTCTGGCTCCACCGGAATATTCTGACCTGTACGTTGATGGGGCGTTTTGCATCGTTCCAAATCCGAACGCTGGACGCGGCCGTTGGGGCGCTAAGGTCTATCAGAACCGGAGACACTCTTAACGATGCCGCGTTTGATTGCGCAGAAGAAATATGCAGGCCAGCAACAACCAGCGCTGCAAGTATGAGAATACGCATGCAAGTCTCCCTTTACGTTCAATACGTTATCGTCGCAGTAACCGTATCGGTATAGACGCCGGGGGCCGGTGTGTTCTGAGGGAGGACGCGGCCATAGACAGTGAACTGCTGAGCCGCACCTGTGCCCGTTCCTGAAACAGTGTCGGTGCCAACAGAGGCGCCCCAAACCGTGTCACGTGTGGCTGTTTGGTACAGCGAATAGGTAACTGTCGCGCCGCCGGCTCCTGTCATAAGACGGCTGGCGACGGAGGCGTTTGATCCTGCGCCTTCGCTCAAGCCAATATTGAAAGGAGTGGTATTGGTGCATTGAACCGTCACGACACTGGTCGCATCGGTGTTCGCCGCCAGGACCCCGTGCGTGCCAAAATCCAAATTCGTTGCCGAGTTGATCTGGCAGGCGCCTGCTATGGTTATCTGAACTGTGAACTGCGTAGAAGTCGTTTGCGCGTTTACAACGGTCGGTATCAACAAGCCTGCGGTAAAGATTCCTGCAAGCGTACTAAACTTAATACACATAGTCCCTCCTGAATGCTCCAAACGGACCGATAATCGGCCGTCCTCCAAGGTATTTTGCATTACAAGTATATGTATTTGTTTTTCTTATTAGTTTTTTAGTGTATGGGCATTTCAAGCCCATATCAACATTTCTAACGATTTTTATCTCCTGAAATTGCAATAAACTTAAATATAATGTCCTGTTAGTTCAGTTTCCGTTAAGTTTGAACGGGAAATAATTTCGTTAATAGAGCTATAGTGTCAATTTTATACAAAAAATATCAATTTTATACTATTTACTGCATTCGGTATCAACTCCAGTGCTTCTTATAGAGATGATTCTTTTGTTTGGCTTCTTCTTATTTTAGTAGGTGCTGAATCGCTGTGGTTCTGCGCCATGTGGTTTTTGTCATTCCTCTGTCACGAGGCCGGAATAAAAGCGCGCAAACCATTCAGATTGCGCGAATATGCTACATGAAACTCAATTACACGCAGAAGCTGCTGTTGAAGTCTCCGGGCTAAGCCTTGCCTATGGCAGCAGCGTGATCCTCAAAAACGTGGATCTGACCCTTCCAAAGGGACAAACGCTTGCCCTGCTGGGTCCGTCTGGATGTGGAAAGACGACGCTTCTGCGGCTTGTCGCCGGATTGCTGGCTCCGACCAAGGGGTCTGTCACCATCAATGGTATAAAAGTAGCTGATGCTACGAACGGCACCTTTGCACCACCGGAAAAACGTCATCTTGGCATGGTGTTTCAGGATTATGCACTCTGGCCGCATATGTCAGTATACGGGAATGTTTCGTTTCCGCTGGAGATGCGCGGTATAGGACGTGCGGAGCGCGAAAAGCGTGTGAAGTCGGCGCTGGATCGCGTTGGCCTTTCGGGTTTCGGGGATCGCTCAATCAGCGACATGTCTGGTGGTCAGCAGCAGCGTGTAGCCATTGCACGTGCGATCGTTGCCGAGCCTGGTCTGGTGCTTTTCGATGAGCCGTTATCGAACCTTGATCGCGAATTGCGCGAAAACATGGTCAGTGAGATCGGTCAGCTTGTCGCCAATCTCGGTCTGACTGCAATCTACGTTACACATGATCAAAGTGAGGCTTTCTCACTGGCGCATCAGGTGGCGATCATGCGGGCAGGGGTAATAGAACAACTTGCAGCACCTGAAATGCTGGTCGCCTATCCTACAACACCCGCTGTTGCGGATTTCCTGCGTCTTGGCTGTGTGGTGCCGGTGGAACGTGAAAATAGCTTCTATCGTATTTCTCAAACTGAAGTGCGGTTGAGCCATGTTGCCATGCCGCCACATGCGACGCATGTCCTTCTGCCATCGCGCTCGGTGCGCAGCGTTGCAATCGACGATGCGGCAATTCGGGCAACAGTCTTACGTACTCATTTCCGCGGAGATGGCCATCTGACAACGGTTCGTATTGGCGCACATCATGCCGGACATGAACTGACCTATCTCGATCACAGCCGGCTTTCGCCCGGTATGCCGGTCGGCATTGCCATCGATACAGAACAGCTGCGCTGGTTCTCGTAACAATCACTTCACGTCACTGCATCTCAGGAGAGATTTATGAAGAAGTCCCTTATTGGCACCACGTTTGCCTTTGCAGCAGCACTGCTTGCCAGCACGGCTGCATTTGCTGACGTCACCGTCTATTCGGCAGGTCCGGGCAAGCTGATCGAAGGTCTGGCCGCAGGCTTTACCGCCAAGACTGGCACGAAGGTCAATGTCTTTCAGGCAACGACCGGCAAGGTCATGGCACGTATTGAAGCCGAAGCTGCCAATCCGGTTGTAGATGTTCTGATTTCAGCGTCATGGGATACAGCAACCGATTTTGCAAAGCGCGACTGGCTTGTGGCCTATACGAGCCCCAATGCTGAAAAGGTTCCTGATTTTCTGAAGAATGAAACAGCTGTTGCCCAGGGCGTTTCGGCACTTGGCATCGCATGGAATCCAAACAGCAAGACCCCGAAGCCAACCGAGTGGGCAGATCTTGCCAAGCCGGAATATAAGGACCTGGTCAATTTGCCTGATCCAGCGCAGTCGGGTGCAACTTTCGAACTCGTTGCAGCTTTGCAGACAGAGCAGGGTTGGGACCTTTTCAAACATCTGCATGAAAATGGTGCAGCTGCTGCCGGTGCCAATGCCGAAGCGCTTAACCCGGTGCTTCAGGGTTCAAAGGCCGCTGTATTTGGAGCAGTCGATTACATCTCGCTCGCAGGTAAGGCCAAGGGCGAAGCAATTGATGTCATATTCCCTGAATCGGGCACGGTTATTGCCCCGCGTCCGGCCATGATCCTCAAATGGTCGAAAAACCAGGATGAAGCCAAACAGTTCATCGATTACATGCTGTCGGATGAAGGTCAGAAGATGGTGGCGGATACCTATTTGATGCCTGCGCGTTCTGACATTGCAGCAAACCGTCCATTGATCAGCGATCTGAAGATTCTGAAGATCGACGCAGCAGCCGTTTACGGCAAGCGCAACGAAACGTTGAAGGAATTCAACGCGATCTTCGGCGCGAAGAAATAAGATCTGGAGCACATTCCGAAAATTGTGAAACAGTTTTCGGATCAGATGCGCGTTCAAACGGCTCTTCCTGTTTTTCAGGGAGAGCCTCTTATTCTTTCAATTCACTAGATTATGAGCGAGTGGATATATTGTATATGCTGCTCGGCGACCGCAGAGGCTATCATGAGTGCTAAGACCGCTACTGCTTCAAATCCCCTTGGCTTTGTGGCTGTCATCGGACTCGCGATTGTGGTTGCGGTTCCATTCATTTTCATCGTTCTGCAAGCCATTTTCCCGCAGATCGGCCAAGGTCTGCTGACTGCACCCTTTGCCCATTTGCCAGCTCTTTTTGAAGATCCCAGGCTCTTGCGCATGACCGGTAACACTGTGTTGCTCGGGCTTTGCGTGGTGGCATTGTCGGCGCTGATTGCAGTGCCTCTGGCGGTATTCCGGGCACTGTATAAAGTGCCTTTCGCGTTGGTGTGGGACGTATTGATGCTGGTGCCCTTCATGATCCCGCCCTATATCGCAACGCTTGGCTGGATCATGACATTACAACCGCGCGGCTATCTCGATCAGCTTACGGGCTTCCATCTCGCGCCATTTCTGTTCTCGCTTGCGGGCATGACATTTGTCATGGCGCTCAATACATTTCCATTGGTCTATTTTGCGGTTTCGCGCACCATCGAAGCAGTCGGAGCACGTTATTCGGATGTGGGGCGTGTTTTTGGTGCTTCGCCCTGGCGTTCGTTCTTCCGGATCACGCTGCCATTGGCAACGCCCGGACTGGCCGCAAGCTTGTTGCTCGTTTTTGCCTCTGCCATTGAGGAATACGGAACACCTGCCGCACTTGGCAGGCGTTCTGGTTTTGAAGTTCTGGTAACGGAAATCGACCTCAGAATATCTGACTGGCCGATTGATCTTTCGGGAGCGGCGGTCTTCTCGTTAGCGTTGGTCTGTCTTTCGCTCGCAGCGTTCATGTTTCAGCGTTGGATTTTGACGCGTCGTTCCTATGTAACGACAGGCGGCAAGCCGCAGAACAAAGACAAGCGGGATCTTGGAACACTCAAAATCCCGGTCGTGATTTTGTTTGCTGTGATAGCTTTCGCCGCAACCGGCGTGCCGCTCCTTGCAATCCTTGCGACGGCAATGTCGAAGACAATTTCCGGTGGACTGACGCCTGCAAATCTTGGCTTCGATAATTTTGCAGATATTGCTGATAATAGCGCGGGTGCCATGCGCGCGCTGGTCAATAGTCTGTCGCTTGGCGTGGCAAGCGCTCTGTTGACTGGCTTTCTTGGTGCAGTTGCCGCTTATGCGGTGGTAAAAATGCGCTTCCGTGGGCGTTTCTGGCTGGATGTGTTGACTGTCTTGCCGAATTCCCTGCCGGGTGTCGTTGTTGCTGTCGGCCTTATCCTCGCATGGAACCAGCCATCGCTGCTCATTTCGCCTTATAATACACCGCTGATCCTGCTGCTTGCTTACTGCTGTATTTTGCTGCCGCAGCCAATTCGCTACGCGACAGCTGCGTTTCACCAGATCGGCGATAATCTCGAAGCAGCGGCACGGGTATGTGGTGCAAGCAGTTTTACTACATTCCGCCGCATCATGCTGCCGCTGATTGCGCCCAGCCTTATCACTGCGATGCTGCTGGTCTTTGCGGTGGCGACGCGTGAACTGGTGGCATCGATTCTTGTTGCTCCTGTTGGTATGCAGACCATATCGATTTTCATCTGGCGACAGTTTGAGCAGGGATCAGTTGGTCTTGGCATGGCGATGGCATTTATCGCGATTCTGCTGACAACACTGCTGCCCTTGCTGCTGATGGGGCTTTTGAAACGGACGGGTCTTGTGAAAATCTGACCCTGTCGACAAATTGCGTACAGAGATTTATCCTTTCAGCATGTCACGGTAGGAGTGGCATTTGCTGAAGGGAATAAGGAATGTCTGTCACAACCCATGCACCGCGTATTTCCAATGATGAGCGGCTGCAGCGATTGGAAATTTTGCGCCGTTCTCTGAGCGAAAAAGGCGTTGGTGCTCTGCTACTTGGGTCAACCGCAAGCCTGCGTTATTTCACAGGTCTTGTCTGGCATTCGAGTGAACGCCTGCTCGGTACCATTATCACACAGACAGACATTGTTTATATTGTTCCGGGTTTTGAGCAGAGCCGCGTGGAAAGCCTTCCGCATTTGCCGGGCGAAATCCGCGTCTGGCAGGAAGAAGAGAATAGTGCTGCACTGGTTTCCTCGCTGTTAAAAGCGGGTGACACACTAGCCGTTGACGATGCTGTGCCGCTGTTTGTCTATAATGCTTTGTGCAACGAAATCGGTGCTGATTGTCTTGTCGATGCAGGGCCAATTATCCGTGAGCAGCGTATTCGCAAGTCTGAAACAGAGATCGGCATTATCAAATATGCCATGGAGCTGACGCTTGAGGTTCATCGCCGTGCGCACCAGTTCATCCGTCCGGGCATGGCCGCGTCAGAGGTCGTGCGTTTTATCGATGAGCAGCATCGCGAAATGGGCGCCTCTGGTGGCTCAACTTTCTGCATTGTCTCTTTTGGTGAGGCAACATCGCTGCCGCATGGTGCCGATGGTGAGCAGTTTTACAAGAACGGTGATGTCATTCTCGTTGATACAGGTTGCCGGATCGATGGCTATCATTCTGATCTGACGCGCACCTATATGCTGGAAGAACCGACAGCCGAGTTTGAGCGCATCTGGACGATCGAGCGACAGGCGCAACAGGCTGTGTTTGATGCAGCAAAAGTTGGTGCGGCCTGTTCCAGACTTGATGATGCCGCCCGCGCTGTGATGGTCAAGCATGGTCTCGGACCAGACTACCAACTGCCCGGCCTGCCGCATCGCGCAGGCCATGGCCTGGGTCTCGAAATCCATGAAGCGCCGTATATTGTTCGTGGCAATGAGTTGCCGCTCGCGCCGGGCATGTGCTTCTCCAATGAACCGATGATTGTTGTGCCAGGGCAGTTTGGTGTGCGTCTTGAGGACCATATTTACATGACGGATCAAGGCCCTGAGTGGTTCACGCAACCTGCCAAGGGACCAACTGAACCTTTCGCGTAGAATGCGTTTCGATCTGATTGTATCAGATTGGCGCTCTAATCATTTGTCTTAAAGCGTTTCCCGAAAACCGCTTCGCACTTTTCGGGAAACGCTTAAATTTCCGACAGAAGGATAAGCCTATGACGGATAGTGAAGCCATCCTCACAAATGAGCGTAAGCGTGGATCGGGCGTTAAAATGGTCTATGACCTGCTACGCGATGAAATTCTCGATCTGGTTCTGCCGCCCGGTAACTCAATTGATGAGGTTCAACTTGCCGAGCGTTTCAAAATGTCCCGTACGCCAATCCGGGAGGCGTTGGTGCGGCTGGCAGGCGAGGGGTTGATTGATACGTTGCCAAACCGCTCGACCATGGTGTCAAATATCGATTTCCTCAATATGCATACCTATTTCGATGCTTTGACGCTGATGTATCGCGTGACTACGCAGCTTGCAGCCAAAAACCATCGTCCCGAAGATCTGGAGATCATCGCGGCGCATCAGAAAGAGTTCGCGGCAGCGGTTGAAGCACAGGACGCGCTTGGCATGATTGCCACCAATGCGGCTTTGCATCTGGCGATCGCGGAAGCGGGGCGCAATCCCTATTTCATTACATTGTTCAAGCGTCTTCTCGATGAGGGACGTCGTATTCTGCGACTTTACTATCAGTCTTATAATGATCGGCTGCCAAAACGTTTTGTGGAAGAGCACGACGAAATGATCGCAGCAATTGCCGCGCGTGACGTCAAACTTGCCGAGCAATTAGCGCATGAACACGCCGAGCAGATTGTGCGGCAAGTGCAGAAACTGGTGATGCGTGACGACCGTCTGGAAATAAGTTTGTAGACCTGTCTAATTTTTGTCGACAAATAAAATACATACTGATATATCAGTTATAGAGAGTTGATACGAGGCAATACGCCACGACAGTTTCAACTGCGCTGTTTTTTGTTTTGTTGCATTGTCCGTTGCAAAGCTGCTCTGCAGTTTTACTGGAAATGCCCTGAGAGGAGTTTTAGATGGCTGCCAATATTTTCTCCGGCGTGATTCCGGCTCTGATGACCCCATGCAAGGACGATCGTACGCCTGATTTCGATGCGCTGGTGCGCAAAGGCAAGGAACTGATCGCGGCTGGCATGTCGGCTGTCGTTTACTGCGGTTCGATGGGCGACTGGCCACTGCTGACCGATGAGCAGCGTATGGAAGGCGTTGCGCGTCTTACCGCAGCAGGCATTCCTGTGATCGTAGGCACGGGTGCGGTCAACACAGCCGTTGCTGCAGCTCACGCAGCACATGCGCAAAAGGTTGGTGCCAAGGGTCTGATGGTAATCCCACGTGTTCTGTCGCGTGGCTCTGTGATTTCAGCGCAGAAGGCTCATTTCAAAGCCATCTTGTCTGCCGCTCCTGATCTTCCTGCTGTCATCTACAACAGCCCATATTATGGCTTCGCAACCCGCGCCGATCTGTTTTTTGCTTTGCGTGCAGAGCATTCGAACCTTGTGGGATTCAAAGAATTCGGTGGTCCGGCTGATATGCGTTATGCGGCTGAAAACATCACCAGCCGCGATGACGATGTAACGCTGATGATCGGCGTTGATACGGCAGTAGTCCATGGCTTTGTAAACTGCGGTGCAACTGGTGCGATCACGGGCATCGGCAACGTTCTGCCGAAGGAAGTCATCCAGCTTTGCAAGCTTTCGCAGGCTGCAGCTGCGGGCGATGCTGATGCGCGCCAGCGCGCGCTTGAACTCGAGCAGGCGCTTGCCGTGCTTTCGTCCTTTGATGAAGGTCCGGATCTTGTGCTCTATTTCAAGCACATGATGGTTCTGAAGGGCGATAAGGAATATACGCTGCACTTCAATGAAACCGATGCTCTTTCCGATAGTCAGCGGGGATATGTCGAAGCGCAGTTCAAGCTGTTTAACAGCTGGTATGCCGAGTGGAGCAAGCTTCCCGGCGCAGTACAGAAGTACAAGGCCTAATTTAGTCGCAAGCTTAAAGAAAGGCCCTCCGTTTGGAGGGCCTTTTTTGTTCAGGAAATGGCATCCAGGCCTTTGGCCCAGAGCAGATCGAGTTGGTCGATTTCGGCCTTGGTGAGCTTGATACCTTCGCTTTCAGATTCAGCGCGCGCTTTGAAACGGCGTTGCGAGGGCAGACGTGCACCCTGGCCGACGATGGCTTCAAAGAAGCTTTCTGCGCGGGCAAATGGGTCGCCGGGACGGCCTTTAGCGAATGCTTCTGGCGAAAACGCGATGATAAGCTCGCCATGTACCGGTGAAAGTGTGGTTGTACCGAGAAAATCGAGTACTTCCGGGCTGGTCAGATCGCCAATCATGATTGCTGCAAGCAGTTCAACCATGGTGCTGATTGCTGAGCCTTTGTGCCCACCGAATGGCAACATAGCACCAGCCAAAGCTGTTTCCGGGTCAGTTGTCGGATTGCCGTCGACATCTAATGCCCAGCCTTCAGGCAATTGCTTGCCTGCTCGGCGATGCAGCTCGATCTCGCCGCGTGCGGCGACAGATGTTGCAAAGTCGAAGACGTATGGCGATGTTTCCTTGCGCGGCCAGCCAAATGCGAATGGGTTGGTGCCGAGCAACGGTTTGTTGCCGCCCGTTGGTGCTACCGTTGCATAGCTTGGGCACATGACGAGGGCAGCCAAGCCTTCGGCGGTCAGCGCTTCGACTTCCGGCCAGAGTGCTGAAAAATGCGTGCAGTCATTGATGACGAGGGCTGCAATACCATTTTTGCGCGCGCGCTCTGCCAATACCGGTACACCCGTCTCGAAGGCAGGGTTTGCGAAGCCATAATTGGCATTCACCCGCACAATGCTCGATGCTTCCTGAGTAACGATTTCAGGAATTGCATCCGGTTTTACCTTACCGGCCTTGACTGTGCGAAGCGCACCCTCGATACGGTATATGCCGTGGGATTTGCAGTGGTCGCGTTCACCCGCAACAATCACACGAGCGACGGCTCCAGCCTGTATTGCGTTGAGACCTGCTTTACGAAAAATCGCCTCTACGCGGTCGTGAAGCGTTGCAATGCTCAGGATAGTGGTCTCGCTCATCATGCGTCTTTCATGGCTAAGCCTGACGGGAGGCCCCACAGGCAATTGATATCTGCGCACATAATGTATACAAACATTAGGCAAGTGCAATTTAGATGCGGTGGATACTGGCTTAATTGCACGCCGATTTCTACAGGAGGATGAACGAATGGCATTCACGCCCAAAGGAAAACACCTTGTTGCTGGCGAATGGCTCGACGGAGCCGGCACATTTCAGTCTGCACCAGCAAGTGGGCCTGCCCATTCTTTCGCAGTTGGAACTGTTGATCTGGTGAACCGCGCCTGCGAAGCTGCGGAAGATGCTTTCTGGACTTATGGCTATTCGACCCGTGCCGACCGTGCAGCATTCCTGCGCGCAATTGCTGACGAAATTGAAGTACGCATTGCCGATATCGTCGTCATCGGTTCGCAAGAAACCGGTCTGGCTGAAGCACGCCTTCAGGGTGAAACTGGACGCACGACTGGCCAGCTTCGTCTGTTCGCTGATCATATCGAAAAAGGCGATTACCTTGATCGTCGTTTTGATGCAGCGCTTCCTGATCGTCAGCCTGCTCCACGCCCAGAGATTCGCCTCGTTCAACGTCCAATCGGACCTGTAGCCGTTTTCGGTGCCTCCAACTTCCCGATGGCATTTTCGACCGCTGGTGGCGACACCGCAGCGGCCCTTGCAGCCGGTTGCCCAGTTGTCGTGAAAGGCCACTCCGCTCATCCAGGCACGGGCGAAATCGTAGCTCAAGCCGTTGAAGCTGCAATCGCCAAGACCGGAGTTCATCCGGGTGTGTTCTCGCTCATTCAGGGCGGTCGTCGCGATGTCGGTCATGCGCTTGTGCAGCATCCAAACATCAAGGCTGTTGGCTTTACCGGTTCTCTCGGTGGTGGCCGTGCATTGTTTGATCTTTGCGCAGCGCGTCCGGAACCAATTCCGTTCTTCGGTGAGCTTGGTTCGGTCAATCCGATGTTCTTGTTGCCAGAGGCAATGAAGGCACGTGCCGAAACGCTCGGACAGGGCTGGGCAGGTTCGCTGACCATGGGGGCAGGCCAGTTCTGCACTAATCCGGGCATTGCTGTTGTTCTTGATGGTGCTGACGCTGATCGCTTTACGGAAGCGACTGTTGATGGCCTCAAGAAGGTTGGTCCGCAGACTATGCTGACCGATGGTATTGCACAGGCTTACCATGACGGTAAGGAGCGTTTTGATACGCGCAATGCCGTCAAGCCATTGTATGAAACCGAGTCATCGGGTCGTCAGGCTTCACCAAATCTGTTTGAAACGACCGGCGAGCGTTTCCTGTCTGACCATGCTTTGGGCGAAGAAGTCTTTGGCCCTCTTGGTCTGGTCATTCGCGTTGGTTCTGTCGACGAGATGGAAAAGCTCGCTCGTGGCTTTGAAGGTCAGCTGACCACCACTATCCATATGGATGCTGGCGATCTGGAAGACGCACGCCGTCTTCTGCCCGTGCTGGAGCGTAAAGCCGGGCGTGTGCTGGTCAATGGCTTCCCAACCGGTGTGGAGGTTGTCGACTCGATGGTTCATGGTGGCCCATATCCGGCATCAACGAACTTCGGTGCGACGAGCGTTGGCACCATGTCCATTCGTCGCTTCCTGCGCCCTGTTTCTTATCAGAACTTCCCGCAGGGACTGCTGCCGGAAGATTTTGAATAGTCTTTTCGTGCGCATTAAAAACAGAAAGCCCCTCCTATGGAGGGGTTTTTTGTATTATTCGTAAAGTGCTGCGGCTAATTTTCGGATTGCTTCCGCAGTCCTTGGGCCAAATCCCAGCATGTAAGGCCCTTCCAGAACGATCAGCGCATGATTTTTGGCAGCGGGTGTCCGCTGTAAGGCTTTCACAGAGAAAACGTCTTCGCGGGTCGGTCCCCCATTGCCGTCTGAGAGCATGAGGACGACGTCTGGCTCCGCCTTGACCAGCCATTCTTCTGAGACGGGTTTGTAGCCTGAATAGACCGACAGTGGATTGATCCCACCCGCATAGCGGATAAATGCGTCGGCCGCCGTGTCGCTACCCGCGCCACTTAACCGGGCGAGACCATGAAAGAAGACAACCTTCTTCTGTTTATCCGCTGAAATCTTGCCGGCATAGGCTGTTGCCGCATCGAAGTCTTCTACGACTTTCTGCGTTAGGGCACGGCCTTGCTTCTCGAGATCAAGCCTCTTTGCGATAAGCTCAATCTTTTTGATCAGACCCGCACGGCTGTTGTCGACCGGCACATAGAAAATTTCGACTGGCGACTGGTTGAGTACATCAGTCGTTTCCGGTGGGCCGATATCTTCAGACGCAATGATCAGGTCTGTGTTAAGCGTAAATATGCCTTCAGGAGATAGGCTTCGACGATAGCCGACATTGGCCTTGTTGGCGGTTTCGGCAGGATACTTGCTGCTCCGATCAACCGCGACAACCTTATCCCCTGCACCAAGCGCGAATATGATTTCAGTGACTTCAGGGCCAAGCGAGATAATGCGTTGCGCATTTCCGCTCTCCGCAAAGGCTGGCGATTGAGTTGTAAGCTGGAGGCCAACGAATAGCATCAATGCGAGCACGATTTTTTCGATGCTGCGCAGAGGGTAGGTTCGGATGGCGTTTGAAAAATGCACGTTTGCTTGATCCATTCGATGGCTTGAACTGATCAAGAAGGCCTAATTAATATGAGTATAATAATCAAGTTAATTCAGATGCCTTGTTGGAGCACCTGAATTTTTAGCTTATCGTCGCTTTTGACTTGCGAGGGGAATACTTCTTCACAAGCCGGAAACTTTGTTTTGTTGTTGGGCGGCCGTTGGAGTCCACCAATGCTGATAGAGCGCGTGCGTAATCAAGTACAAGTCCCGGCGTCCACGCCATAGATTCTGCGCGCTTGCGCATAAGGCCTGCAGCCCAAAGCTCAGGGAATACGATAGCCTGAAGTGCCTTGAAGACAGGCCACCTGTGTTCGCGATAAACGCCTTCCAGCGCTGCATCCAATGCATCGGCCACGGCACTTGAACAGTTCCTGTTGGTCAGGTTGTAAGTGTCGTTTGAACGATAATGCTTCCAGAATGTTTTAAGGCGAGTTGCGTCAATATTATTGATTTCGACTTGCACCGTGGATGGGCACCATTCGCCAGACTCAACCTCATAACTCGGCAAAAACCGACCAACAACATTGTTGTCGGCTGTGGCTCGCAAGGTGCGGCTGAATTCATCTGGGTTGCGGTCGATTTCAGCTGCGGGGTAATGACTGATATAAATATCGGGAGCCATTTCCAGCGCCGCGTGTCCTGTAGAAATAACACCATTGCTGTCAACAGCCGCAATATAGCGATTGATTGCTCTTTGCCGGAGCGATGTCATTGCTGTGCCGGTGGGTGTCCAGACGTGAACGATAAGCTTTTTTCGGTTTCTGGCACTTCGTTTTCGATAGAGCTTTGCCGCGCGTTGGTTGAAGGGATTTCTGCTGAGAATACTTGTCAGAGAGGCATCTGCTCCCAACCGCTTTATTCGGAACGCTATGCTAAGCAGGCCAACGCCAGTTAGAATGAGAACAGCGCCGACATTTGTACCGACTGTGCCTTCGTACCATGTCGGCCAAGGCTGCAGTGTTGCAATTGCAAGCAAGACTTCGACGATGCCGCCCACCATACCGACTTTCCAGCGGGGATATCGCACCACCCAGGCGCTGCCGATACGTACAATGCCGTCGATGAGGAAACATAGACCGAAAAGGACAGCGAGTGCGAAGTTGCTCGCAGGTGTCGAACTGATGATCAGAATACTTACGCCAAGAAGCGCCACGCCTTGTACGATGCGCATTCTACGCGCAGTGCCACGGCTCGCAATGGCTGCGAAGAGGCACAATGCGGCTTCGGGCAAAAGAAAATAGCCAAAAATACGGGCTGGTAAGACGGTTTTCCCGTCAAGTGCATCGATAACGATCAGTGCACCACCGATAATCCAGAGCGCAGAGATTACCAGCAAGGTTCTCCAGTGCCGCTGAATAATTTCGCGTCCCAGCAGTAGAAACAGTATTCGTATCACCCCACCACTCCGCAAACTTTCAACGCATCTGTTAATAGCCGCAAAGAGGGGCGCGTTTCAATGTAAAAGGAGTTTAAATTAGCGATATCGTCATGATGTGTCGGTCGATTGATTATTCGTCAAATTAGAAGAAGCCCCGCTTTGCGGGGCTTCTATTCATTACGAAGTTGGTGCTAACTTATCGCTCGCCCGACCCAGATCAAGATACATGCACCGATGAAGCCAGCCACCAGATAGCCGAGCCAGCCACCGAACGAGATGCCCAGAAAGCCAAAGATAAAGCTGGCAATTGCCGCGCCGATGATACCAAGAATAATGTTCATGAATATGCCTGTATTGCTATTCATGAAGTTGGATGCAATCCAGCCCGCAAGACCGCCTATAATGATTGCAGCAATCCAGCCTACACCTGCTTCACCCATTTTAGTCTCCCTATCTAATTTGATGTATAAGGATATGTATCAGGCCATGGTTTCGACAAGGGGCTAGATTGCCGTGCGTCTGACTTCTCAGCTAACCAGCCGATTTGTAAGCACTTGTTCCCCACTTGCGCGTTCAGAGGGCGTTAAATCCAGTCTTTCGAACCGATCGTCAAGCAGCACAGGCAACCTATCGTCAGCGCGCACCGCGACAAGGCCGAAGGTCTCATTGCTTTTCTCATCATAATGAAGATAAGGCACTTCATTTTTCGCAAAGCTGGACAGGATCGTTCGCTTTTTTGAATGTGTAACCAGAGGCGAGTAGCCAAGTTTTATCCGCCCCATGCTCTCTTTGCGTGAGGTAATTTTTGCCCAGCTTAGCCGCAACATCGAAGCTGTTTTTGTGGCGGAGATGGAGCTTGAAATCAGAACAAAACGCTTGATGAAGAGGATGCAAGTGGCAATCATGATGCCAACAAGCACGACGCCGACCGAAAGACGGTTCCAAAACTCATCCAGCGCAAGTGTGAGGGTTGCATTATTGGGGTCCGATTTTTGAACCACAACATCAGTTTCATAGTCGCCGCTGGAGAGGCTGAGGAAGGAAAAGTCTACGGACTTGAGTTTGTTTTCGCCTTCATATCGGTAAGAGAGGGTCGCTTTGCACTCGGTGATCATTTTCTTGGTGCGGCAGTTACCATCGAAAATAGTAGCATCCTCAATGATCAGTGGATCGTTCTTGATGAGGTAATCAGCGTACAAGCCTGGTCCCCACGCAACAGTGACAACGACAGATATGAGTGCGAAGATCATCGCGAGAAACATCAGTTTCCATTTATCCGCAAAACCATGCTTTTTCACTTGGATTGGGCGGACAGGAAGGACACCAGACAAATCTGGCAATGTGTAATTATCACTCATAGATTTAACATCTTTGGTTATTGATAGGGGAGGATGTGTCATCTAGCGGAGCATTAGGTGGTACTTAAATAGAATTATCGTCTTTCCAGTAACGTAAGATTACGGCCCGTATAATTTAGGGAGTGCCTTATCTTTCCAATAGGTGGTCAGTTGAGTCTTGTTGTCATGACAACACGCATATGTCGTCTTTAAGCAGTTTTATCGGAACCAATATTCGACCTTACGCATTTTGATGATGACAACTACGTCATGATGCCGTTCTGGAGAATTATTAATGCGTCGTTTTATTCTGACTGCCGCTGCAGGTCTCGCAATAATTTCCTTTGCCAATGCACAAACCGCGACGATGACAGAGGAAACGCAAACGGAAGTATTTGTTACAGCGAAGCCAACAGATGTGCTCAGCTACAATCTGATTGGTCTTAGTATCCTGAATGGCGACAATGCGAACATCGGCGAGATTAAAGATCTGATTATCTCGGATGGCCAGCTGGCAGGATATATCGTCTCCGTCGGAGGATTTTTGGGCGTGGGTGAGAAGTATGTTGTGGTGAGCCCTGAAGCGGTAGATATCACCTACTTTGATGATGAGAAAAAATGGTCTGCTGTTATGAACTCTACCAAGGAAGAAATTCAAAAAGCTCCAGAGTTCAAATATGAAGGCCGCTGGGCCAAGTAGCAATTCGCCCGGTCTGCGCAAGATATTATGCTTATTATGCTGAAAAACGAGTGGAACAGTTCTCTGTTTCGCCCGTTTTCTCCATGGAGTGACGGTTGTATCAACCGAACACCACAGTATAGAAAACACGGCTTTTTTCGGTTCTTCCCGTGGCCAACGAATTGGCAGCCGAGTTCTTGTCCCCTCCGAGTGTCGCTTTTGACATTCGCCTTAGCTTAAATCTCGCGCAACCTATTTCCGAAATTCACGAGTATGAATTGACCCACATAGGCTGCGACAGCTGCTTTGAGCAGATCACCAGGCACGAACACGAGGTCTCCGACGAGAGCTGCCAACGGAGATAAGCCAACATAAACGATGAGCCAAGCGATACCGAATAGATGGTCGATGAGGACGCCTATTGTTGCTGCAAAGAAAAAACCTGTAAATGTTTTCCAGCCACCATTGGTACCTTGAGCTACTTTTCCGGAAATCCAGCCTGTCACAAATGCAGCTGGTAGGAAACCAACGAGATATCCAGCCGTCGGGCTGAGGAAGATGCCGGGACCGCCTCTGCCTCCAGCCAAAACGGGTAGGCCGATTGCGACGAGCGCAATCAGCAACAAGACCGAAAGTGTGCCTCCGCGTCCACCAAGTACGACACCAGCGAGCAAAACCCCCAGGCTCTGCGCATGGATAGGGACAGGAACAAAGGTGAGCATAATTGGCGGTATCAAGCCCAGCACCACGATGATTGCTGTAAATAGCGCGATCATAACCAAAGATCTCGTTTGCACGTCTTGTACCTTCTTGCTGCTGCATCTTGTTGTCGAAGCGGTAATGCGCTTGCGTGTCTGTACTTAATTCTGTTTGCGCTGTAGATTGCGAATGCACCTAGCATCAATGGCATTCGCAATTTCGTCTGCACTTTGTAACGTGCCAATTACCATCGGTACAATCACCGTGGATAGCCGCATTTTCAGCCCCCGTGCGCGATGTGCCTGCGTTACTGATCTGTAGCGCGCGTGCACCTCCGGAACGAAGCGGATCACCAGTCCGATTGCCAGTCCGATATCGCGGGCATTACATATGCCCATCGTCTCAAACGGTCGAGCGACTTTGGTTAGCGTGTCAATAAACTGGCCAATCGACGTTGTGGCAGTAATCACGGTGGCAAAGAGGGTCAACGATCCTAACCGCATCAGAACAATGGAAGCTGTTTGAACTTCGTCTGCATACGCGGTCCAAGCAACAACCACACCAATCGTCAGGAGAAGTGGCCATGACCTTAGCCATTGGACAACAGCGGTTCGGCTCGAAATTAGCGAGCCAGCGACGACCAATGCAGTTACAACTCCGAGATTTGCGGGAGAATTGAGGATAAACAGAACGACGCTTAACCCGAAAAGGGTAATGAGCTTGATTGCCGGCGGTATTCGATGAACCAGCCCATCGCTGCGAACTTCATAAAAGTTCATGACGCGAGGGCCAGATAATGGGCAATCGTCTCGTCAGCTGGGCCGTCATCGATCAGCTTGCCTTGATGGAAGAGCAGTACGCGGTCGAAGCCTGAAAGCAAGGTTAGATCATGGCTGACCACGATAATATTCTCATCAAGATCACGAATGGTGCGTTCTACGATATTCCTGTTTCTCAAATCGAGTTGATTGGTTGGCTCGTCCATAATGACAATATCGGGAGATGTAACGAGAACCGAAGCGAGCGCTGCAAGCTGAAGCTCGCCACCGGATAACTCATGTGCCCTGCGTTCTGCCAGATGCGTAATTCCGACACGATCCAGTACGCTAGAGACCACGACGGCTATTTCCTGCTTGCTGAGCCCACGCGATTGAAGACCCAATGCAATATCGTCTTTTATCAGCGGTAGCACGATTTGATTCGCGGGGTTCTGGAAGATATAGCCAACAGCAGCGCGAACCTTCGCCCCATTACTCGCGGTATCGTGGCCATTTGTCACGACGCGGCCTGATGAGGGAAGAACAAGCCCATTTATCATACGCGAAAAGGTGCTCTTTCCAGAACCATTCAAGCCGATGATGCCGATACGTCGTTCCGAAAGCTCGACTGAAAGCGGTTCCAGCACCACCTTATCGGCAAATTTCGCTTCCGCTCTATCAAACAGAATGTTCAACTTTTGATCCCATATAATGCGACTTTGATTTGCCCTTCGCAGAAGCGGCGGTCAAGGCATTCAATGCAAAACACATGGCTAAAGCTGGCTACAGAGTGTTGCGATAAGGGCTTTTAGGCATTCAGCTCTCCATTTCTGAGTTGCGCACCTTTGCAAAAGTTTCAACAAAACGACGACCATGTCGTCGATTCGAATAAAATACTCCCACAAAATTTGTCACATCAAAGGCTTGCACGGTTGATCCATCAGTGGAACTCTGATCATCTTCTATGAAGGCGTGACTTAGGGAGGGGATCGCTGAATGTCTGTTGTAATGCCCGAATTGCGTGCTGATACCATTATTTATAACGGCACGATCTGGTGTGGATACGAAGAGGGCACGGTTGAAGCCCTGGCAATCTGGCAAGGCAAGGTACTTGCCGCTGGTAACAAAGATCAAATCTGGTCTCTCAAAGGCGACAAGACAAAAGTGATCGATCTGAAGGGGAGCTTCGCTACCCCCGGATTAAACGATTCTCATCTTCACCTGATATCAATTGGGCTGACACTCAAATGGCTTGATGCTACGCCGAAGGCTGCGCCCACTTTGGAAAGCCTGCTTGGTGCGATACGCGATATGGCGGCCTCTGTTCCCCCAGGGACATGGATCAGGGCGCGTGGTTATGATCAGACCAAGCTCGATATCGGTCGTCATCCGCATAAATCAGAACTTGATGCTGTCGCTCCAAACCATCCAGTCATGCTGGTGCGTGCCTGCGGACACGTTTCGATCTTCAATTCGAAAGCTTTTGAACTAGCAGGTATTGATGAAAGATCACCTGTGCCAGATGGTGGCTTGATTGAACAGCAAAATGGCGTGCTGACCGGAATGGTCGCCGAAAACGCACAGGGTGCGGTTCGCAAGGCAATCCCCAAGGCCACTACGGAAGAGATGATCGAGGCCATTGAAGCTGCAGGCAATCTGCTGCTTTCATATGGTATTACAAGCGTTATGGATGCAGCCGTCGGACAGGTTGCAGGCTTTGATGAAATTCGCGCTTACAACTTAGCGAAACTTCAGAGGCGATTGCCAGTACGCACCTGGCTGGTGTTGCTGGGCGATCCTGGGCCGTCGATCGTTGAGAAATGCTACGAGGCAGGGCTGGTGTCGGGTGTCGGCGACGATATGCTGACAGTTGGTGCTGTCAAAATATTCCTCGATGGTTCGGCAGGTGGGCGCACAGCATGGATGAGCAAGCCTTATCTGGGTGGCGATAACAATATCGGCGTACAGATATTGCCTGATGCGGAACTGGAAGCGCTTGTTCTGGATGCCCATAAAAAAGGTTATCAGCTTGCATGTCATGCGATTGGCGATGCGGCCATCGGTCAGCTCATCACAGCCTATGAAAAGGCGCTTGCAGCTCATCCTGATCCTGATCGCCGCCACCGTATCGAGCATTGCGGCTTCTCTACGCCTGAACAGCATGAACGGATGAAAAAGGCCGGCATCTATCCCTGCCCGCAGCAGGTTTTCATCTACGACTTTGGCGACGCCTATGTTTCAGTGCTGGGTGAAGAAAAGGCGTTATCGAGCTATCCGCTCAAGACGTGGAAGGACCTCGGGTTCAAACCGGCAACAGGCAGCGATGCGCCGGTTTGCCATCCCAACCCTTACCCTAATATCTATTCGATGTTGACGCGCGAAACGGGCAAGGGAACGGTCATGGATGCGCGTGAGCGCGTTTCCATTGAAGAGGCACTCCAAGTCTATACCGAATATGGCGCTTTCTCGCAAAAGCTCGAGAAAGTGAAGGGTAAACTTATACCAGGGCAGGTGGCTGATATTGCGGTCTTTTCGCGCAATATGCTCACGGCAAAACCAGCGGAAATTCTCAACGATACGCAATGCGTGCTCACCATTCGTGAAGGCGAAGTGGTGTTCGAACGTTCGTAAGGAGGACAGGCAGAGAAGCTTTGGCCAAGCTGCCTGAAACGTTCATTCGGCTAACAAAAACAAAGTAAAAAAGGGGACAACTATGAGAAAATTTGCATTGCTTACAGCGATGTCCGTTGCATTGATGGCGGGAACTGCAGCTTACGCTGCGGACAAGCCGCGTTCAGGAGGCGTCATCAATTTTGTTGCGCCCTATGGGGACAGTTTCTCGACGCTGGATGTTCAATCGTCGCCAGCGACACAGGACGAATTTTACGCGAAAGCCATTCATCGCACGCTTTATGATTGGGATGCGGATCAGAACAAGCCTGTTTTGGGTCTCGCAACAGATGTGAGCGTTTCGGACGACAAGCTCGTCTATACTTTCAAGCTGCGTCAGGATGCATTTTTCCATAACGGTAAACCGCTGACAGCAGATGATATTATCTGGAGCTATACCCGGATAATGGATCCAAAGAAGGCATTCCCACCCGCGCGATACATTGCGGAGATCAAGGGTGCGGAAGAATACACGCAGGGTAAGGCCAAGGAAATTTCCGGCCTGAAGAAGATCGATGATCATACGCTGGAAATCACGCTCAAGCAGCCAATTGATCCTGGCTATCAGTTCATGCGCAACAATACTGCAATCTATCCGGCGGGCCAGGGCGACAGCGACGAATTCCAACGGCATCCGATTGGTCTCGGACCATACAAGTTTGCCCAATATGTTCCGGGCTCCCGTCTGACGGTTGAAAAGTGGGACAAATATTACGAAAAAGGCAAACCTTATGCCAACAAAATCAACATCATGATCATGGGCGATGCCTCCGCACGTGACGTTGCGTTCCGAAATAAGGAAATTGACGTGGCGGTGCTTGGACCGGCGCAATACACCGCTTATCTCGCAGACCCAGAGCTTTCCAAGAACATGGTCGAGGTTGCCGAGGTTTACACTCGCGCCGTCGGCTTTAACCCGGATTTCAAACCGTTTCAGGATAAGCGCGTCCGTCAGGCGATCAATTACGCCATCGATAGCGATCTGATTATAAAACGTCTGGTCAAAGACAAGGCTTACCGTGCCGTTGGCTGGCTCCCGAACTCATCACCTGCCTTTGACAAGGATGCGAAGCCATATCCATATGATCCTGAAAAGGCCAAGGCCTTGCTTGCAGAAGCCGGTTATCCAGACGGGTTTGAATTTGAGCTGACCGCAACACAGAATGAAAGCTGGGGTCTGACCATCGTTCAAGCCATTATTCCGATGCTGGACAAGGTCGGGATCAAGGTGAAAGCCAAGCCTGTGGAAGCGTCCGTGCTTGCTGATGTGGTTCCTGCCGGTAATTTCCAGGCCTATATGTGGTCGCTTGAAAGCGGTCCAGATGCCTTGACGGCAATGCAGTGCTTCTATTCGACGACACCGCAATCAGCATGCAACTATCAGAAGTTCGCTAATGCTGAATTCGATAAGATTGTCGATGAAGCGAAACTGGCTAAAACCGAAGAAGAGAAGAACGAGCTTCTGAAGAAAGCCAACAATCTGTTGCAGGAAGAAGCGCCGGTCTGGTTCTTCAACTACAATAAGGCTGTTATGGCACATCAGCCCTGGCTTCATGGCCTGCAGCCGAATTCCGCAGAGCTCGCGGTTCAGTCCTATGAAAAGCTTTGGGTGGATGACACGGTTCCGTCCGGTCGTTAGAGCGCATTTCGATCTGATTGAATCAGATCGGCGCTCAAACTGTTTGTTTTAGCGCGCAGCTATTCCGAAAACCGTTTCGCACTTTTCGGGATGCGCTCTAATTCAAGCTGATCTGGATCGGCCCGCTTGTTTCCGAGCGGGCCATTGATCCCCTTTGCTCCAGCGTGTTTCACGCTGATCCGAAAGGAGGACCGTGTGCTCTATTTTATTGTCCGCCGCGTTTTGCAGATGATACCCACAATTATTGCGGTATCGCTGCTGATCTTTGTCATTTTCAGTGTTGTTCCTGGAAGCATCGCGACCAGCCTTGTTGCGAATGGCAAGGGTATGAATGACCCGAAAATGGTTGAAAAAATCACGCAGGAGTTTGGGCTCGACAAGCCTGTTCATGTGCGGTTTGGCAACTATCTGGTTCAGTTGGCACAATTTGATCTCGGTACCTCCTACCGGTCAAGGCAGCCGGTTGTTTCGCTCATTCAGGAGCGTATGTGGCCGACGCTTAAACTGGCTTTTGCTGCCATGGGCTTTGCTATTCTGATCGGTGTACCACTTGGGTTTCTGGCGGCGCTCAAGCCCGGAAGCATTCTTGACAGCGTAACGATGATAGGCGCGGTTTCCGGCCTCTCGCTGCCGCAGTTCTGGCTTGGTTTGCTTGCCATGTACCTCTTCGCTCTGACGCTCGGGTGGCTGCCAAGTTTTGGTTATGGAGATGGCGGCCTGCGCAACATCATCCTGCCGGCTCTCACGTTGGGCGTTGCACCACTTGCGTTGCTGGCACGGACGACGCGTGCGGCAGTGCTTGAAGTCATGGGTGCCGATTTCATCCGCACAGCGCGTTCGAAAGGCATGAACAGTTTTCGCCTTGTGAAGTGGCATGTCATGCGCAATGCGCTGGTGCTGATCATCACGACCATCGGCTTGCAGTTCGGGTCGATGATGGGGCAGGCCGTAGTGGTTGAGAAGCTGTTCTCCTGGCCGGGGCTCGGTTCCTTGCTTATCGACAGTGTTTCGATGCGTGACATTCCTGTTGTTCAGGGGGCAATTCTCGTGATTGTA
Source organism: Ochrobactrum quorumnocens (assembly GCF_002278035.1). Lineage (NCBI taxonomy): Bacteria > Pseudomonadati > Pseudomonadota > Alphaproteobacteria > Hyphomicrobiales > Brucellaceae > Ochrobactrum > Ochrobactrum quorumnocens. The sequence continues at coordinate 773,027 of NZ_CP022603.1, read as the reverse complement.
TTGTGGTTTCTCACCATCAATACGATCGTTGACATCCTCTACGCGGTCATCGATCCGCGCATAAGCCACGAGTAAGCCCATGAAACTGCGTTTCAATCTCGTATTCGGCGGCCTTGTATGCGCTATCATTGTGATGGCTGCAGTATTTGCGCCGCTACTGGCCCACTATAATCCGGTTCTCGATGCTGACCTGATGAATGCAGAACTGCCTCCAGACGCGCAGTTCTGGTTTGGCACTGATGCGCAAGGGCGCGATGTCTATTCTCGCATCCTTTATGGTGCGCAGGTCTCTTTGACTGTCGGTGTCGTATCGCAGTGCATCAACACGGTTATAGGGCTCTGTTTTGGTATTTCGGCCGGTTATTTTGGCGGCTGGTGGGATGATCTCGTGAATGGCCTCACCAATCTGATGCTGGCGATACCTTCGCTGATTTTTGCTCTGGCGATCATGGCAGTTCTCGGACCCGGTCTGCCGAGCCTCCTGCTTGCACTCGGTTTGACGAACTGGTCATGGACATGCCGCATTGCGCGTAGCTCAACGCTGTCGCTTAAAAAGCAGGGCTATATTCAAGCAGCGAAGATGCTTGGCTACAGTGATGTTCGCATCATGATCACACAGATTGTGCCGAATATGATCGGACCAATCCTCGTCATTGGTACGCTTGGTATGGGCGACGCCATTCTGGCGGAAGCTGCACTTTCTTATCTTGGCCTCGGTATCAGTCCACCAGAACCAAGCTGGGGTAATATGCTCACCGATGCGCGTGAGCTCATTGTGAGCGCACCATGGGCAGCAATTTTTCCCGGCCTTGCCATCTTCTTTACCGTGCTTGGGCTCAATCTTTTCGGTGATGGCCTGCGTGACTGGCTCGACCCGCATATGAGGACGCGTAAGGTATGAGTGAAAAAGCTCTTCTTGAGGTGGAAAACCTTCGCATCGATATCACTTCTGGTTCCGTCCGTCATAACGTGGTCGAAGACGTGTCCTTTACAATTAGCGCTGGTGAAACATTTGGTCTTGTTGGAGAGTCCGGGTGCGGAAAAAGTATAACAGCTCTGTCGATGATAGGACTGTTGCGCAAGCCACTTTCGGTCACAGGGGGCGCGATCCGGTTCAAAGGGCAGGATCTGCGAGCCATGTCATCGCGCGACATACGAAAGCTGCGTGGCAATCGGATCGCGATGATCTTTCAGGAGCCGATGACCGCTCTTAATCCTTTGTCTCCTGTTGGTCGGCAAATCGCAGAAATGTTCGTACTGCATCAGGGCGCGACATGGCATGAGGCCGAGCAAAAGGCGGTCGAAGCGCTGGGCAGCGTTCAGGTCCCTGCGCCTGAGCAGCGCGTGAAAAACTATCCGCACCAGATGTCGGGCGGCATGCGCCAGCGCGTGATGATCGCCATCGCGCTGGCCTGTAACCCTGATCTGTTGATCGCGGACGAGCCCACGACCGCGCTCGACGTGACTGTTCAGGCAGAAATTCTGCGTCTGATGCAGGAACTTTGCAGTGCACGGGGAACTTCGGTGCTTATGATCAGTCACGATCTTGGTGTCATTGCCAAGATGTGCCGTCGCGTGGGGGTCATGTATGCGGGACATCTCGTTGAAGAAAGAGTAACCGCGGGCCTCTTTCATCATCCGGCGCATCCTTATGCCCATGGTCTTCTTGCCTCGCTTCCAAAGCTTGGTTCCCGCCAGAAGGAAGGTCAGCGCCAATTGCAGGAAATCGAAGGCGTGGTGCCCTCAATTTCGGCATTCCCGCAAGGTTGCAGGTTTGAGCCACGCTGTACGCGCGCAACAGACATCTGCCGGGCAGAAAAACCCGGATGGACGCCGTTGCAAGATGCAGGCTCAGTGAGGTGCTTTCATCATGAATGATATGCAATCCACAAAATTAGCTGAGCCTTTGGTCAGTATTGATGATCTTAGTGTACACTTTCCTATAAGTGGCGGTATATTCAGTCGGTCGACGCAATTGCTGCGTGCTGTCAACAATCTCAGTCTTACCTTGAACAAAGGCGAGTGCCTGTCCATCGTCGGAGAATCCGGTTGCGGCAAATCCACGCTCGCACTCTCCATTGTTGGCTTGCAGAAGCCAACGAGCGGGAAAATTTATTTTGAAGGGAAGCCTATCACAGGCAGGGATGAACCTTCGCGGTTAGAACGCGCAAAAATGGCGCAAATGGTTTTTCAAGACCCTTTTGCTTCGCTTAATCCGCGTCAGACGGTTTACACGTCGCTGGCCGCGCCCCTGCGACTTCATGGGGTGAAATCACGCAGCGAAATGGAAGGGCGAGTTGAGGAAATCCTGCGTCTGGTTGGCTTGAAACCAGAACAGGCGAAGCGTTACCCGCATGAGTTTTCCGGTGGCCAGCGCCAGCGTATCGGGATAGCGCGGGCATTGTTGCTTAATCCGAAAGTTATCGTGCTTGATGAGCCCGTATCCGCGCTTGATGTTTCCATCCGCGCGCAGATCATAAACCTGCTGCTGGAACTCAAAGAGCGGTTAGGGTTGTCATATATCATGATCAGTCATGATTTGAGTGTTGTGGAGCACATGAGTGATCGGGTGGCCGTGATGTATTTCGGGCAGATTGTGGAAAGTGGTCCATGGGACCGGATATTTTCAAACCCGACCCATCCCTATACACGTCGACTGATCTCTGCCATTCCCGATCCGATGACAGAATTGTCCGGTGCGCCTCTGATTGATGAGAGAAGCCCGCCGCAAGCGCCAGAGGGCTTCGCGTTTTATCCGGAGAGCTTTGGCACATATGATGTACATCAGTTGCCCCCGCTCACGCGATTGGTCGACATAGGTGGGGGGCAGAGTGTTCGGGTTATTCAGAAAACATAAAAGCGCTGGTGGCCAGCGCTTTTTGTCAATTTTCGTGAGATGCGGGCTCTGATGCCTGCCATCTCTCATAGCTTCAATCTGCTGCGATTATTTGCGCAATTCAGCTTCGATGTCGTCGAATGCTTTATCTTTGCCAATTCCAGTCAGGAAGGGCAGGCCCTTGATGACCAGCTTGGTAACTGAAGCCGAAATAGGTGTCGTCGAGACGATGAAATCCACATTGTCGGCGAGAGAAGGAACTTCCGTTGCTTTTGCCTGTTGAGCATTGAAGGTGAGGCCGCGCTTTTTCATTTCTTCGGTAACGGCTGCATTCACTGCTGTAGATGTAGCCACCCCAGTGCCGCAAGCGAAGAGAATTGTTTTCATTTTAGCCATGGTTTCCTCCAATTGGTGTTCGTGCATTTAACGCACGAATATCGTATTTTTCTTGTCTCAAATTCAGATGTAAAGACTTGCTGCCCTCTGGGCGAACAGTCTTTATTGTAAAGCGGCTTCGACGTCTTCAAGCGTCCGCGCTGCTTTCAATCTGTCGAGGGCATCAGCATCCTGAATGGTTGCCATGATCTGCTGCAAGGTCTCAATCTGTTTGTCCTTGTCATTGATGGCAAGCAGAAAGACATATCCAACAGGGACAGCTTCTTCCGGGTCTTCCATATTGGCAAACTGGACAGGCGATGTCAGTGTCGCAAATGCAATGCCAGCTTTAATCACATGCTCAGGATCGGTGTGAGGCACCGCAACGTTATCTTCGCGCTCAAGCGGCAATCCGGTCGGCATTGTCAACTCACGGCTGACGACAGCATCCGCATAGCCTGGCTTGACATAGCCCAGCTTTTCCAGCTTTCCAGCCAGTATGCGGATAATTTCTTCGTTGGTCTTCGCGTCGCTCTGAAGCTCGATCGCTTGTGGGTCGAGATAATCAATCAGACCAGCAGCCATTCTATTCTCCGTTTAAAGAAAGGTCGCACGTCGGTCTCGACGTGCGACTTGTATTTTATGCAGCGATCGTTGCCACCCTTAGGTAGCAATCTCGTCAGCAGGTTCATCTTCAGCACCAGCCGCGCGTTCCCACGCTAATGTGTTGCGGCGATAGAGTATGAAAAGTGCCGCAATAACAACGGCTATCACTGCAATACCAATAGCACCAAGCCACTGGATGGCAGAGATGATGATGTAAGGCACCCACAGGAATCCATCGACCACTGATGTAATCTGCAAAGCGTTCTCAGGCAGTTTGAAGCCCGACGAAACCGCAGCGCTGGTAAACAGTGGAGCAAGTGCATTCGCAACATAGAAGCCAATCGCCAGTGTGATCGTTCCGACCACCACCATACGGAACACGTTTCCTTTCAGAAGCGGTGCAGTCATGGCAACGATGAACGGAATGACGGCGAGATCGGCGAACAGGATCACGCGATTGCCCGGCAGGATGACCGACAGAATAATCGCGATCGGTACCAGGATCAGCGACGACGAGATTGCCGCCGGATGCCCGATCAGGATCGCGGAATCGAGACCAACCAGAAGTTCGCGGTCGCCGGTACGTTTGCGCACAAATTCCTGTGCGGCATCAGATACTGGCAGCAGGCCTTCCATGAGGATTTTGACCATACGCGGCAGCAACAGCATGACTGCTGCCAGTGTCATACCAGTGCCCAGAACCTTGGCAAGAACGGTGCCAAAATCACCCGCATTGTAAAATGCAATAAGACCGAGCACGAGACCGATGATCAGGCCCATCACAACCGGCTCACCAAAAACACCAAAGCGACGTTCGATGGTTTCAGTGTTGATGTTGATCTTGTTGATGCCGGGGATGCGATCCATGATCCAGTTCAGCACAATCGCGATTGGCAGGATCTGTGCGGAAGCCAGATGCGGTACCGACACACCGGGAATGCCATAAAACTGCTGAACAGCGCGCGCTGACCAATCTGCAAATAGCAGGGACAGAGCTGCAACAAGTGCTGCAACAATAATACCGTAAGCGATGTTATCCGTTGCGGCGACAACCAGCGAGCCGACGAAAGCAAAGTGCCAGAAGTTCCACACATCGACATTCAGCGTACGCGTCCAGCGCATAAGCAGAAGGACGATGTTGACCAGAATGCCGACTGGAATAACCCACAGGCCCACCGATGAGCCAAAGGCAATGGCCGCAGCTGAAGGCCAGCCCACATCGACGATATCGCGCTTTATACCTGTGTTGGTAACGATTGCCTGAGCGACTTCACCGATAGAGGTGAACATAAGGCCCAGAACCAGATTAATACCGATGAAAGCGACACCGATAGTGATCGCGGCGCGGAAGGCTTTGCCCACTTTTGCGCCAAGTACCACTGCAATAATGAAGATGACGATAGGCAACAGGACCGTTGCCCCAAGCGTATCGACTGCCGTTTTTAGTCCGCTCAGAAATGCGTCCATTCTAATCTCCTCCCCCCGGGACACTTCAAAAGTGCACCGAGCTCACAGAACGCCATTATTAGCTCGCGCGTATCGACTGTTCAAAATGTGAATTGAGCGAAACGGCAGAACATTTGTATTCTATAGCAAACCAAAGTTGAATAACAAGATGGCATTTCGAGGGGTGCCAATGTGGCAACGAATGAACACTGGTATTGACTTAGAAACAAATGTTCATTAATCGATAAGGCACAGAGGAGACTGCAAGCGTTTTGCAGGGACGTTCAGGAGGAAACGATGGCAACCAACGTGGCGTTGACTGGTTTGGCGCGTGATATGCAGGCGCGAGCAGATAGTGGGCGACCAATTCGCATCGGGCTGATTGGCTCAGGCGAAATGGGTACAGATATCGTGACGCGTGTCGCGCACATGCCCGGTATTGAAGTTGGCGCTATCTCTGAATTGCGCGTTCCAAACGCTCTTAAAGCTGTCGATATCGCTTTTCAGGAAGAAGGTCATGGCCGCGAGGTTTCTACGGCTTCTGATCTCACTGCTGCGATGGAAGCGCATAAGGTTGCCGTAACCGATAATGCCAATCTGATTCTTGAGAACGATCTTATCGACGTTGTGATCGACGCGACGGGCGTTCCGGCTGTCGGTGCTGAAATTGGCCTTCGTGCCATGGAACACGGCAAACATCTCGTTATGATGAATGTCGAAGCTGACGTCACCATCGGTGCTTATCTGAAAGCTGAAGCGGAACGTCTTGGCGTGACCTATTCGCTGGGCGCAGGTGACGAGCCATCATCCTGTATGGAACTGATCGAGTTTGTGACCGCGATGGGGCATCCCATTGTCGCCGCCGGCAAGGGCAAGAACAATCCACTTAATATCGATGCCATTCCTGACGAATATATGGAAGAAGCCACGCGCCGTAACATGAATGTGCGCATGTTGGTTGAATTCGTCGATGGTTCAAAGACCATGGTCGAAATGGCTGCTATTGCCAATGCCACGGGTCTCGTGCCGGATAAAGCCGGTATGCATGGCCCTGCGGCAACCCTTGACCAGCTTAACAAAACTCTGATCCCTGAAAAGGACGGCGGCCTTTTATCGAGGGTCGGCGTTGTTGATTATTCGATTGGCAAGGGCGTTGCGCCCGGCGTTTTCGTTGTCGCCGACATGTCGCATCCGCGCATTTCCGAGCGCATGGAAGATCTGAAGATGGGCAAAGGCCCTTACTTCACATTCCATCGTCCATATCACCTGACTTCTCTGGAAGTGCCGCTCACCTGCGCGCGCGTCGTACTTTACGGAAAGCCGGACATGGTTCCACTTTCGACGCCTGTCGCTGAAGTGGCAGCTGTTGCCAAGAAGGATATGCAGCCCGGCGAAAAGCTCGATGCGATTGGCGAATATTGCTACCGCGCCTGGATCATGACTTCGGGGGAGGCGCGTAGTGCGCATGCCATTCCTTGCGGGCTTCTGCAGGGCGGCAGTGTAACCAAGCCTATTAAGAAGGGTGAACTCATCACTTACGACAATGCTGCAGTCGCACCCGGTTCCAAGATTGCTGAGCTGCGCGCGCGTCAAGACAAGCTCGTTTACGGAGCGTGAGGACAAAACATCATGGTTCAAGCCAAAAAAGTCGAACCGCAGGATACGGGCGACCGTCATAATCTGCCTTACGTTTTTCGCACTTATTCGCCGGATCAGCTGAAGGAAGCGCTGCATAAAATGTATCTCATCCGCCGCTTTGAAGAAGGTGCGGAAGAGAGCTACACACGCGGTCTTATTCACGGAACGATGCATCTGTCTATCGGGCAAGAGGCGAGTGCAATGGGCTCGTGCCTGCCGCTGAATGATGACGACATGATTACGTCGACACATCGTGGTCATGGTCATTGCATCGCCAAGGGCGCTGATGTGAAGCGCATGTTTGCTGAGTTTTTCGGTAAGGAAACCGGCTATTGCAAGGGGCGGGGCGGCTCAATGCACATAGCCGATGTTTCCAAGGGCAACCTTGGCGCAAACGGCATTGTAGGCGGCGGCATTCCGATTGCTGTCGGAGCAGCTCTTTCGGCCAAGAAGCAAAAGAATGGTAAAGTTGTCGTGTCGTTTTTCGGAGATGGTGCCAATAACGAAGGCGCTTTTCATGAAGCGTTGAATATGGCCGCTGTCTGGAAGCTTCCTGTTGTGTTCATTTGCGAAAACAACGGTTACGGCATGTCCACTTCGACGAAGCGTTCCACAGCAGTTGCAAATGTTGCTGACCGTGCCTCGGCCTACAACATGCCCGGCGTCATCGTGGACGGAAATAATCTGTCGGAAGTGGCAGAGGCCGTCAATGAAGCGACCGAACGCGCGCGGCGCGGCGATGGACCAACGCTGATTGAAAACAAGACCTACCGTATCCGGGGACACTCCAAGAGCGATCGCAACCGCTATCGCACCAAGGAAGAAATCGAGCATTGGCAAAATGATCGCGATCCGATTGCTCATTTCGAGGCTGATATGAAGGCTTATGGCTTCATCAATGGAGCCGAGATCGAGGCAATTCGTGCAGAGGTTGAGAAGGAAATCGCTGACGCGATTGAATTCGCCAAGAACAGCCCTGCGCCCGATCTTACCAACCTGACCCGCGACGTTTACACGGACGATATTTAAACATGGACACGACAATCCGTGAGTTGAGCTATTCGCAAGCTATCCAGGAAGCCATGGCAATCGCCATGGAGCGCGACGAGCGCGTGTTTCTTATGGGTGAAGACATTGGCGTCTATGGCGGCGCATTTCAGGTGACTGGTGATCTGGTTCATCGCTTTGGTGAAGACCGGGTTATGGACACCCCTATTTCCGAGCTCGGTGGCGCTGGCGTTGCAGTTGGTGCGGCGCTGACCGGCATGCGTCCGATCTTTGAGTTCCAGTTTTCCGACTTTGCTGCCCTCGCCATGGAGCAGATTGTTAATCAGGCTGCAAAAATCCGTTACATGCTTGGCGGTGCGGTTTCGGTGCCGCTGGTCATGCGCTTTCCAGCTGGCTCGGGCACGGGTGCTGCAGCACAGCACAGCCAGAGCCTTGAAGCATGGCTCGGCCATGTTCCCGGTCTCAAGGTTTTGCAGCCATCGACACCTTATGATGCCAAAGGCATGTTGCTTGCAGCTGTTGAAGATCCTGATCCAGTTATGATTTTCGAGCACAAACTTCTCTATAAGACCAAAGGGCCGGTTCCCGAAGGCTTCTACACTGTGCCAATCGGTAAGGCGGAAGTGGTTCGCGAAGGCCGAGACCTGACTATCGTCGCAACAGCAATCATGGTGCACAAGTCGCTTGATGCTGCCGCAGAACTCGCCAAGGAAGGTATTGATGTCGAAGTGATCGATCTGCGCACCGTGCGCCCGATTGATCGTGAAACCATCATTAGAAGCGTGAAGAAGACTTCCAGGCTTCTATGCGTTTATGAAGCGGTCAAAACGCTTGGTATTGGTGCCGAAATCTCCGCAATCGTGGCCGAAAGCGATGCGTTTGATTATCTTGATGCGCCGATTGTGCGTCTTGGCGGGGCAGAAACTCCAATTCCATATAATCCCGATCTTGAGCGTGCAACCGTTCCGCAGGTCCCTGACATTGTGAAAAGCGCGCGCGATCTGGCTAAGGGAGTTCGCTGACCATGGCTGTGGAAGTCATTCTCCCCAAAGTCGATATGGACATGGAGACGGGCCAGATTTCGCGCTGGTACGCCAAGGATGGCGATACCGTCACGAAGGGCCAGCTTCTCTTTGAAATTGAGACTGACAAGGCCGCGATGGAAATTGATGCTCCGGCATCAGGTATCATTGCGGACATCAGTGCTGCTGAAGGCGCTGTTGTGCCGGTTGGTCAGACAGTCGCCTGGATTTATGATGAAGGCGAAGAGCGGGTTGGAACTTCGGTACCTGTTGTCGAAGAGAAGCCAGTTTCAGCTTCCGTCGAACCGATTGCTCAGAAACATGTTGAACCTAAGTCCTCCCAAGACGATGCAGCAGGTTCGACTGACGATGTGCGGGCAACGCCACTTGCGCGCCGAATGGCGCGTGAAGCGGGGATCGATCTGGCAGGCATTCAGGGATCTGGACCCAAAGGTCGTGTTCAGAAAAAGGATGTTGAAAGCAATATCAGCGTCGCCAAAACCGTGGCTGCACCAGTCTGGTCGGTTAACCGCACACATAGAGAAGACGCGGCCATCGACCCGTTGAATGCAGTCTGGTTGCGAGAGGGTGAGACCAATCGCTTGCCGATTGTTCTGATCCACGGCTTTGCAGCTGACATCAACTCCTGGCGTGGATTGTTGGCCGGGGCATCGCTCGGCCATCCGATACTGGCGCTTGATCTTCCGGGACACGGCAATTCACCACGTGTCGTTCCTGAAAGTATCGATGACATTGCCGTTGCCGTCGAAACGACGCTTTCGGCCTTCGGTGTGACATCTTGCCTGTTGGTCGGTCACTCGCTTGGCGGGGCGGTTGCTACAGTCACCGCCGCGCGTAGTGTTGTCGATGTGCGCTCTCTGCTGCTGATTTCTTCGGGTGGTTTGGGACCGCAGGTCAATGGTGCGTTTATCAAGGGTCTTATCGGCGCGAAAAGCGAAGCCAGCATCGTTCCCTGGCTGAAGCTGCTCGTCGCCGATGAGAGCCATCTGACGAAGCCGTTCATCAATGCAACAGTTGCACAAGCAGCTGATGCAGAACTGCGCGACACGCAGGGTGCGATTGGCGATCGGTTCTTTGCAGATGGCACGCAGACTTTTGAGGTGCGCTCATGCATTGCCTCGCTTGCAATGCCGGTGCGGCTCATCTTCGGTGCTGAGGATCGGGTCATTCCTGTCGCCCATGCACACGGCTTGCCGGGCAAGGTGGGCATCCATGTCTTCGCTGGTTGTGGACATATGCCACAAATTGAAGAACGTGGCGCTGTGCTGCAAATCCTCAAAGAATGTGCAGCCGCCGCCAGTTAGTACTCGATCGCGGCGACCAAAAAGAAAGCACATCGTTTTACGACGATGTGCTTTTTGTCACTAGTTGGACTGCGCTTTGTCCTTGAGCATCTGTGCGGCACTCGCTTCGTCGGTGATGAGAACTGTTGGCTTCAACAGCTCAATCGCTCCCAGCAGAGCAGCGATTTTCTCGTTACCGCCCGATGTGAGAATGCGTTGTGGAGTCTTCTGAAGGCTTTCGATTTTGGCTGACATGACCCGGTCATGCACCGGATCATCGACGATCTTGCCGTTTTTATCATAAAAGTGGAAAAGCACGTCGCCGACGGCCCCATTTTCGATCAGCGACATCTTCTGCTGCTCGTCAATCAAGCCGACGCGGTAAGATGTGCTGCTCGCGGTTTGAATGTCACCAACGCTGAGCAGAACCATGTCCAGTTCTTCGGCCATGTCGAGAACGGTATTCAGCCCGCAACGTTCAATAAGAGCGATCCGCGTTTCTTTGCTGTCAACCAGAGCAGGGGCGGGAATAAGATATCCTTCGCCCTGAAAAATCTGCGCAAACTGCCATGCAAATTCCGGCGGGTTAGAACGGCGCGGCTGAACGATGCCACCGAGCAGGGAGATGACCTTCAAATCATTCAGCGGTCGCGCGCCGATATGTTGCAGAGTGCTGGACAAGGTCCGGCCCCATCCCACTCCGATTGTCATGCCATGCTGAACTTTTTCCGAAATATAAGCGCCTGTCGCAGCGCTGATTGGTGGAATAGGATCGATATCTGGTGATGAGAGCGGCGCTACAATAGCGCGCTCAAGACCGAAGGTCTTTTCCAGATCTACTTCCAGTGCAGTCAGACTTGCTAGCTTGCCTTCGATGGTAATTTTGACTTCATTGCGCGCACGGGCATCAGCAAGAAGGCGAACGATTGTTACCCGGCCAACACCAAGCGCTTCCGCGATGTCATTCTGGGTCATTTGTTCGACGTAATACATCCACGCAGCACGCGTTCTCAGCCTGCTCGTACGGTTTTCAGCGGCAACGCCTTCTGATCCAATGATGAGGTCAGCTGTCTCCGGATTCTTTTGCGTCTTCTTGCCGGCTTTTTTCAAAATAATCCCTCAAATTATTGGCGCAATACTGCATTATAGAAGTGATACTCTTAAAGCGAACCTATTGCTTTTCCACGTGAAGGCAAACAATAATTCATGCGCTCTGTCCATGCAGTTCTGATGGCGCTGCGGTTAAGGAAAATGAATATGTTACGCATTCTTTCGGAAGAAATTGCAGTCAATCTGAAGGACCGTCTGCGCGAGGTTCGATATATGATTCGTCGCAATCGCCATGAAAGTTTGCAGGGCGAACAGGCAGCGCCGCGACCAGGTGAAATTGTGTCGCCGGAACTGCTTCTGGGACATGCAGCCAGCATGATGGATAAGGCTCTGACGACGGCTGAAACAATATCCATTTCGCTAATTTCGTCTAATCCGACTGTCCATAACAGCGCGCCGCATATCAAAAGTCTGGCAATATATTTTGGTGGCGGAACGGAAGGCGTGCGCGCTTTCCGCAAAGATATGTATTATCTCACCAAGGAAGTACTTCGTCGCAATCAACTGCCGAATGTGTTGATCCAGGAAGCTGTGTTCGTCACGGTGCATGAAAAAGTGATGCGCAAGCATGGAGCGCTACTGAAGGGCGCGTTTGCCGCGGAAGCAGGTGAAAACAAAATCACAGAAACGGCTAAGGCCATTACGGTCATTTTCCTTGAGCTTCTTGCGGAAAAGCCTGTACGCTTTATCTCATTGGATGGCCATTGTGACCCGCAGGCGCTGCGCAGATTTGAAACAATGTGTTTCGCTGCGGTTGGTCTGGCATGTGGTCTTGCGACAGCCAAAGCCGCCGATCTTGAAGGAGTTGATCCACTGGAAAGTGCAATTCTGGCATTGGATGCACGACAGGAACGTCTCATGCAGGCAGCTGAAGATCGCGATCAGGCGCAGCTCGAAACCCTGTTCCAGACCTTGATTGCGCACCTGCCGTAATGCGAAGCCCGGATTCTAAAATCCGGGCTTGTTTTGACAGGTATATTGCCGCGCTGACCTAACTTCCCAGCATATCCGTAATCGTCTTTTTCGCGCGCGGAATTGAAGCCGGGCTCATGCTCAGTTCTGTTAGCCCCATGCGTAGAAACTCACCAATGAGTTCCGGCTTACCTGCTGCTTCTCCGCACATGCCCACCATGATGCCTGCTTCGGTGCCTGCTTTTGCTGTCATCTCAATTGCTGCCATGACAGCCGGGTGGCTGACATCGTTTAACTTGGCAACGGTAGGGTTCAGTCGATCTGCTGCCATTACATATTGCGTGAGATCATTGGTGCCGATGGAGAAGAAGGCCGCTTCTTTTGCGAGTTCTCTGGCAGCGAAAACGGCTGCCGGTGTTTCGATCATCACACCCAGATCGAACTCCGCATAGGCTTTGCCTTCGTTTTTAAGTTCGCTGATGCATTCTGAAATCAGTCGCCTGGTTGCACGGATCTCTTCAACATCCGAGATCATCGGCAGCATCACCTTGAGATTGCCGTTGACGGCTGAGCGCAACAAGGCGCGCAGCTGCGGTTTGAACACGTCCAAACGATCCAGGCACATGCGAATGCCACGCCAGCCAAGGAATGGGTTTTCCTCTTCTGGAAACTCAATGCCCGCAATCGGCTTGTCACCACCAATATCAAGCGTGCGGACAATAACCGAATGTGGTGCAAATGCTTTGAGAAGTGCTGAATAGGTTTCAGTCTGCATGTCTTCGGACGGCAGATGAATATGCTTCATGAAGAGAAGCTCTGTGCGGAAAAGCCCAACACCCATGGCTCCTGCTTCGAGCGCGACGTCGATTTCCTCCAGCGCGCCCATATTGGCTGCAACTTCAATGACGGTGCCGTCAGCGCGTCTCGGGACTATCGAGCGGTAGGCATCAAGCGCCTGTCTTTCCTGCAATGCAGCGGCAATACGCGCTTCGATATCGTTGCAGGTGGCAGCGTCCGGGTCAGAATGGACGATGCCGCTACTACCATCTACAGCAACGATTTTAGCATTTCTGAGCTGCTGAACAGCGGTTCCAAGGCCTAAAACGGCAGGTATGCCATGTGTGCGGGCGATGATCGCAACATGCGACGTGGCCCCGCCATGTCCGCAGACGACGCCTTTGATTTTCTTAAGCGGAGCCCGTGCCAAATCCCAGGCACCAATGTCGTCGGCGATCAGTACGGACCCTGCGGGCAAACCTTCCAGATTGATGTCTTCTTTGCCAAGAAGCGCAAGGCAGATTTGTCGGCTGACGGCATGAACATCATCAGCGCGTGCATTAAGATAAGGATCATCAAGTGCCGCAAACTGCCCGGCAACAGTGGATGCCGCTCCCAGCATTGCTGAAATTGCATCCATGCCCCGGCGAATGAGTGAGATAGCTTCTTCGGTCAGGCTGTCATCAGCCGCAATATCTTTCAAAGCTGCGATAATGCCGCGATCTGTATCCGCAAGGTTTCCGGTGGTGAGCGATTCATTCATGCGTTGTTGCACAGTTGCGATTGCCGATTTGAAATGGGCAACTTCGCTCTCAATTTCAGAAGCTGCAAGCTTTCGACCCAGCGGCTTGATTTCCTCGGGAAAGAACGCAAATGCAGTACCTAAAGAAACGCCCTCACTCGCTCCCACACCTTTTATCTGCCCATCGGGCAGCTTTGCGATTGTTGCTGGTTGAGCAACAGGCATGGGTTTAGGTGCAGTCTCTGGAACCGAAGTGGCCGTTGTGGCAGCACTGCTTTCTTCTAGACCAGCCTGCGGGTTTTCCAGATAGCCGATCAGCGCTTCGATTGCTTCAATGGCATCAGCTCCATCGGCGCGTACCGTGACTTCATCAAGCTCTTTGACGCCAAGCAACATCAGCTTGACGGAACTTTTGGCACTGACGCTTTTTCCAGCCTTGGCGATCTCGATATCGCTTTCAAAACCCTTGGCCAATTTAACGAAGCGGGTTGCAGGGCGTGCATGCAGCCCTTCGTGCACCCGGACGATAGTCGAGCGTTCCATTTATGTAAGCCTCAAAGCGACACCTGAAACAATTCGACATGCAATATGCCGGAAAACGTTTCAATTATCTGTTCTAACATGCGATTCTGGCGGCAAGACTGGCGAGAATTAGCTGCCAATAATGATAATCTGGCCTTCTTTCAGGACAGAAACAAGCTCTTCACCGGCTATTTCACTGGCGCATATTTCGCCGGGACGATCTGTGGATTGTGCGCCCGTAAACGAAATAACCACGTGCCCGATTTCGCGTACTTTTTGCCATGCGCTATCGCCAACTGCTGTAATCTCAGCATTGAGCGAGCCTATGGTGATACGGGTTCCGACTGCCGGTGCGAAAGCTTCAGGCCCTTCTTCCACAACATGCATCACAGACACTTCGGCCAGTTCGGGTGGAGAGCCGTCTGCAAACAGAATGAGCACGCCGCCTTCGGCGAGATCCGCAACTTCCGGGCCGATCGCGGTGATCCGCGTTTTCAGATGTATCGACATAGAGGCGGTCCTTTCTTGATATTGTCGTTCGATGCCCTAGAAAATCGACCGGGGGCATCGCTACTGCACTAATTAGGGAAAGCCTGCCGCTGTTTTGCAGCGACAGACTGAGAGTTTTAAAGCACTGCGAGACTGACTACCCAGGCGATCAGAACAGAAAGCGGGCCCATGATCTGACGGCTGATCAGAACTGCTGGGACACCAATTTCGATTGTCTTGGGTTTAGCTTCTCCAAGCGCCAGACCAACCGGCACAAAGTCGCAACCGACCTGTGTGTTGTAGGCAAATAGCGCGGGCAGAGCCATGGCCGGAGCAATGGTTCCGTTTGCGATCTGCGGTCCGATAATTGCCACACCAACAACCTGTGCGATGACCGCACCCGGTCCCAAAATGGGTGACAAGAAGGGCAAACCACAAATTGCAGAAAGCACCAGCAGGCCGACAATATTATTGGCAAGCGGTCCGAGCGGCTGGGCGAGAATGTCGCCGATGCCTGTATAAAGGATCAGACCGATCAGCATTGTTACGAATGCCATGAACGGCAAGACGTTACGAATGACCTGATCAATGGTGCGACGTCCGGCCTGGAAGAAAATACCGACCACACGGCCCATGACGCGGCCGATGTTGCTGATAAATCCTACAAGTCCACCTTCGCTTGGTAGTTCCACCGGCGCGGGCGCTTCTTCCTCAACGGATGCAGCAGCTGGGGCTGCTGCGGCTGAACCGTCAGCAAGAATAATGTTTTCGGGCTTCACGCCAGAAACGTAGATATCTTCAGTGATAAATTGCGCCAGCGGCCCGGATTGTCCAACCGGCGTGATATTCACGGTTGGAATGCGCTTACGCGGATAGACACCGCAACGCGCCGTTCCGCCGCAATCAACCACCACGACCGCCATTTCGCCTTCAATTGGCGGTGAGCGAAAGCCGTCAACGGCTTCTGCGCCAGTGAGTTCGGCGATCTGGCGCGCAAGCGGGTGGATGCCGCCGCCTGTAACGGACACAACTTTGCTGCGTTGCTCTGTCGGTTGAATGACAAGTGGGCCGCCCCAGCCATTTGAGCCGCGGGAAATCTTAACCGCTTTATAGGTCTTTACCATGTCGTCCTCCTCAATTCCCGCTTAAAGCTCGATGCCCTGACGCCGCGCCATAATGGCGGTGATGCGTTCAGTGAGCATGCCTTTGAGAAGGATCACGACGAGACCCACGATTGCGTACCAGATTGCCACGTTGATATGGTATCCGATTGGTACTGCGCCCTTCTTTTCCAGTTCGAGAAGTGCGACGAGGATGCCACCCCAGACGAAATATTCGCCCGGATTGATATGCGGAAACAGACCCAATGGCGGATGCACATAGGAAACCGCGGCATCATAGAAGGCAGGCTTGTATTTTTCATCCAGAAAAGACCCGAACGTATAAGCCATCGGGTTTGTCAGGAAGAAGACAGAGAGAACGGGTAGAACCGTATAGCGGGTGAGGGCGATACGCCCCGCGCTACGCGCAATACCATGGACGCGCTTTTCGCCGACCAGTTCTGTTACGGCATAAAAGGCAGTCATCAGCACGACAAGCGTCGGGATAATGCCGGTTACAAACCCTGCGAAGACTTCGCCGCCTTTTTGGAAGACGCCGATGAAATGCTTGCCCATTGAGGCAAGCCAGCCAAGCTGCTCTTCCTGCTGGACGTTCTGAAGGCGCTCTTTGAACTGATCTACAGTAATTCCGCTACTGCCTGCATCTGCGGGTGCAGTCGTTGTCGCTTGCGCCAGCTGCAGAAGATCATTTCCTGCGTGGTCGGCGACATGTTTGCCCTGCAGCGCAGCGTCAGAAATCATGCTGCCGGCCATATGTATAGATTGCATTGTTACGTCGGCATGTTGTGCCAACATCGTCACTATCGACATTGTTCCTCCTCGATTGCTTGTTTCAGGCAAGCAACTCCTATGCTCCCACTGCCTTCAGACCTTCGAGTTCGAGCCCCTCGGACTGACCTCTTATACGGCCGATCTGTTCCATCGCCTGTGTGGCAGCAGCCACCACTTCAGGCGTGCCTTCTACGATTGTGGGATTGTCCTGCAATTCGCTCAGGCGCATTCCCTCAAAGCCTTCGCGGCGGGTAAATTTGGCGAAAACTGTCCGCCCACTCATTTGCAGGAAGCGTCGCACCACCAAATCGCGGTCTACGACGAGCAACACAATGACACCTCTGCCGAAACGTCCCCGCACGTGGCCTGCGCCGACAAAGCCGTCAGAATATTTCGAGGTGATGCCTTTCATCACGTCGGAATAGTGGCGCATCTGGATCCAGACCCCCAGAGACTGAAAGCCCCAAAGCAAGGCGAGCGCCAGCAAAGCCCATTGCCAGATTGCCATTTTTATTCTCCTCCCACGAAGGACGGACCGGATATTTTCCAGGTTCGTCTTTCATCAATTAGAGAACATTTGTCTTCTGGAATGTCAATAAGTATAATTTTGTCGATAAATGAGAGTGAATGACACCTGACTTTTGAATCGGTTTCGCATAATGTCATTCGCAAACGGGAGGTTGCTCGCAACATGGACTTGTTACTCAGAGAACAAATGGCATCGATGCCTGATTTGCGTCATCGGTTGCGCCAGCTGCGTTGGTTCAGGGCAACATTCCGTAAACATGCGAGCTTGCTGCATGAGCTTTATGGCGTTGAATACGAGATCGACGAAAAGCAGCTCACCGAAGCCTTTCTTAACTGGGTGGAACTGGTCGATCAGAACAAGCGCTTCGCCAAAGTGGACCGCAAGGATTTCATCACTTTCGCTGCGGGTCTGGTGTTGCGAGAGCTGATCCGTTTATCGCCCGCTAAGGTCGTTTCACCGCCCAAACACGCGACGGGAGATTCTGCTCGTCTTTACGAGATTGTCCGTTTCTGGCCGGAGGGTTTTCTCTACACAAACTACTGTATCTGCGCGATTGCTGCTGTGCATGAGCAGGAGTTTGGGACCGTGCCCGATATTGACCAATGCGCTGATGAGTTGCGGACATGGTGGTCTTACAAGGAAAATGTCTCAGAAATGCCGGGCTATGCAATTGCATTTCTGGATAAGTTCCTTGGCAGTGAACCGAACTGGGTTATGCCGGATCTGGCTTCAGCGCGCGCTGCCGTAAAGCGTGCGCTCGGTGAGAATAATCCCGTTACAAAGATACAAAGCACGTAGCCGTCAGTAGATTCAATTTAAAGTTCTGGGCTGTTTTCGCATCACGGCATGATCGCCGGTGCCTGTGCGTGGCTACGTTTTGTCCAGCGTATTCGAGATGATTGCGTGATGGTTTTGCGTATCAAAAAAGCCACGATGAAAGTCAGAAAAGCTCTCGCAAACAGAAACAAAGTGCGAATGCGATTTTGAAGCAGCAAGACATGCACATCAATAATCTTACATTTTTCGATAGATAGTCGACAAATGTAAGATTATTGATTATCACTGAAGATGAGCTTTGGAGGAAGGCGTTGTCGGATCAGAGTGGATAATCCAGAAACGCTGTAAATCCGGGCTTTTAACAGGCATCAAACAAATGTGTTGACAAGCGACAACATAGGCTGACAAATGTCAGTATGAGGTGGCATAGTTCAAATGGGCCAAATGTCCGATGAATTGCCGGTTCAATTAAGAGGTGGGAGCCTCTGATATCGGGAGGAGATGACGTGTCATCGTATGGCGTGGATAGGCAGACCATTTTTCTGCTTTTGATCAATGGCGCAGTGCTGACTGCTGGTGCGGTTTTTGCCGGTGCCAATTTTATGGACAGCTATAATCTGCAGTCTATGGCCGCTCAGGTCCCGGAACTTGGTTTGCTGGCGCTCGGCGTTATGCTTGCCATGATTTCCGGAAATGGCGGTATTGATCTTTCCGGTATTGCACTTGCTAATCTCGCAGGAATTGTCGCGTTTCTTGTGGCTCGCAACCTCATTCCCGTTGCTGACGCGCCGCTTTTGTTCTCATGGACATTTGCTGGACTGGCGCTCGCTGTGGGCCTTGTGGGCGGGTTGATCAACGGCATCATGATCGCCTATGCGCGGTTGACGCCATTGATCGCGACACTTGGTACGCAGCTGGTTTTTACCGGCGTCGCAGTGTTCCTGACCAATGGCTCTGCGATTAGCCTTGGCTATATCGAACCGCTCGATAATTTCGGCAATATGCCAATTCTGAGCATTCCTATGTGTTTCGCACTGTTTCTTGCGATCGCTGCCTTGCTGGCCTTTGTGCTGAAATATACTCCCTTCGGTGTGAAGTTGATGCTGATGGGCAGCAACTCAAAAGCAGCGCGTTATGGTGGCATCAACGAAAAGCGTATGCTGCTTCTTACCTACACGATTTGTGGAGTACTGGCCTCGATCGCAGGTATCATCATCGCGGCGCGCAATTCTTCTGTGAAATGGGATTACGGCGGCTCTTATGTTCTGATCGCCATTCTGATCGCAGTGCTCGGCGGCGTTAAGCCGGAAGGTGGATACGGCAAAGTGTTGTGTGTGCTTCTGGCAGCGACAGCGCTTCAGATTCTCTCAAGCCTGTTCAACTTCATGAATATTTCCAACTTCTTCCGCGATCTGGCCTGGGGTGTGTTGCTTCTGGTGCTGCTGGCATCAGCACGGGTGCACTTAGGCTACTGGTTACGGCTGAGGCGATGACCAATTCCCTGAAGGCCCAGCGGGGAGGAAACTTGCAGGCCTTCAGGAATGAACCCAACAATAAGCATCATTATAATCGGAGGAGAAACATGCGTATTATTTCCAAACTGGCTGCCTGCACAGTGCTCGCAGGTGTTGCAATGGGTGGCGTTGCCGTTGCTCAGGACAAACCAACCATCACGACGGTTGTAAAAGTTACCGGTGAAAACTGGTTCACCCGCATGAATGAAGGCGTCGAGGCCTTTGGCAAAGACAATCCCGATGTAAACGCTAGCCAGGTCGGACCAGCTAAGGCAGATGCTGCGCAGCAGGCCCGCATTCTTGAAGACCTCGTTGCAAAGAACGTATCTGCCATTGCAGTTGTACCGATGGACCCATCAGCGCTTGAAGGCGTGCTTCGTCGCGCTGCTCAGCGCGGTATCAAGGTTATCGCGCACGAAGGCGACAGCCTGACCAACGTCGATGTTGATATTGAAGCCTTTGACAACAAGGCCTTCGGTACACGCATCAACGAAGCACTTGCAAACTGCATGGGCAAGTCCGGTAAGTGGACGTCCTTCGTGGGTTCGCTCGGCAGCCTGACGCATAATCAGTGGGTTGATGCGGGCGCAGCGAATGCAAAGCAGTATCCAGATATGGAACTAGTTGCAGAGAAGAATGAATCCTTTAACGACGCCAACAAGGCCTATGAAAAGGCTAAGGAAATCCTGCGTAAATATCCGGACATCAAGGGCTTTCAGGGCTCGTCCGCTATTGACGTGATTGGCATTGGGCGCGCAGTCGAAGAAGCAGGCCTTCAGGATAAGACCTGCGTTTATGGTCTCGGTCTGCCAAAGGATACCGGCCCATATCTCGAAACCGGCGCTGTTGATCAGATTTTCTTCTGGGATCCAAAAGACGCTGGCTATGTCATGAACAAGGTCGCTGATCTGGTTCTCAAGGGTGAGGAAATCAAGGACGGTATGGACCTTGGCGTTCCCGGCTATGAGAAAATGACCGTTATCAAGGGACCAGGCAAGGGCGTCATCATGCAGGGTCAGGCCTGGGTGGACGTAGACAAGTCGAACTACAAGAACTTCCCGTTCTAAGAAGCACTCCGCCTGTCTGATAATATTTCGGGGCTGCCTTGCACCACAGCAGCCCCGAAACTGCGGTATCGCACCCAACCAGTTTGCGCGCCTTGAACCAACGCACGGCGCACCAAGTGTCTGAGAGTTTCAGGAATTTTCCATGCACGCTACAGATTCAACACCTGCATCTCCGCCGCCCTTTCTTGAAATTCGAAACGTCAGGAAGTCGTTTGGTGGGGTCAAGGCGCTTAAAGAAGTCAGCCTTGTTATCGAAGCGGGCCAAATCTATCACCTGATGGGTGAGAACGGCTGTGGCAAGAGCACGTTGATCAAAATCCTTTCCGGCGCACAGCCTGCCGATGAGGGGCAGATTTTCATTGATGGTCAGCCAACAGGCGCCCTTGCTGGCGACATTGGTGCTATCGGTTCCTTGCGTGCAGGGATTGAGACTGTCTATCAGGATCTGTCATTGTTGCCGAACCTTTCTGTTGCCGAAAATGTCGCGTTCACCGAACAACTTGTTGAAGCATCGGGCAAGCTCGCGCGCAGGCTCAATGTTTCGGCTCTGCATGAAACGGCGAGGCGTGCTTTGGCCGAGGTTCATCTGCCAACTGATGCCGCCTTTCTGAAACGCAGAACCGATACTTTACCACTTGCAACGCGCCAGCTTATTGCGATTGCCCGTGCGGTTGCGTCCGAAGCACGGCTCGTCATCATGGATGAGCCAACCACCTCGCTGACACGACAGGAGGTTGTCAATCTTTTGCGGGTTGTTGAAGGGCTGCTGAACAAAGGTGTCGCCGTTCTTTTTGTGACGCACAAACTTGATGAATGCAAATCGCTTGGTGGCCGTGCGATTATCATGCGTGATGGTTTGAAAGTCGCAGAGCTTGATGTTGCTACCCACACCAAAGCTGAATTCAGCCACTGGATGACAGGTCGTGAAATCAGTGAAACCCGGTATCGTACAGATCCGAAACTCGGCGAGGTGATGCTTGATGTTGATCAGCTGAGTGACGGGCAGAACTTTGAATCGGTGTCGCTATCCCTGAAGAAGGGCGAGATATTGGGCATCACCGGGTTACTTGACTCAGGCCGCAATGAACTGGCGCTCGCGCTTGCCGGTGTTGTGCCTGCAAAGGCTGGCACAATCAGCTTGAACGGCAAGGCAATCGCACCGCAATCGGCCGCCGATGCAATCCGCTATGGCATTGGTTATGTTCCCGAAGACCGTCTTACAGAAGGGCTTTTTCTGGAAAAGCCTATTCAGGACAATATTACGTTGCCAATTCTTGATCGTTTGCGCAATGCGCTGGGCATGATCAGTGGCAGACGTGCCAGGAGAGTTGCGGAAGACAGCGTTGCCGATCTGCAGATTGTTGCACCTGATGTATCGATCCCCGTTCAATCATTATCAGGTGGCAATCAGCAGCGTGTTCTGATCGGTCGCTGGCTGACGATCAACCCGCAGCTGCTCATCCTGCATGGACCGACTGTCGGCGTCGATGTTGGCTCGAAAGATACAATTTTCCGCATCATCCAACGTCTGGCTGACAATGGAATGGGCGTTATCATTATCAGTGACGACCTGCCTGAACTCTTGCAGAACTGCGATCGCATTCTCGTTATGCGACAGGGCCGTATCGTTGCAGCACACAATGCCGATGGACTGACTGAAGACGCGATCTACGCATCCATGGCCAGCATTACGAAGGAGATCGCGCAATGACCGACATCGTATCGGCAGAAAAGTCCAGCGTGAAAGACCGTGGCATTCTGCTGCGTCTTTGGGACCTGATGGGCGCCAGACCTGAACTGTTCACGCTTTTTCTGACAGTCATTACCTGCTTTGTGGTGATCGCGGCTAATCCTGACTTCCTGCAGATGAGCAATCTGGTGGACATCCTTCGCGCATCTGTCGTACGTGGTCTGTTTGCCATGGGTGTGCTTGTCGTGCTGGCGTCGGGTGGTATCGATGTTTCGTTTACAGCGATTGCAGCTTTCGTCATGTATGCGCTGACGATGCTGGTGACGAACCTGTTCCCGGAAATGCCAATGGCACTCATTCTGGTGTTGGCAGCTTTGGGTGGCGCGTGCTTTGGCGCTCTGAATGGCTTTCTCGTGCAGAAATTGCAGGCACCATCGCTGATCGTCACGATTGGCACGCAATATGTGATCCGAAGCTTCCTGCTGACCTTCGTTGGTACAGCACTTTTCATGAATATTCCGGCTGCGATGGATGCCTTCGGTAAGGCGTCATTGTTCACGCACCGCGCATCGAACGGTGTCGTTTCGGTTCTGCCTGCCACTGTTCTGGTGCTCGTGGTTGCAGCCTTCGTGACATGGTTCATCCTTGAGCGCACGTTGATGGGACGCGCGATTTTCGCAGTCGGTGGTAACCCATCGATTGCCGAGCGTCTTGGCATCAATCTCTTCCGTGTCCGCATTTTCGTCTTTGCTTATGCAGGATTGCTGGCTGGCATTGCGGGCGTCGTTCACGTCTCCAGCAACCGCCTTGCCAATCCTTTTGATCTGGCTGGGATGGAGCTCGAAATTATCGCCGCGGTTGTGCTTGGCGGAGCCCGTATCACGGGTGGCTCGGGTTCGGTTATCGGAACATTGCTGGGTGTGCTGCTGATAACACTGGTGAGCAATGTACTGATCTTTGTGGGCATTCCGAGCACGCTGCAACTGGCGATCATTGGAGCTTTCATTCTGCTGGCCGGCACGATCTTCGCTTTGCGTGATAGAAGCTGAAGCAAGCTGATAAACCTAAACATTAAGCGTTTCTATTGAACAGAACTGGGACGGTCTGCGTGGATTTAGCAGGCCGCTCCCAGCTGAAATCTGGGAGGATCTCATGTCTCACGATGTGTCCGTTATCGGGCTCTATATTCTCGACGTTCTCGGACGCCCAGTGGATGCGATTCCGGCGGGCGGCAATGTCGAGTTTATCGACGAAATCCGGCTGACAGTGGCCGGGACAGCTGGCGGAACAGTAGTCGATCTTGCCAAGCTTGGCCTCAACTGTCTTGCGGTTGGTGCAGTGGGTGACGACGAGAAAGCTGATTTTGTACTGGCGACTTTGCAACGCTTTGGCGTTGATGTCACTGAGATGCAGCGCTTGAAGGGTATTCCAACATCCTCATCGATATTGAATATTCGCCGCAATGGAGATCGTCCGGCGCTGCATGCGCGCGGTGCATCTGATCACTTTGAGATTGCCGACAGTGCACTGGATGCAGTTCTGGCACCGCCAATTATCCATCTTGGTGGAACGGGTCTATTGGCAAAGCTGGATGGCGAGCCGAGCCGAAAGCTGCTTGCGGAAGCAAAAGCACGAGGTCGGACGACCACGTTCGATCTTCTGGGTGCCAATGATGGCACGCTTGATCTTATTGCTCCTCTCTTTCCGCATATCGACTACTTCATGCCGTCGATTGAGGAAGCGAAGCAAATTTCGGGCGGAGAAAACGTTGAAGATGCCGGCCAGTTCTTTATTGAACGGGGCGTCAAGCACTGCGTCTTCACTCTTGGTGGGGACGGAGTTTGCTTCATGGATGCATCTGGAGCGGTTCTGCGTCAGCCAGCATTCCAGATCGAAGTTGTCGATACGACGGGTTGTGGTGACGCGTTCGATGCGGGCTTTATCACGGCTTTGCATCGCGAGATGGATGTGAAGACAGCGCTCAATTTCGCGCAGGCCTCGGCAGCACTGGTTGCGACAGGGCTAGGTTCCGATGCTGGTATCCGTTCTTTCGAGGATACGCTGAATTTCATGAACACTGCGCCAATCAAGCAGTAATTGAAACGCGGCGGATCATCTAAAACGATCCGCCGCTTCCAGCTCTAATTCGCAAGCAGAAGCTGGGCTGCTTCGAAATCAGTTACGAGATGGGTGGCATAGCCACCGGTAAGCACTGCATGGATGGCTTCCACCTTACGCGCGCCACCGGCAACGCAGAGCCTGCGCGGAACACGGTGCAGTTCATCAAGTTCAATGCCAATCACGCGTTGATCAAGTTCGCGGACAACCTGCTTTCCTTGATTATCAAGGAAGCGGCAGATCAGCACTGCAACCGCACCATCCTTGGCATAGGCGTCAATTTCTTCGTCAGTGGTGACGTCAGCTATGCGCATTGTGCTTTCCGATGATAGTCCGCCGACGCCAAAGACGATCATATCAGACTGAGCAATGAGTTCGAATTGTCTTTTAAGTGCGGGCTCACCCATCAAGGCATCGCGTAACCCTGCGCTGCTCAAAATGGCCGGAGCCAGCATATTCACACTGGTTGCTCCAACATTGCGTGCCATGATCGATGTGCAAAGCTCTGCCGCAAACTCACGCTTGCCCATGGATGAGCCCGTGACTTGAACGACGGTAAGTCCGTCCACGGGGCGCGGAAGCGAAATAGCATCCGCAATTGCAAGAACGGTTCGCCCCCAGGATACGCAGATGGTATCGCCCGGTTTTATCATGCGTTCGATGAGGCGTGCGCCGCCGGTTCCCAGCGCTTGTAGCCGCGCTTCAGAGGAAGCTGCTTTTTCGCTGGGAATGACGAGAACTTCGTCCAATCCATATTTGGCGGCAAGTTTGTGCGAGATTTCGGTGCGTGTCAGAATTTCCGAGTTCATCAGAATCCGCACAACACCCCGCTGCCGCGCTTCCTGCAGGTAGTTGACGATTGTGGCACGAGAAACGCCCATCTTCTTCGCGATATCATTCTGGGTGAGCTGGTCTTCATAATAGAGCCACGCCGCCCATACGATCGCGTCATCAAACTCAGCCGGGATGGCATGCGTAGACGGTGTCAGATCGTCCGATGTCATACTGATTTCCTGATTTTATCCGTTAAGCTGACTCGCACAGAAACGAGTTTTAATCAACAAGCCAATCAAGGAAGTTGACTATTGTCAGTATATAGTGTCAATTGTTTCAAGAGTGAGGAGATGTCTTCATAAATTATTGTTTTGCCATGGAAAATCATATTTTCCGTGCGCGCTTGTCTATGTCTGCGGCTTGGAGGTTGCAGATCGCCAACTGAGGAGCAGGCAGATGAAGTCGAATTGGTCGGATGCGGATTTCAACGCAATTGTAGGTGCTTATGAGAAGGCGGGCATCAATCGCGATATTGCCATCCGTACATACACCACACGTTTGCTGGGATCTGAGCCAAAGCTCGTGCTGCACGGCGGGGGCAATACGTCAGTTAAGACGGTACTGAACGACCACGATGGTACGCCTGTTGAAGTGCTTTGCGTAAAGGGCAGTGGTTGGGATATGGGCAAGATTGAGCCCGCAGGATTGCCTGCGCTCCATCTTGAACGTCTCAAGGCGATGGTCAATTACGATAAGCTAAGTGACGACGATATGGTGATGTTACAACGCCGCCTGTTGCTCGACCCGTCATCCCCCAATCCTTCGGTAGAAGCAATCCTGCACGCCATTCTTCCTTTCAAGCATGTCGATCACACCCACGCCAATGCGATTGTTGCGCTGACCAATCAACCGAATGGTGAAGCGATCATTCGGGAATTGTTTCCGGAAATGATCATTGTTCCCTACGTCATGCCGGGATTTGATCTCTCCAAAGCTTGCCTGAAAGCCTTTTCCGAACGCCCGGGTGCACCGGGCATGATCTTGCTGAAACACGGCATTTTCACATGGTCTGAAGATCCGCGTGTTGCTTACGAGAATATGATCGAAGCAATTGATCGGGCCGAGAAGCGCATTGCTGTGGGCAATCCGCAGCCATTCGGTCGGGCGAGCAAAGATGGATACACCAAAGAGCTTGCTTCAGTCGCTGATATTGCGCCGATTTTGCGGGGAGTAATCGCGCTTCCGGGCAAGGAAGAAGGGCGTCCGCGCCGCTTCATCATGGAACATCGCTCGAATGATGATATCCTCGATTTCTGTGGTGCTCCTAACGTTGCCGATCTTGTACGCCGTGGGAATGCAACCCCTGAACATGTAATCCATATCAAGCGTTATGGCGTTTCCCTTCCTGCCCCTTATGCCTATGATCTTGAGAACTGGGCGCAGATCGTTAAAGACCGTGTCGCCTCTTATATCGCAGATTATAAAGACTATTTTGAGCGCAACAACGCGCGTGTCGGCGGCGGAAAAACCATGCTCGATCCGATGCCTCGCGTTTTCTACATTGACGGTATCGGCTTGTTTGCTGCCGGACCGACCCAAAAAGCGGCCCGTATCGGTGCAGACGTTGCAGAGGCAACTATCGACGTCATCCGGGGATCCGAAGGCATTGATCAGTTTGAAGCATTGTCAGAAGAAGATCTTTTCGACATCGAATACTGGTCGCTTGAACAGGTTAAACTCGCCAAACAAACAGAAAAGCCACTTACCCGTCAGGTCGCTGTCGTCACTGGTGGGGCTGGCGGCCTTGGTCTTGTGATTGCCGAGCGTCTCAAAGAGCAGGGCGCCGAAATTGCTTTGATCGACATCGATGCGGAGCGTGTGACAGCGGAAGCAAAACGTCTGGGTGGTAAGGCTGTTGCTTGCGATCTCACCAATCCTCAATCCGTTGAACAGGCGATCACAGATATCGTCGCGGCCTATGGCGGCGTGGATATTCTGGTTTCAAATGCTGGTGCAGCCTTTCAGGGCGCACTCGCATCAGTCGATGACGCGTTGTTCAAGTCGGCATTCGATCTCAACTTCTGGAGCCACCATTACATTGCCCGCGCTTCCGTGAATGTCATGAAGCGTCAGGGAACAGGCGGCTCCATTGTGTTCAATGTGAGCAAACAGGCAGTCAATCCTGGCCCGGATTTTGGCCCCTATGGTACTTCAAAGGCCGCACTCATGGCCTTGATGCGGCAATATTCATTGGAACATGCTGCTGATGGAATTACGGTGAATGCCGTCAATCCAGATCGTATCCGTACTGGTTTGATGACTGATGAAATGGTCGAAGAACGGGCGCAAGCGCGTGGCGTGACGCCGGAAGTCTATATGCGCGGTAATCTGCTCAAGCGAGAAGTTCTGGCAAATGATGTTGCGGATGCGTTTTTGCACCTCATTTCAGCTCGGACCTCAACGGGTGCAGTTGTCACCGTTGACGGCGGCAATGTTGCCGCGATGATGCGCTAAATATCTAGTCTCGTGCATAAAAGGCAGCGCTTATTTATGGAGCGCTGCCTTTTCATTTTTACTCAGCGATACATGTCGTAAATATCATCGGGAGCAGGATTGTTGCGGCTTCGTGCGTAACTGTGCCCGGCATAAGTTGCGGCGGCGATGATACCCGGAGACAGACAATCGCCGATACGCTCGACGCTTTCCAGACCGTGATCAGCCCAATGATCTTTCATGGCGATGAGATCAAGCCATAGTTGATTGGTCGGGAGCCTCGAGGTGACCGGAACCAGTGTCGCACAGTCGATTGTGCGATGCGCACCTGAATAGGAACAGGCAATTTCGAGTGTGTCTTTCGTGCGTCCTGCAAGGTGATGCAGCGGGATGATTTCAATGCCTTTTTCTATCAGACGACGTTGCACGCGGCCCTGTTCGAGTGTGTGTTCGGTCCATGGAGCTACAATTGGAGCAGGGGTTACGAATGCCACCTTACGTCCTGACGAGGCAATCAGTTCTGCCAGAACGCTTGCCATATAGTAGCGGTCATCATCGAACACGACTACGGCCCCATCATTGGTGAGTGCGTCGACGCCGTTTTCAAGAAACGCATTGACGCCGATGGTTGCGCCTTCTGTGAGATAGTTGAGTGGATCGCGATGCGCACGCCCCATGCCATCGTTACGCCAGCGGGCACCAGTGGCGATCGCCACGTGCGGGATGCCATAGGATAGAATATCTTCTGCGGTGAGACAGCTATCGAGATAGAGCTGGGCATTTGGTGCCTGCCGCAATTGACCAAGACGCCAGTCACGAACACGACCCCACGCTGCGAGGCCCGGAAGCCTGCATTCCTGTGCAACCCGACCGCCCCATTCCTGTGCGGCATCGGCCAGCATGACATCGGCTCCGCGCTGCGCCATGGCACGTGCTGCCTCAAGTCCCGAGGGGCCACCACCGATGATGAGCACCGATTGCTGTTGTTCAAGGGTAGGGATGATTTCCGGATGCCAGCCTTTGCGCCATTCTTCACCGATGGTGGGGTTTTGCGTGCAACGCATTGGAGCCACAGTGTTGTCGCTTGCAGTGCAGATATTGCAGCCTATGCATTCGCGGATATCATCAATGCGACCATCGCGGATTTTGGCTGGCAGGAAAGGATCGGCAATCGATGGCCGCGCCGCACCGATCATATCGAAAATGCCTTTTTTGATAGCGCGGACCATGGCGTCGGGGGAGGTATAACGTCCTACACCCACAACTGGTTTTGAGGTGAGGGGCTTCACGAATGAAACGAAATCTTCCTGAAAGCCTTCCTGCGAAAAGCGTGATGTCTGGCTGTCATTCGACCAGTTGGAAAGATTGACATCCCACAGATCGGGCTCATCCGCGAGGGCCGCAATCACATCGCGCCCTTCACCGTCATGCGTCAGTCCATCAGCGCCCAGAAATTCCTCGACGGCAAAGCGAACCGCTATGGCGCATTTGTCACCTACGGCGTCGCGTGTGTCTGCAATCACTTCACGGAAGAGGCGCAGGCGATTTTCAAAGCTACCGCCATATTCATCGGTTCGCTTATTGTAACGATTAAGCAGGAAATGCTGCAGCAACGTCATGTCATGACCGGCATATACATAGATGATATCGAAGCCAGCACGTTTCGCCCGCAATGCGGCATCGCGATGCCATTTGCGAAATTGAGCAATGTCGCTTTTATCCATCGCGCGCGCCTGCACCGGATCTTCCACATCGACCATGATGTCGGATGGACCAATGGGTGAGAGACGCGTCAGGCGGTTAGCGATATGGATGCCGTTGTGCACGAGCTGGATTGCAGCCAGACTTCCATGTTCATGGACAGCATCGGTCAGCTGGATAAGGCGTGGAATGTCCTTGTCGTCCCATAGTCGACCCTGATTGGATGGAGTAATATCGGAAGTCGGATGGATTTCCGTTTCCTGTGTCGCAATCACGCCCCAGCCGCCTTCCGCCTTCATGCGTCGCATATGACGGTCGGCATCGGGATAGCGATGACCCATGCCGCTGCAATGTGGTACCTGATAAAAACGGTTGGGTGCGGTGACAGGGCCGATTTTAATGGGTTCAAACAATATATCGTAACGTGGGTCGCGCATGGGCATAGTTCCATTGTTCCGGAAAGTGCGAGCCTTTGCACCGCCTTTGCCGGTTAAATTTGAATTGTTCTGTTTGTCAGAGCGTGTTGAGATTAGTTCTTATCTTACACCCCTTTAACCGGTATGCGGCGCTCGATCCGGCCCATGGCAAGCACAAGGACGCATGTCAGTGCGAGATAGATCGCAGCCAGCAGGAAGAGCGGTTCATAGGTTAGGAGAGTGTCTTGTCGAACCTTGGTTATGACGCCGTAAATGTCGATGACAGTGATTGTCGCAACGAGCGGTGTTGCCTTGAGATGCAGCACAGTTTCGCCAACGAGCGTTGGCAGTGCACGATAAAAGGCGCGTGGAAACCAGATGCGGTGGAAGATTTTAAAACGCCCCATACCAAAGGCGCGGCCCGCCTGTAGTTCTCCTGAAGGAACGCCCGCAAAAGCACCGCGCATGACCTCGCCTTCATAGGCGGCAAAAGACATGGTGAGGGCAAAGAGCCCATAGGGCCATGCTTCACGCAGATAGGGCCAGAAGAATGACGAGCGTATGCCGGGGATCATCGGGAAGATAGAGCCGAGACCATAGTAAAGCAGCCAGAGCTGCAAGAGCAGAGGTGTGCCGCGAAATATTGTGCAGAATATGGTTGCTGGAGCTTTAAGCCACCAGGGACCTGTGACTTGTACAATGCCGAGCGGTACGGCCAGCAGGAAGCCGATGATGACACTGCCAAATAACATGAAAAGAGTGACACCGACGCCCGATATGATGCGCGGCAAATAACGTGGAAGCCAATCCCATTCGCCGATATAAACGGCAAGGCCAATCGCTATGGCAAGCAATGCCAGCAGCACGATACGATGAGGCTGGAGCCAGTCGCGAAGTGACGGAAAACGTGGTGCTGTTGCACTTATATCCATCTCATCGATCCTCCGGAAAACCGCGTTTGAAATGGCGCTCAAGGGTACGCAGGAACGCGGTCGAAAGCAGCGTTATACCGAGATAGATTGCGCCTGCGGTGAGGAAGAACAGCATATAAGCTTTGGTCGCACCTGCCGCCTGACGTGTTATGAGGGTCAGTTCAGTGAAGCCAACGACTGCGAGAAGGGCTGTATCCTTGGTAGCGATCAGCCAGAGATTAGAAAGGCCGGGAATGGCAAAAGGCAGCATGGCTGGCAAAGTGATGCGATGCATGACTTTGACGGGTGACATGCCAAAGGCACGACCGGCTTCGATCTGTCCAGGAGCGATTGAAAGGATGGCTCCGCGAATGACTTCCGTGGCATAAGCGCCCTGCACCAGACCGATCACGATGATGCCAGCGACAAGACCGCTGACATCGAGCGAGCCATAGCCAAGCTTGGTCATTATCGAATTGAGAAACTGTGTACCTGCGTAATAAAGGATCAAAAGTAAGACTAATTCAGGGATGCCACGCACGACAGTAGTATAAACCGCGAGAAGGTCCTTTATGACAGGACTGCCATAAAGTTTTCCTGCTGCCCCGCAAGCGCCAAGAAGTAGCCCGAGCACATAGCCGCCAACAGCTATTTGCAAGGTATTCAGCAGGCCAAAGACCAGTGCACGCCCCCAACCTGGCGGATCATACGCAAGCAGGCCCCAGTCGACGATTGCGGGGAAAACAGAGTTCATGCGAGCAGCCTTGAAACTGACTTACTGACCAAAAACGTCAAAAGTGAAATACTTCTTCGCCACGCGATCATATTCGCCATTCTCGCGAATAGTCTTGATCGCAACGTTCAGCTTTTCACGTAGATCGTCTTCTCCCTTACGAACGGCAACACCAACGCCCTGGCCCAAAATGCTTACATCGTCCGCCGGTGTGCCTTTGCTTACGCAGCAGTCTTTGCCAACATCCGTGTTGAGAAAATCAATCAAGGCGCTGCTATCGGCCATGACAGCATCCAGACGTCCGGCGGCGAGGTCGTTATTGGCTTCGTCCTGCGTCTGGTATTCTTTCAGCGTCGCACCCTTTGGTACAAAATACTTATCGACATAGGCCTGATGTGTGGTCGAAACCTGAACGCCGATCGCTTTGTCGGCCATTCCTTCGGGCGTGATATCGAACTCAGCGTCCTTGGCAGTAATGATCATGGGCGGAATTTTGTAATATTTATCAGAGAAATCGACGCGCTTCTTGCGTTCGTCAGTGATCGACATCGACCCCATGATCATATCGACCTTGCCGCTGGTGAGTGCTGGAATGATGCCGTCCCATGCAATCGGAACCGTTTCGCATTTCAGTCCAGCTGCTTCGCAAACCACGTCGGCGAGTTCGATTTCAAAACCCTGCCATTTGCCTGACGCGTCCGGGTAATACATTGGTGGATAAGGTTCCGCTCCAAATGCAACCTTCATCGTCTGTGCTTGAGCGGCTGGAGCCATTACAGTTGCAGCTAAAAACGCGACTGCACACGCCTTGATTATTGCCTTCATAGTTTCCTCCGTTTTGATGTTCCCGGTGCTCTTATTCTTGTGTGGAGCACAGTCTTGATGCTGCGGCTCCATCATCAGCTATGTGTGGAGCTGATGAACTTGCGCAGACGCTCCGATTTCGGATCGCCAAATATTTGTTCGGGTGGGCCTTGTTCCTCAATCAGCCCACCATGCAGAAAGACGACCTTGGTCGCGACATTGCGTGCGAATTTCATTTCATGTGTGACGAGGAGCATGGTGCGATGTTCTTTCGCGAGATCATTGATGACCGAAAGCACTTCGCCCACCAGTTCGGGGTCGAGCGCGGAAGTCGGCTCGTCGAACAACATCGCCAGCGGCTGAATTGCGACTGCACGCGCGATCGCGGCGCGCTGCTGCTGACCGCCAGACATGAAAGCCGGATAGACATCGCGTTTTTCATAAAGCCCAACGCGGCGCAAAATGACTTCTGCTTCGGCAATAGCCTGATCTTTGGGCACGCCTAACACATGAACCGGGGCTTCGATGACGTTCTGCAGAACGGTCATGTGCTGCCAGAGATTGAAGCTCTGGAAGACCATGCCAAGACTGGCGCGGATGCGCTGCACCTGCCGCGCGTCGGCAGGTTCTATGCCATGGCTACGCGTGCGCATTTTGATTTGTTCGCCATGAATGGAGATCGAGCCGGAGCTTGGGATCTCAAGCAGGTTGATGCAGCGCAAAAGGGTCGACTTTCCCGATCCACTGCCGCCAATGATAGCAACCACGTCACCAGAGTTGGCTTCCAGCGAAACGCCCTTCAGGACGTCGAGCGGACCAAAACGTTTATATAGATCCGTGACCGCGATTGCATTGTTCGTGTCCGTCATTGGCCATTCATTTTCGAAATTCCCTCAGAGGTGCCGATGCATCTCCGCCCACTGTAAGACAGACACGCGCCGCCGATTGCGCGCGGGATAATCCGCGGGCTTTGACGCGTGGTTTGGCGTTTCGAAAATGCTCCTCATCTTGATTGCATTTCCCCTGCTGCCTTGTCGGATGATCTCCTTAGGCAGTCGTTTATATCGGTAACTATACAGATGCATAGTTACTATGCAAGTGCATAATTTGACGCATCTCCACTTTGCCTTTGCTGCCATACGTGCAACATAAGGTGCATTTCCAGCAAAAGGGCACGAGCTTTTTGCGTTGGACAATGTTTTAAAACAACGAGCTAGGGCGGTTGTGGTATTGGAACCGCTTTACGTCTCAAGGAGATTGTGTGTTTCATGTCGAGCCTGTTCAAGCGTGCCCCGGAAATTGAACGTCGCCGCGAGTTGATTGAAGCGACTCTGGAATGCATATCCGAGCTTGGCATTCAGGCGACGACTGTACGTGCGGTTGCGGCGCGAGCAGGTGTGACAAATGGGTTGATTCGCCATCACTTTGAAAATAAAGCGAATCTCATCATCGAAGCATACCGCCGCACCATGGAGCTCATTACGGCGTCCAGTATGGAAATATTGGAATCAGGCGTGGGAACGCCGCATCAACGTCTGTTGAAATTCATCAAGGCGACGTTGGAAGATCAGGCCTCGGACTATCGGATGCTATCGCTGTGGGCGACCTTCATCAGCCAGAACCGTGTTGATCCGATGATCACTGCCGTGCGTAACGAAAGCTATGCCAATCTTCGCCAGGCAACGGAGCCGCTGCTCGCTGAAGTTTTTGCCGCAGAGGGCAGGCTGTTTACGCCGCTTGAGATTGAGCGTGCCGCCATTTGTGTGCACGCTATCCTCGATGGGCTATGGATAGAAGCTTGTCTTGATCAGCCCCGCGAAAACACAGATACTTTTGTAAAACTCGCGACAGAAATGATCGAAAAGATTCTCGATATTAAGCTCGCATGAGTTTTCACTTATCGGCGACAAAAGCCGCCGATAAGTGACCAGTTTTTTATTCTTCGATATCGACTTTCTCAAAACGATGCGAACCGAGTGGCTCCATCACATAGTTTTTGATCTTCGTGGACATTGGCAGCACAACAGTTGAATGGGCCAACGGAACCCAAGGTGCCTGATCGCTGATGATCGCCTGTGCTTCTTGATAAAGCTTGGTCCGTTCATCTTTGTTCGAGCTCACACGTGCTTTTTGCAGAATGTCTTCAAGCGGCTGGTAGCACCAATTGGCATTGTTGCTTCCTCCAACTCCCGAACAGCTGAAAAAATAGCTGAGCAGGTTATCGGGATCGCCATTATCACTGGTTCCTCCCAGAACAATGGCGCCATCGCGCTGCTTGTCGCGCGCTTTCTTGAGATACTCGCCCCATTCATAGGATATGATCTCTACTCCGATACCGACTTTGGCGAGGTCAGCCTGCATTAATTCCGCGGCACGTCGGGCATTTGGCATATAGGGACGGCTGACAGGCATCGCCCAAATCTTCATTTTCAGGTCTTTGACGCCAGCTTCATCCAAAAGCTTTTTTGCAGCAGTCGGATCATAGCTATATCCCTTGATGTCGCCATTATAGCCCCACATAGTCGATGGCAGCACGCTTTGAGCGACCTGACCCATGCCTTGATAAACAGCCTCGACAATGGCCTTGCGATCAACGGCCATATTTATAGCGCGGCGCACTTCCAGCTTATCGAATGGCGCTTCCAGTGTGTTCATCGCGAGATACGCGACGTTCAGTCCCGGCTGTTCCATCACGATCAAGTTTGGATCGGTCTTCAATCCAGCAACGTCGGCTGGAGCAGGATACGCCGCAACATGGCATTCACCAGCCTGCAATTTCTGCATACGAGTGGCCGCGTCTGTGGCTATCACAAAGATCAGAGTGTCAATTTTGGGTGCGCCATCCCAATAATCGGCATTTGCAGCAAAGCGAATTGCGGCGTTGATCTGATAATCGACGAAGCGGAAAGGCCCTGTGCCGACCGGCTTATGGTCAAGATCTTCGCGCTGACCAGCTTTCTCCAGCTGCTCGGCATATTCAGCTGACATGATCGAACCGAAATTCAGCGCGAGCTTTGCCAGCAGGGAAGCATCTGGCTGGTTCAGTATGAATTTGACGGTATGGTCGTCAACCTTGACCACTTCCTTGATGATTGCAGGCATGTCCATTGCATTGAACATTTCCCAGCCAGCACCAACGAAATAATTGTTCCACGGATGCTGCTTATCGAGCTGGCGCTTATAGGTGAAAAGCACATCGTCTGTGTTGAAGTCGCGCGTTGGGGTGAAACTATCCGTGGTGTGGAATTTCACGCCCTGACGCAGTTTCAGCGTATATTCGAGATTATCATCGGATATGACCCAGCTCTCAGCCAGACCTGGAACCACATTTGTAGTGCCGCTTTCGAACTCGGTCAGGCGATCATAAATCGTCTCGGCAGAAGCATCCCATGTGCTGTTGGTGGTGTAGAGTGCGGCGTCAAAACCTTCCGGTGAGCCCTCCGAACAATAGACAAGTGTTTTGGCCATTGCCGGAGCCAGTGTTACTCCTGAAAGCGCTACCGCTGCCGCTAATGAGAGTAAAGTCTTTCGCATTCTTTTTGATTTTATTTTCATTTTGTTCCCTCTGAGTTGTTTTGCTGCCTTCGCCGATTATTCTGCTCGGCCGTCAGTTGTTCCGAGGCCTCGCGCTGGTGCCCAAACCGGATCGGGTTTGGTCCACAGAACTTCATTGCGGATCAGCTTCACGAGCTCGCGCGCATGAAGATCGAGAAATTTTTCGCCTTTTTCTGCTGTTGCGCTGCGTGGATCGCCCCAGGTTCCGGTGACGGGTGCGCGTTCAGCAAAGGAATAGAAGCGTGAAACATCTGCCGGCACATCAACAGGATGCCGCTGATTGCCAAAGGCCTGACCGAACATGTCGGTTTTTACGGCATCGCCAGCAATCGCCAGCATGACCGAAGCTTCGCCTTCGCATGCGTGGTGCGGGCCGCTATCGACCTCGAAGATCTTTCCTGCTTCCTCGCTTGCCAGCATCCAAGGTGTGGTGACGACGATTGGCATTGCAAATTCGACGGCCAGTTCGCGTGCTGCAACCGCAAGCGGATCGATATTGCCGCCATGGCCATTGACGATGAAAAGGCGCGAGAAACCGATTGCCTTCAATGACCGCACGATGCAGCGGATGACGCGGCTGAGTGTTTCGTAATCAAGGGTAATCGTTCCGCCAAAAGGCAGGTGGTGTTCACTCATGCCAAGCCACTGTCCGGGAAGGACGGCGATTGGAATTTCATCGGCGACGAGGCTTGCCGCTCGTATCGAAGCAGCCGAAGCACTGGCGGTGTCTGTAATGACCGGCAGGTGCGGACCGTGTTGTTCCAGCGATCCGATAGGCAATACGGCAAGGGCACCGGGTTTGCCAGCGATCTCACGCAGAGCAGGCGCAGTCATGCGCGCCCATTCAACTTCCTTTGTCATATCAGTCCTCTCTCAGTTATTCCAAGTGGAGTGTGTTGGGTGTGCCTTGGCTTAGGCGTCATGTTTGCCGGCCTCGGGCGTTGGTCCATAATGTGCATGGTCGTCCATCGGATTGACGCAATGTGATCCGATCAAACTGAGCGACAACCGCGCAGGAATGATTTGGGAAAATGCGAACACGACTTCCGATAGCAGGCGGCGTATCTGAACACCGAACGAAGCCATGTTCTTCTGAAAGACGCTCAACTTCCCATGTTTGTGGAGCTGCGGTGTTCACACCGACGGCAATGCCGAACCCACTGCCACGGGAACCGTGTGCGCCAAGGTCGGATGAAAGAGATTTTGAGCCCGCATCGACGATGAAGTGGTAGTCATTATGGGCAACAACGGTTGCGATTACTGAAAGCGACATATCATCCGCAGACGTGATGCCCAGTCGAAGCGCCGTGCGGTCGAGAAAAGCGTAGTTACCCGGGCGGATTTCGGTAATACCGGCAGGGATCGGCGCGCCGAGACAAGTTGGTGTTGCTCCCACAGAAATTCCCGCCACCTCGACGCCTGATTTTTTGAGCTGTTCTGCAAGTTCCAACAATGCCTGCGCTTCTGCATTGGCGATATTCGCAAGCTCTCCGGCAGACTTGCTGCCATAAGAGTGCCCAGCGTGGGACAAAAGCCCTTCGAATGTGAGATGCGGGTGCTTTGCAATGCGGTGAGCCAATCGCTCGGCCGCAGGATCTTGCGGTTTAACGCCTACGCGTCCCAAACCAACATCGACTTTCAAAAAGACGCCGAGTTTGACGCCATGCGCTTGCGCCGCAGCGCCAATTGCCTCGACGCCTATGTCATGTGCTGCAATGAACAAAAGTTCGGTCTGGCGAACCTTCGCGCTCCGCACGAGTCGATCAATAGATTCTGGTCGGACGATTGGATAGGCAAGGGTGACTGAAGGCACCCCACCTTCAACGAAAACCAGCGCTTCTTCCGGTTTGGAAGCCGTGACGCCGATTGCGCCGAGTTCAAGCTGCCGTTGCGCGATTGTAAGATTTTTGTGCGTCTTGATGTGAGGGCGCAAAACAACACCGGCCTGGTCGGCACGCCGTTGCATTCCCTTAAGGTTTTGCATCAAGCGCTCGTCATCGATCTCGACATAAGGTGTCGGAAGGTCGACCGGTATTGGGCGATTGAAAGCTTCGATTGCCGTAAGATCAGACAATGTTGTCTCCAACAATGGGACTGGCTGCATGCATCGCTTCAGCCCGCTAATTCAGCTGTACCCGAAGGTAGTCATTGCAGGTTCGCACAGCTCTGAAAGGCAATCAATTAATTTTCTTATAGGAAACATAATTTTCGCAAACTATTCTGCAAATAGCGGGGTCGGCAAAGATTAGTCGCTCATTCAGCTCGAAACTTGATGGTCTGCTGATCGACGAGAGTGGAAACCAACTCGGTTTCAGGCGTGGAGCAAACACACAGGATTTGCGCAGGTTCTTCGCTCACGCTGAGATAGGCGTGGCCAGTCATCGCGTCAAAATAAGCGGAGTCGCCCTTCTTGAGACGCAGCGGTGCATAGATCTCCGAATGCAGCTCTAACTCCCCTTCAACTACATAGAAGAACTCTTCGCCTTTGTGACGGATAAGAGGGCCAAATTCTTCAAGGGTGCGGGCATGTGCGACCGCTAGAATAGGGACCATCGCCTTCTTGTAGATTTCCGTGCAGAGATAGAGATAGTCGTAATTCTGCGTGATGATCGACTTGCCTTCGCCAGATTTCGTGTACGTGCGGCGGCCCATAACATTGGACGTGTCGTCGGCACTTGCGATCGTCCCAAAAAGTTCGGCTATGTCGATATTCAACCCCTGTGCAAGCTCGATAAGTCTGTCATAAGTGAGCTGCATTTGATTGTTTTCGACCTTGGAGAGGGTCGATACGGCCAGCCCCGTCATCGCGCTCACTTCGGCAAGCGTCCAATGATTGCGATTGCGAATGTCTCGCAGAATGTCGCCAAGGCTGGACTTCGCATCATTCATTCTTGACGTCTCCAATTCGCCATTGGCTAAATGGTGTTGAGCGTGCGGTAAGCCGGGAGCTTATACGACGGAATAACCAATTCACTAACACGTTCGCGTAATCAATGTGCTCTTGAAATGCAATTCAATCCGCGAGGCAATTTATGACTAGCCCAGCGGATCGGCAACTCTTGGCCAATAAGGCTTTTTCAGTTTGGTAAATGGCAGATTTTCGAAGCGAGGTTGCAGCGCACCTGGCGCGCTGACATAGAGGATTTCGCTTGCGATGGGTTCAAAACCGGCCCGGAAATGATTGCTGGATTTGACAACGATAATCTTCTTCTGTGACGGATCGAGACCCAATCCTGTCATGCATTCTGGGTGGAATGTTTGGGTGCGAACCGTGTTCAGAACGATGTCGATGCTTCCTGAGCTGACCCATACTGCATCGCCAATGCTGAGCGGCGTTGGCCCGAAACGCTGTGTAATATCAGTTGCGATACGTCTGATTTTGACTGTAAGGTCCAGTGGATCGCCAGACACTTTTCCAATCTTGCCTCCGATTCTTAGTTCCAACGTCGCGCCTTCGCCTGCTTCGCGACACATGCGTACAGCAATCGGATCCCAGTAGAGACAGGAAGCAACATCTTCGATGCCGCGCTCAAGAATGCGGCGCAGGATGAAGGTTGAATCCCCCGGCGCTCCTCCGCCTGCATTATCAGAAACATCAGCTAACACGACGGGACCATTCTCGACCGCAATGGCGCGATCCAGCGCTTCATCGATTGTCAGGTAATCGCCGCGCATCTCCTCGCGTGCCACATATATTTCATGGCCAAAGCTTTCGGCAATGCGTGCAGCTTTGCTTGGATCATTGTCGGTGACAACGAGTGTTTTGGCTCCCACATCTGCAACGTCACCCCACGGAAAGCCATGGCCGAAAGATATGGCCAGCACACCGTCCTGCCCTTCCAGTTCTTTCATGCGATCGACTATTCCACGCAGCGGCACTTTGTGCGGATGGAAAATGCTGACAAGACGGCAGTCATAGGCGGCCATGATCGGTCGGATTTCACCTGCAAGCGTGCGTTCCAGCATCGCAAAGAGCTGTGCCGCAATCGTCTCGATATCGGTGTGCGGGTATTCTTTATAGGTCATGATTATAGAAGCATTATCGATCATGAGGTCGGTGATATGACAGTGAAGATCGAGTTCAACTGCAATCGGAATTTCTGGTCCGACGAGTTTGCGGACGTGTGAAATCAGATCACCTTCAACATCGTCATAGCCGTCTGCAACACAGGCGCCATGAAGCGCCAGCATGACTGCGTCGACCGGCATGGCTGCTTCCAGGTCGCCGAGAATGGTCTTGCGGAAGTGTTCATAAACCAAGCGTGTCGTTCTCCCGCCTGGTTCTGCCACCGCGCAGAGGCTCTCAACGACATTCCAGCCCTTTTCCTGCGCGGCATTGCGCCAGACGAAAAGCTGTGACGAACAACAGTTCAGAGGCCTTTGGGTCGCGTCGCCATAGGCGATAAGGTTTTCTGAAAAGGCTTCAAGCCCGGTCTGCATCGGTGAAAATGTGTTGGTCTCGGTGTCCAGTCCGGCGATGAAAAGCTTCATTCTGATCTCTTGAATGGAAAAATTGAATTTTCTAATAATAAAAATATGTTTATTGTCAGAAAGTCAAATTGATTGCCTCGAATGTATAGTCGTACGCTCACGGCCAATAGGAGTCTCTGCCTGATTTCTCCAAATTCTCATGATGGAATTAAGCCATGACTGACACAATCGTTCTTGGAGCCGGTATGGTTGGTGTTTCAACCGCTCTTGCGTTGCAGGAGAGGGGGCATCATGTGGTTCTTGTGGATCGCAAGGCACCGGGGCAAGAGACCAGCTATGGCAATGCCGGCATTATCCAGACAGAAGCTGTGGAGCCTTATGCTTTCCCTCGTTCGCTACGGGAAATCTTGTCCATTGCTTTAAAACGCGGCAATGATGTCGATTGGCGAATGCGTGACATGCCACATCTGGTTGGCCCGCTGTGGCGTTATTTCGGTCAGTCGGCACCTAAACCTTATGCCAAAACTGTTGCGACCTATTCAAAGCTCATACTGCGAGCGAGCGAAGATCATGCACGGTTCATAGAGCCTGCAGGCGCAGATGAGCTGATCGTTCGGAAAGGTTGGCGTGCCGTTTATCGCACTGCGGAGAAGTTCGAACTCGCGGCAGAAGCCGCCGAACGATTGAAGCAAATATATGATGTGCCGCACACGGTGTTTGGGACGAGTGAAATGGCATCGCTTGAACCAACGCTGCGTCGTCCGCTCGCTGGCGCTGTTCATTGGACCTCTCCGTGGACGTGCCGCGATCCGGGAGAACTGGTAAGCCGCTACGCATCACTTTTCGTTGCGCGCGGTGGAATATTTGTCAGGGGAGATGCCGCGACATTGCAGCAACATATTGGGGGCTGGCGGGTATTGTCGCAAACGGGGGCAATTTCCGCTGAGAATGTGGTAATTGCTCTGGGTCCGTGGTCGCCTAAACTGCTTGAAGCTTTTGGCTGCCGCATCCCGATGGTCTTCAAACGTGGTTATCATCGCCATTTTGCCGTTGAGCAAGAACCTCAAATCGCGACGTTGGATATTGAGAATTCGACTTTCATCGCACCAATGAATAAAGGGCTGCGCATTCTGACCGGAGCGCATATGACCCCACCGGGAATTGTGTCATCGTCTCGCCAGATACTACGCGCTGAAGCGGCTGCGGGCGAGCTTTTTTCCTTACAGGAACCTGTTGAAGAAACTCCGTGGTCGGGAACCCGTCCCTGTATGCCGGACATGTTGCCGGTTGTAGGGCCGAGCCGACACAAGGGTCTTTGGTTCCACTTTGGACACGGTCATCAAGGTTTTACGTTGGGACCTACAACAGCTTCTCTTTTGGCCGAGCAGTTTGATGAAAACAATGTCGATCCGCTTATGACGCCTTTACTGCCATCAACACGAGATTGGAGCTGATTTTCGCTGGCTAAGACATAGCCAAGAACTTGGCGCAATATTTCTGATGCCTATCCGCAAAATGTGTTTTTGCGGATAGGCAATTGTTGAAATGTTTTAGCTATCAAAAACGGACGCGGAAACCGAGTGTGCCTTTGTAGCTATAGCTGTCGCCGAAATTCTTCAGGCTTGTATTGACTGAGCCTTCGCCATAGATCGAATATTTGTCGCTATTCCAGTTGTAGCTGCCGCCCAGACCGATGCCACCCCAGAGACGTTCGTTCTTGCTGGCGAAGCTCGTGCCGGAGACATCGACCTTTGTTCCATCCAGGAATTCGTAGTAAACGTTCGCGATCCCATAGAGATAGGTTCTGTCGATAAGTCCGTTAGCGTTGTACCAGGAGTTCTGCTGTTCAAGAGACAATCCGATCCGGCCTTGCAGGCTTCGACCACGATCAAGACTGATGCGAGAATCGAAAGCATCATTGAAGCTGTCAAAATCAATGCTCGAATAGGTCAACTGAGCTTGTGGCGTGAGTGACCAGCTCTGGTCGATTACAATACGTTTGCCACTTTCTGCGGAAAATGTATAACCGAAGCCGTTGTTGCTGTCTGTCAGCCCCATATTGGCAAGATCGGACATCAGATCGCTGTCATACCAGGTAACTTGCGCTTGACCGTCGAGATAGAAGCCGTTGTCGCCATACCAGGTCAGCGTACCGCCAAAGCCATAGCCGTCCGTTGAAATTTCGCCGTCGCCATATAGCGAACTCGTTTTGGCTTTGCCGTGGGCATAGTGGACAGTGATCCCGCCGATCAGCTTGCCATTCTCTGTTTCAGCCAGCACGCCGTCGAGGCCTGCCTGAAGCTTGAGTGTATTAAAGCTGTAATCTGTTTCTGACGTAGAGAAGCGTGGATCGGCGTTGGTATGAGCGCCCTCAATGCGACCCCACACACCATTGCCCTCGATCAAGTTACCAGCTTCTGCCGCAGGAGCGTAAGGCGAACCGATTGGGTCGGCTCCTTCTGCAAGCATGACGTTGCCAGCGTTGCTCCAATAGCGGTTGCCCACACGCTGTTGCAGTGTTGGCAAGCTGTTTAGGCCAAGTAGGAGTTGTGGATAAGCTTCGTAGCTGGGAACTCCCGGCTGGTAGAGGGGAATTTCTTCACCGTCGTCGCCACCGCCGTTTGTGCCGCCGCCGTCAGTCGGATCCTTGATGGTTGAGCGCAGATACCAGTCACCATCATTCGGGTTGGCTTTCCCGTTTTTATAGAGTTGATAGGCATAAGCACCACCCACAACTGCAGGCGCGCCTTGAAACTGATAATCCCCAAGCAGGGTGAATGTCGCATTGGACGCGCCGTTGATATCAACGATTTTGATGCCTTCGCTCGTCTGAGCGCCGCTACCGGCCATATTCTTGACCGCCAGAAGGCCCGTTCCATTTGCATCGCCGTTAACGACAAGCCTATCGGTGACTGAACTATCGTTGCCGAGTACCGTTCCGATCAACACTGTGCCATCATTTCCGGTATAGTTACCGGTCACCGTGAGCGTCGTCCCTGCGTTTGGACCAAGGTCGACAATTCCTGAATTGCTCAGTGACTTGAGTGACTGATTGAAATCATTCAACGCCAGAGTGCCCGTTTGAGCAACGGTGAAATTTGAGTTGGAACTGAAATAGTTCGTTCCGCCTGCCGCAAGCGTTCCAGCCTCGACAGAAGTCGCACCTGTATACGCGCTCTGCTTGTTGAGAACGGTTACGCCGGTCCCGATATGACGCACATCACCCGCACCTGAAATTACGCCGTCGAAAACGAGAGTACCAGTCCTGTTAAATGCCAAAGTGCCGTTGTTGGTGACATCACCGACAATCGACCCTGACGTTCCGCCATCGCCAAGCTGAAGCAGCCCCGATGCAATAGTGGTGCCGCCAGTATAGGTTCCCGC
Source organism: Ochrobactrum quorumnocens (assembly GCF_002278035.1). Lineage (NCBI taxonomy): Bacteria > Pseudomonadati > Pseudomonadota > Alphaproteobacteria > Hyphomicrobiales > Brucellaceae > Ochrobactrum > Ochrobactrum quorumnocens. Next base: position 729,451 of record NZ_CP022603.1, on the reverse strand, counting down.
ACCGGTGAGGACCAATGCACCGTCACCTGTTTTAGTGATTGCACCGGCTCCGGCGATATTTCCCTGTTGAGTGAGGGTCGTTCCCGCATCCGTTTGAATGGTCGCATTGCCAGCTCCGATGGTCGTCGTGCGATTCATCGAGATATTGCTGGTCGAATGCAGCGTGCCTGCATCGATGCTAAGCGGCCCGGAAGCCGCGCCCAGACTTGCATCAGACGCGATCTGAACGGTTCCACCGTTGATCGCGGATCCGCCAGCATATGTGTTGGTGCCATTCAGGACGAGCGTGCCTGAACCGATTTTTGTCAGTCCGCCATCGCCACTTACGACGCCATCAAATTCAAGCGTGGTCGCGCCGATTGTATCGATCGTGCCGCCTCCAGTTTGGAGAGCGGTAGCGCGGTCAATGGTGAAGTCGGCCGTTGTCCTCAAGGTGCCGCCATCAAAGGATATACTGCCTGCTGCATCGCCCAGATTCGCATTGTTGGCGACTTGAAGCACGCCGCCATTGATCGCAGTGCCACCAGTATAGGTGTTGGTTCCTCCAACAACGAGCGTGCCCAAATCGGTCTTGGTCAGTTGAGTGTTTCCAGTCAGCACAGAGTTAATTGTAGCAATATAACCGGCGCTTGCAGCGGTACCATCACCGACACGAATGATCGAAGACGGAGATCCAACCAATGTGATTGCATCGCCTGTAACAACATAACCGTTACTCGCAAACTGCATTCCTGATGCGCGCACGTCGCCGACGCTATTGTCGACTGTTACGGTTCCGGCAGTCGCCATGAAAATAGCAAAGGCATCGTCCTGATACGGAGCATTGATCGTTCCGGTAGGTTCTGTCCAATTGATGTTGGCGCCGCCTGAGCCAGAGCTCTGCCACGTGCCCGTCCCACCGTTTACTGCGCCGTTGCCGATGGCTCCGTTTGCCGCTGGCCAGACGTCCCAATAAGTCAGGTTTAGCCCGCTTGTGTTGACCAGATTGACCTGATTGGCGACTGCGGTCTGAACGTAGTAGCCGCTCGCTGGGATGGTTCCAATCTCCAGACCATTATCGGTCAGATTGCCGTTATAGCTGATGACGCGATAGACACCGGGATCAAATGATCCACCGGGAGTGGCAACAACATTGATTGTACCGTCGAGTGTCAGGTCCCCCTGAACGGTCGTCAAATCGTTGAGTGGGCCACCGACCACATTGGCCTGCCCAAAACTATATTCGAGACTGGATCCGCCGCTTAGTGCAAGATCACCATTGATTGTCAACGCCCCTGGCGCATCTCCAGCCCGACCAGGTGCGAGTGTGCCGCCATCCTGTATCGCGACGTTACCACCAATCGTGCCAACACCACCGATTTTTGCGCCGCTGTTCACGCTCGTTGCACCGGTTGCCGCAGTTTGATCTCCATTCACATAGAGCGCTCCGCCAGTTACCGTCGTTGCACCGCCATATGCATTAGCGCCTTCAAGGTTAAGCACACCGGCACCTGCTTTGGTGAGCGCTCCCGAACCAGAAATCGCCTGCGCGATGTTGGTCGTATTGCCATTGGTATCGAATGTGCCGCCTCCAGCGTTCAGGACGATGGCGCGACTATTGGCGAGATCAAACGATGTGTCGAAACGCAGTGCGCCACCATTGAAATTGAGGCCGCCATTCGCATTCCCGAATGCATTGTCCGCTGAGACGGCAACTGTACCTTCATTGATCGTTGTGCCACCTGAGTAGGTGTTTCCGGCAGTTGTTGCGGGTGCCAATGTCAAAACTCCGGCACCTGTTTTTTCTACCGCACCGGAGCCGACGATTTGGCCCGTGTAAGTGCCATTATCGGGTTGCGTGAAGCGAACAAGCCCATCATTTTGCACATTATTGACGTTGTTGACGGCGATGGTTTTAACGGGAAGGCTTTGAGCGCGTGCTTCAAGAACACCATCCGGGCGGACAATCACAGTGCCTGTGTAATTGACGTTGTCGCCTGTTAGAGCCAGCGTTCCGTCATTCACAGTCACGGTGGTAAAACCGGAAAGACTTCCGCTCACGGTCCATAGGCCATCACCATTCTTTGTCAGCGTGGTGAAGTTTCTGAGTGCTCCCGCCAGTGTATCGCTTGAACCTAAAATACCCTGCAAAATAAGATCGTTAATGCCACCGCCGCCATTAATGTTGCCTGTCACGACTGAATCGGGCTCAAAGGTGAGCGTATCATTACCGCCTGCAAAGCTCAGATCGCCGACAACTTGTCCACCAGTTCGATTGATGAAATTGATGCCTGCACCACCATTGGTGCCGATGACGCTGCCGCCGCCGAGCTTTTGTATCGTTCCGTAATTGTCGACGGTATTCTTTGCACCAGTTACCTGGTCTTCAAACCAGATAGCCGCACTGCTCTGGCCCTGAATAAGACCACGATTGATGATCGTGTTGCCGAAACCATGGACGTTGACAGCCTCGGCGCGCGTGTTCGTGCCGTTGGCGATCACCTGACCTCCTTGTTCGACAATGAGCTGACCGTTGCTGCCGAACTCTATTGTGTTCGGTCCGGTACCAAACAAACCCGAGCCTGAAGGGGTGGAGCTGTTTGTGACGCTTCCACCATTGCGCACTGTTATAGTTCCACCATCGCCAATACTGATCGCGTTGGCGTTGATTGTATTGATTTGCGCTCCCGACTGAACTTCGACAGTCCTATTGTTGTTTGTGCGCCCCGTACCAACTGTCGCAGTCCATACAGCAGGCGCTGCGGATGTACATACGGTCGCGCTACCCGTCGTCGTGCAAGCAGCCAGCGCTTGCGTGGGAACAAGCGTGATGGTTGCTGGAAGAAAAATAGTAAATGCGAAGGCGGAACAGGTTGAAAGAAGGGCGGATTTCCGAGGCAGCATGCCGTACTCCTGAATCAGCTTAATAAGTTTTAGCTAACACAACGGAATGCAATTTGGGGTAGCATATTTGCAACATTTGACTGGATTAAATTGATAAATGCGATTTTGGGTTGTGAGATCATGAGTTTAAGGGCTTTGCCTTGCACTCAAGGCTTGTGGAAAATGTAGCGTCTCGGGATGGTTGAGCGTACTTAAACCGAAAGTAATAGGTGTTTGGCGTGCACGCCAGTACTAAATGATTGACTTTGTCGAGAGTAAACAAGCGCCAAATTAAGAGGCCTAACGGCCCGTGCACTTAGTCTTTTTTGGTTCAATCTATAGATGTTAGATACAATCTAGGATTGCTTTAAGGGTTGTAATGAAATGCAAATATTATTATTAATTTCAATATGATAAACAGATATTCGTTCTTCCAAATTGATGCTCCCACCAGACCGGCGATGAAGAAGCGATAAAGTCGAAATACGATGAATGTCGTATTGCCACTCGGGACTTTCCTGCTGATTTATAAAGCTCAATATACGGCGGAAGATTTAAATAGAGGCGGTTCTGAAGTTTATTTCCATCTTTTGCTTGATCGGTTGTGTACTGTTATCAAAAGAAGGGTACAGCTGTCATATTGATTCTGAATGCAAAGCCGTTTTTTGTTGGGTGTTGTTATGTATGTAGTAAATTTCCATATATAGTCATGTATAATTTTCTATAATAATTGGTAACTGTCAAAGTGAAGTCAAAATTAGAAAAGAAGTGTCCATAAAAGATAATAAATGGTGAAAAGATGGTCCGTAATTATAAAATATAATGCTAATACTTGCTAACAATTTGTGATGTTGTTAGAGTGATAAGGCGAGTGATGAGCGGTGACACCATCTTGGGTTGAGGGTGGCTCGGCACTCCGGGGGAATTCCATAAAACTGATTGAGATCCATCGCGATTAGAAGCATCTTTGTGCGCTTGCCTAAGGTGCCGCGACGCGAGTGGATACCAAGGGACGGGGCGGCGTCATGTCAGACGAAAAGCGTGTACGTGCATTTGGGGCGTCGAAAAGTAAATCGGTGCGGCTTGCCGTTCTGGTGAGCATGCAGATCGCGATAAGTATCCCTGCAGCTTATGCGGAAGACCCGCCGCCACAACCTTCGAAGACATCATCGATTGGCCAAACTGTTACAAATCCCGTCACTGGTGACACGACAACAGTCAGCGCCTTAAGGGTAGATCCGGCCGGAACGGCGACCGCTGGCAACACCGCATTCGTTCAAACAGCGGATGGTTATACTTTCCTCGTTAAAACCGAAGGCGAGGTATTCTACAACAGCGATGCTCCGCCTGTGGCATTCGTCGTGGCATCGGTTGACGGCGATAAGGCTGTTGTTACCAGTATTCAGGCCACAGGCAGTGCCGAATTCGCCCTCGTTCAGTCCACGATAGATTTCAATGACAGTTTCAATAGTTCAGGTTCAGAAGGGATACTGACGCCTCCCGTCGATGTGGCTGGGCCAAACGGAGTGAAACAAGTCATCTATGGCAAGAACGGCAGTAACGGCCGCGCTGGCGCGTTGTTTGTTCCTCCCTCTTCAGGTGGTGATGGCGCCACAGGTCAAACCAATACACAGACGCTGAGTGGCGATGTCAATGCGACTTCCAATATTGGCTGGGAAATTGGTAGTGTTGGTGGCAACGGCGGCAAGGGAGGGGCTGCTTATGTCACGTTCTGGAATGCTCGCGATGGTGGTGACGGCGGAGCAGGTGGCAATGTTAATGCCACACAATCCTCGTCAAGCACGATCAAAACAACCGGCGATGCGAACCATGGTATTTTTGCCTATAGCCGAAGCGGTAAAGCTGGCGATGGCGGCGGCGCGATTGCGGCACCTGCCGGTGGCACCGGTGGACATTCTTCAAATGGCGGCAATGTCACGGTTAATCAGTACGGCACAATCTCAACTGACGGCCAGAATGCCCATGGTATCTATGCTCTGAGTGTGAGCAACAACGGTGGCAATGGCGGCGACCAATGGGGCCTTGTCGGTAAAGCTGGGAGCGGCGGTTATGGGGGCAATGGCGGTCAAGTGAACGTCAACACCTATGCGGGCGCCCAGATCCTGACGAAACAGGATTATTCTAACGGTATCTTCGCGCAGTCGATCGGCGGTTCGGGCGGTTCAGCCGGAACCAGCGGGAATTTGCTCGTTTCGCTGATTGGTCAAGCAGATAATGGCGGTAATGGCGGAGCAGTTACTGTCAGTAATGGCGGCGCAATCCAGACCACAGGTGTGGCATCACGCGGCATCATGGCACAATCGATTGGCGGCGGCGGTGGTGCGGGCGGCACAGCCGCAGGCCTCGTCGCACTTGCCATGGGTGGCGTCGGATCGAATGGCGGCTCGGGGGGCGCAGTGAGCGTGACGAGCACGGCAAGCGGAGTGATCCACACAATAGGCAATCTCGCCGACGGAATTATGGCGCAGTCAATTGGTGGTTCTGGAGGCCAGGGCGCTGATGCCTATGGTCTGGTCAGCATAGGCGGAAATGGGTCGAAAGGCGGTAGCAGTTCAACTGTCTCCGTTACAAACAATGGTCGTATCGACACTGAAGGCGATGGTGCTCGCGGCATTATTGCACAATCGATAGGCGGCGGCGGCGGTGACGGCGGCTCCAGCGGCGGGATGGTTGCGGTCGGCGGCAGCGGTAATGGCGGCGGAGCCGGATCAACGGTCAGTGTCACCAATGACGGTCTGATCACGACCAAGGGCGATGATGCCATGGGCATCCTTGCACAATCGATTGGTGGCGGTGGCGGCAATGGCGGTTCGTCGGGCTCTGTCGGTCTTTTCGCAGGTGTGGGAATTGGTGGCAAAGGCGGCGCAGGTGGCGCGGGCGGCAACGTCAATGTGACCCTGTCCGACACGGATGCCAGCCAGCCCTCATTGATAATGACGTCGGGTGATCGCTCAACCGGCGTGTTCATCCAGTCAATCGGCGGTGGCGGCGGCAATGGCGGTGGCGCGGTCAGCGTAGCCGTCGGTGCATTTGGCGCGGCTTCGGTTTCGGTTGGTGGCGCAGGTGGCAGCGGCGGTGCCGGCGGCACTGCAATCCTAACTGGAAGTGGTAACGCAGCTGTTCAAACCGCAGGTGCTGATGCAGCGGGCATTTTGTTGCAATCGATCGGCGGCGGTGGCGGTAACGGTGGTTACGCGATCTCGGCAGCTGCTTCTTCTGGGCCTGTTTCGGGTTCTTTAGCAGTTGGGGTTGGTGGCTCAGGCGGATCAGGCGGTGCTGGCGGCGAGGTGCGCGTCGGTAAAGTTGATGGTAGCGGCAACCTGATTTCTTCCGGATTTTCCGGCAGTGTTGTAACAACCGGCGAACGTTCGGCTGGAATGATTTTCCAGTCAGTAGGCGGTGGTGGCGGCAATGGCGGTTTAGCGGTGGCTGCAACTGGCAGTGGCTCGCTGATCTTCTCGGGCAGCGTATCTGTTGGTGTCGGCGGTTCAGGCGGCAATGGCGGCAATGGTGGCCTTGTCCGCGTTTACACTGATGCAGATATTACCACGCGTGGTAACAGCTCATCCGCGTTACTTGCACAATCAATCGGCGGTGGCGGCGGTAATGGCGGCGGCAGCATTGCTGCTGGCGTGGCTGCGAGCGGTGGTGGTGCGGGAACCATCAGCGCAGGTGTTGGCGGCAGCGGCTCTGGCGGTGGCACAGGTGGTACAGTTAATCTTATTGCCGGTGGCGATCTCATTCGGACCACTGGCCAGTTTTCGACCGCAATCGTTGCTCAATCTGTGGGTGGCGGTGGCGGCAATGGCGGCTACACGATTGCCGCAGGTGCTGCAGGTGCCGGTGCTGGCGCGGGTGCTGTTAATGTGGGTGTAGGCGGTTCCGCGGCTGGTGGTGGTGCCGGCGGCGCGGTCAATGCTCAGGTCGATGCTGTCGTTGTCACTGAGAACGACGATTCTGGAGCTATTCTTATCCAATCGATTGGCGGCGGTGGCGGTAATGGCGGCTTCTCGATTGCGGCCGGTGCAGCCGGTGCAGGTGCCGGTGCGGGCAGTGTTTCTGTTGGACTTGGCGGTTCAGCGGGTGCCGGTGGTGCTGGTGGCACAGTTGCGGCGCAGATCAACAAGAATGTTGGAACACAGGGTAATCGCGCAGCAGGTGTGGTTGCACAATCGATTGGCGGCGGCGGTGGCAATGGCGGCTTCTCCGTTTCAGGCTCGGTATCAGGGGCTGGTGCGGGCAGCGGCTCGGTTTCGGTCGGACTAGGTGGATCGGGAGGCAGCGGCGGTGACGGTTTCACGGTTACGGCGACGGTCGACGGTAACGTAACGACGGAAGGTGATGACTCTACAGCTATTCTTGCCCAGTCGATTGGCGGCGGCGGTGGTAATGGTGGCTTCAATATATCCGGTGCGATCAGCGGTTCGGGCATTGGTAGCGGCGCAGTTAGCGTCGGCCTTGGTGGCGAGGGTGGCGCAGGCGCGATTGGCGGTGCGGTAACACTTACCAGCAATGGTTATATTTGGACCCAAGGTGATCGTTCTTCAGGCTTCGTTGCTCAGTCGATTGGCGGCGGCGGCGGTAATGGTGGTTTCAACGTTTCCGGTTCGATTGCAGGTTCGGGCACCGGTGCTGGCACGGTCAGTGTCGGGCTTGGTGGTTCGGGTGCTGGCGGTGGCAACGGTGGTTCGGTCACTGCTACCTCAAACGGAACAATCCTGACGGAAGGCTTTGCTTCATCTGGCTTTGTCGCACAATCCATTGGCGGCGGCGGTGGTAATGGCGGTTTTAATGTCAGTGCCGGTGTTTCGGCAGCTGGCGTCGGTGCTGGCTCGGTCAGCGTCGGCCTTGGCGGTAGCGGTTCAGGTGGTGGCGATGGTTCCATTGTTATTGCAAAGACCAACGCCAATATCGAAACACGTGGCGCAGCATCTACTGGCGTTCTCGCTCAGTCGGTTGGTGGTGGTGGCGGTAACGGTGGTTTCAATATCACTCCGTCGCTGTCAGGCGCCGGGACCGGATCGGGTGCAATCTCGGTTGGCCTTGGTGGTAGCGGTGCTGGTGGTGGCAATGGCGGTAAAGTCGATTTGACCGTCAAAAATGATGTCCTTACACGAGGCGCGCAGTCGTCGGCCGTCGTGGCTCAGTCCATTGGCGGCGGCGGCGGTAATGGCGGCTTCAATGTGACAGCAGCAGGAAGCGGTGCAGGTACTGGTTCTGGAGCTGTGAGTGTCGGGCTTGGTGGAAGCAGTGGCGCGGGCGGCACAGGTGGCCAGGTCGACAGTCATGTGACCGGCAATTTGGCCACGCTTGGTGATCAGTCTACGGGCCTTCTCGTGCAGTCGCTTGGCGGCGGCGGTGGTAATGGTGGCATGAATATATCGGCGACCGTTGCGGTTGCTGGAACAGGCTCCGGTGGTGCTGCGGTGGGGCTTGGCGGCTCAGGCGGTTCAGGCGGCGCTTCGGGCGCAGCGACTTCTGTTCTAACCGGCGATGTAATCACTGAAGGTGACAGTTCTTCTGCTGTTGTCGTCCAATCCTTGGGCGGTGGCGGCGGCAACGGCGGCATGAATGTATCGGGCACGGTCACCGTTGCCGGAACAGGTTCAGGTGGCGTCTCGGTCGGTATTGGTGGCAGCGGTGGCGATGGTGGCAACGCAGGTGCCGCCGATAGCACCATTGATGGTAATGTCCAGACATCCGGCGATGATGCGAGCGGTGTTGTTGTTCAGTCTGCTGGCGGCGGTGGCGGCAATGGTGCCATCAATATTTCCGGCGTGGTTAGTGTATCTGGCAACGGCTCCGGTGCAGCCAGCGTCGGTATCGGTGGTACCGGCGGTTCAGGCGGAACAGGTGCTGCTGCTTCAAACAATATGACCGGCGACGTCTTTACCAAGGGTGATCGTTCCGGCGGTGTAATTGTGCAGTCGCTTGGCGGCGGTGGTGGCAATGGTGGTATCAATGTAACGGGTGCCGTGAGCCTTGCTGCACAAAATAGCGGGGCTGTCGGTCTGGGTATTGGCGGTTTTGGCGGCTCCGGTGGCAGTGCCTCTACTGCAAGTAACGATCTTACAGGCAATGTCACGACGCAGGGCGCAGATGCGACTGGTGTTCTTGTGCAGTCAGTCGGAGGTGGCGGAGGCAATGGTGGTATCAATGTCAGCGGCGCGCTCAGCATCTCTGGTAATGGGTCGGGTGTTGCGGCTGTCGGTGTCGGTGGTTTCGGCGGTGATGGTGGTTTTGCAGGTGATGTGACCGGCAAATATGACGGCATCGTTGTTACATCTGGCGACCGTTCTTCGGGTATTGTTGCTCAAAGCCTTGGCGGCGGCGGTGGTAATGGTGGCATCAACATTTCCGGCGGGCTTTCAGTGGCACCACAGTTCTCCGGTGCCCTCGGATTCGGCATCGGCGGCTTCGGTGGAAGCGGCGGCATTGCTGGATCTGTCGATCAGACCGTGATTGGCTATGTGGAAACCCGTGGCGTGGGTTCCATTGGTATTCTCAGCCAGAGCCTTGGTGGAGGCGGTGGCAATGGCGGTTTGAATGTCAGTGGGGCTGTTTCTCTGTCTCGGCAAACAAGTGCTGCCGTGGCCCTCGGTGTCGGTGGCTTCGGCGGTAGCGGTGCCGATGCAGGTGCATTGACAGCTTCAGACGTCACCGGTGGAGTGTTGACTTTTGGCGATAGAAGCTCGGCCATTGTTACACAAAGTTTGGGCGGAGGCGGTGGCAATGGCGGCATGACCGTGGCCGGAACGCTTAATCTAAGTCAGCAGAACGGCGGTGCTGCATCGCTTGGTCTCGGCGGATTCGGCGGCGGCGGCGGTAACGGCGGCAATGTGACGAGCAAAGTGCGTGTCACAAACACCTCTGACAACATAACGACCATTGGCGATGAAAGCATCGCTGTCATGGCGCAATCGGTTGGCGGTGGTGGTGGTACTGGTGGTACCAATGTCGCTGGTGCGGTTAGCTTGACTGGCCAATCGGGCGCTGCTGTAGCGCTTGGCGTTGGTGGTTTTGGTGGTGCAGGCGGCAATGCAGGTTCGGTTGGGCTTGATGTGATTGGAACCGTCAACACATTCGGTGACCGTTCCACTGGCCTTCTGGCGCAAAGCCTTGGCGGCGGCGGTGGTGTTGGCGGCACCAATATTTCCGGTTCATTGGCTTTAACCAAGCCATCAGGCTCGAGCACGATTTTTTCCATCTCGGCAGGCGTAGGCGGCTATGGCGGCGGTGGTGGCGATGCCGGTGCGGTTGATCTTTCCTATACTGGTTTGTTGACTACGCTTCCGCGCACCATCAACAGCGATGGTAGCGTTACGTTTAATGAAACGCAGGGTGCAGACGGCGTGGTCGCGCAATCCATTGGTGGCGGTGGCGGGCAGGGAGGACTGAATGTCAGTGGCGGGGTTGCGATCAGTGGCAAGCCGGGCGAAGGCCAGCCTGACGCGAGCAAGTCCTATGGCGTTCTAATCGGCGTCGGCGGTTTTGGCGGCACGGGCGGCAATGCCAGCACCGTGGATGTCAATATCGGTGCAGGCAGTACAATTTTGTCCCACGGCAGCGGTCGATCCGGCATTCTGGCGCAGTCGGTTGGCGGCGGCGGTGGTAATGGCGGCATGAATGTTAGTGGTGGCATTGTTTCAGACACTTCGCTGATCGTTGGTATCGGCGGCATGGGCGGCAAAGCCGGTTCCGCTGACGATGTAAAAGTGACTGCACGTGCTGATATCAGAGTTACGACAGATCCTGCCGATTTTGGTGAACCAAGCGATCAGAGTTTCGAGACCAAACTGCGTAGTGTGGTCGGTAACTCGATTGTCGATACGACGGAAGGTCTGGTTGGGTCGTTCGGCCTGAAATCTCTTTTCGTTGATCTTGGACTCTTCAAAAGCGATGAAACCTTACCTGATACCAAGGGGTCGGCCGGTCTTTTAGCACAGTCGATTGGCGGTGGTGGCGGCAATGGCGGTCTGAATGTGTCTGGAGGCGTTGCCATCAGCAAGGACGGCAAGATCCCGTCCATCACTTTCGGTGTCGGTGGCTCAGGCGGTGCGGGCAATGTGTCAGGCGATGTGACGGTCGATCACGCGGGAACGATAGAGGTCGAAGGCAATTGGAAACACGGTATTCTTGCTCAATCCATTGCAGGCGGCGGCGGTAATGGCGCGCTCAATGCCAGCGGTCAGTTGAATTGGGGCAGTTCCAATAGTTCAGGTGGCGCGACAGATCTCAGTATTGTTGCAGGCCTTGGCGGCGACGGAGGCACAGGGGCAAATGCTGGCAATGTCGACGTGACATCAGATGGCGATATCTCGACTAAGGGCTATCATTCACGCGGCATTTTCGCTCAATCGGTTGGCGGTGGCGGCGGCACGGGCGGTATCAATGTGACCGCCGTAGCAACCAAAGACAGCTCGCCGGTTGGTATCGGTATTGGCGGCACTGGCAGCAATGGCGGCCATGCAGGCAATGTCAGCGTTTCGCGCGGGACAGCGCTAGAGTCAGCTGGCCTCATCATCACTGATGGATCTGGCGCACACGGTATTGAAGCAAGCAGCATCGGCGGCGGCGGCGGCGATGCTGGCATCAATGCGGTTTTAGGCGTTAGCAAGACCACGGGATCTGGTAGCAATAGCGGTTCTGAAGGAGATCGGAAGGAAACCGTCAACGACGGCGTGGAATCGTCTGCCCTCTCAGGCATCACCGACAAGATCGATACTGCGGATGCCACGACAGGAAGCGGCGGTAGCGGTAGCAAAAAGACGGTCAACTCAGCAGTTATTGCCGTCGGTGGGTCGGCAGGCAATGCCGGTAACGGCGGGGAAGTTAACGTCGAACATTTTGGTGATATTGTAACACTTCAAAAAGACAGCCACGGCGTCTTCGCGCAATCGATTGGCGGCGGCGGTGGCAATGCTGCTTTCAACGCTGGCATGGTGTTTGAAACTGGTGACGCTTCGAAAAACAAGGGCTTTGGTATCGCTATCGGTGGTGGCACTGGTGCCGGTGGTACAGGTGGCGATGTCGCCGTGAACAATTCTGGCATCATTTATACACAAGGCGACGGTTCGCACGGCGTCTTCGCACAGTCAGTTGGCGGTGGTGGCGGTAATGCTGGTTACAATATGCTTACAGCTGGCGGTGAGGATGGCAATATCGGCATCACAATCGGACGCACAGGTGGAACGGGGGGGTCATCAGGCGATGTAAAGATCACCAGCGATAGCATAGTGCTTACACAGGGCGACCGCTCGCATGGGCTATTCGCACAGTCTATCGGCAACGGTGGTGGCAATTCGTCGTCGACCTCTGTTTCCGTTACGACGCCTAAAGATGGTGATAAGACTGGTAACAGCTTCTCAGCGAGTATTGGCTTGGAAGGCGGACAGGGTGGAACATCCGGCAATGTTGCAGTTAATGCTGAGGGTCTTATCTACACACTTGGTGAAGAGTCTCATGGTATTTTTGCCCAGTCCGTCGGCGGCGGTGGTGGTACTGGCGGTGGTGCGACGGGTTCGGCTGGCAAGGCAACTTCGTACTCGATCAATGTCGGTGGTAATGGTGGGACAGGTGGCACATCTGGCAATGTAGATGTTACCAGTAAGGCGCGGATTGTTACAGAGGGTGCCAGTTCCATTGGTATTCTCGCTCAGTCAATCGGTGGTGCGGGCGGTACTGCAGGTTACGCCAAGGCCGGCACCTCCATACTCAGCATTCTGAAGAACACTGTAAAAGGCACTGAAATCGGTACGACAACGTCGATCAATATCGGTGGGACGGGCGGCGATGGCATGGCGTCTGATGACGTGACTGTTGCCAATGGCGGTGTTTTGACGACACTGGGTGATGGCGCTCATGGCATCATGGCTCAATCGGTTGGCGGTGGTGGCGGCAAAGGTGGATTGGTTGAAAACACAATTGTCAACCTTCGCTCGACCATTGCCAGCACATCCACGCTTTCTATCGGTGGAAACGGTGGAACAGGCGCTGTTTCAGGCAATGTCAGTGTTATCAACACCAGCGATATCGGCACTGAGGGCCAAAAGGCTGCTGGCATATTTGCGCAGGCTGTTGGCGGTGGTGGCGGCGATGCACAACATGTGCGCAATATCGTAGCCGGAAGTGATGCCGATAACAGCACACGTAACGCTTTGCTCATTGGTGGTTCAGGCGGCAGCGGTGGAGCTGCCGGCAAAGTTGATGTCAAGAATGCGACCGGTGCAAGGATCATCACTGATGGTGACGAAAGCCACGGAATTTTCGCGCAATCCATTGGCGGCGGCGGTGGTAATGGCGGCGAAGTTCTTTCAGTTACGGTGACCAAGCCTTCAAGCACAGCCAATAGCGAACAGGGCTTGCAATTGGGGATTGGTGGTTCCGGTTCAGATGGTGGCACGGGTGGTGCAGTCGATGTCGTCAATGACGGTTTGATCGTGACACGCGGCGATAAAGCTCATGGCATTCTTGCCCAATCCATCGGCGGTGGTGGCGGTAATGGTGGTTATTCCATTACCGGTAGTCTCGCTTTGCAAAAAGGTGCCGAAACCAATCCGTCAATGGCGTTGAATATTGGCGGATCAGGTGGCAGCGGAAATGCAGCGGGAATTGTTATCGTCACCAACACAGGCGAAATCAACGTGTCGGGATCACAATCCTATGGCGTTTTTGCTCAGTCAGTCGGTGGTGGCGGCGGCAATGGCGGCATGGCAGTGGCATTGTCGCTTAACGATCTGGTCAATCAGGCCAGAGGTCAATCCTACTCCAAGATCGCAATTGGTGGAGCTGGTGGTGATGGGGCTGATGGCGGAGATGTTACCGTCAATCATAGCGGGACTATCCGAGTCAGTGGTGAAAACAGCTATGGTATTTTCGCACAGTCGGTCGGCGGCGGCGGCGGCAATGCAGCGCTCTCCATTTCCACGCCTGCTGTCATGGCAGCGGACTATATCATCTCGACAGCACTTGGTGCTCGTGCAGGCACCAAAGGATCGGCAGGGGAGGTTACTGTAAACAGCAGCGGTGATATCATCGTCACCGGTGCAGGCAGCCAGGCGATCTTTAGTCAGTCTGTTAATGGCGGCGGCGGCAACGTTGATACGTTTCTTGATTTTGCCTCGGCGTCCGAAGGAGCGGCGGCCGGTGCTGCTGCGGCTTCTCTGACGAGCAGCCTGTCACTTGGTGGTAATGATGTGGATGGCAACATTGGTGCCACAATCAGCCAATCCCACCAGGGCGATATTGTAACGACATCGGATCGCTCTGCAGGCATACTCATGCAGAGTATCGGCGGCGGCGGCGGTCTTTCGACAACTACGATGGCGTCCAGCATCGCCGGTGACTTCACATTGAATGCCATGCTTGGTGCGATTAACACCGATGATTCTTCCGGTGGTGATGTGATCGCAAGCCGCAAAGGCAATGTGTCCACCTTCGGCAACCTGTCTGGCGGCGGACTGGCTCAGTCTATCGGCGGCGGTGGTGGGCGGATGGTTGTTTCTGGCGCTGATCGCAGCGAAGGTTCGGGTCAACGCAATGCAGTCGTCACGCTGGGCGCCGATCCATCAATGCGCAACAATGGTGGCACAATTGCACTGACCCTTAACGGCACCGTTTCTACGCGGGGAGACAATGCAAGCGGGCAGATTTTTCAGTCCATTGGTGCGGGTGGTGGCGAAGCCTATCTCACAGGCATCGATCACGCACGACTGACACTTGGGGCAAGGGATGGGTCGACGGGTGATGGCGGTGACATTCTGGTCGACAACATTGGCGATCTCAGCACGACAGGTGCGCGTTCCCATGGCTTTGTCCTGCAAAGTATCGGTGGAGGTGGTGGTCTGATTGGTACAAACTTGGCCAAGACAAGCATCGAGCTTCTACTTTCTGGTGACAATGCCGGTAGTGGCGGCGCAATCGATTTCACCAATCAGGGCAACCTTGTTGTCACGGGTGCGGACTCGATCGGCATCCTCGCACAAAGTCTCGGCGGCGGCGGCGGTAGTGTGGATGGTCTGTTCCACGGCAGTGCTGGCGGTAGCGGTCAGGGCGGCAGCATAACACTTGATCTGACTGGCAACATCTTGTCCCTCGGTGAACGCGGCATTGCAGTTCTTGCCCAGTCTGAAGGCAAAGATGGTGCCGATACGATTGATGTGGCGCTCGACGGCGTGATCATCGGTGGCAGCAACGGCCAACCAAGCAATGAAGCAATGGCGGAAACTGCGGCTGTCATGATCGACGGAGGAACGGCCAATACGTTGGCTTTGTCTTCAGACAGCTTCCTGATGGCGCTCAGTAACCGTATCATCAGCGGTAGCGACGGTTCTGATCAGATTACGCTGAACGGACGCGCCGTTGGCAATATCGATCTTGGCGGCGGCGTCAATTCGATGACAGTGACGCAAGGCGCTTCTTTCTATGCGCAAAATGAGGTTAATCTCGGTGCCTCCGGGCAACTGCGTATCGACGGAAATCTTTATCTCGGTGGCGTGGCTTATTACACACCCAATACGGCCCTAACTGCGCGTATGGCTGGTTCAGAATTTGCGGTCACGCAGAACGTCAGCCAGACGACAGCTTTGACCGGATCGCTGAGCTTTACCAATACAGCAACCTATACTGCGGATGTCTATTTCCGTCAGGATACGGCCTCGGGCGGTAATAGCGATTTGATCAATGTCACGGGCAATGCCACAATTGCGGGCACGGTCATTCCTGTGCTGCACCAGCTTGATCGCTTGCAGCCCTTGGTACTGGTGAATGCCGGCGGTGTCACTGCAGATAACGGCACGACCGTCGTGGGCACGGCCGTAATGAGCTATGAAATCGGATTGAATGGCCCGACAGGTGACGGATCATCAATTGATCTCATTCCGCATGCCGATTTCCGTATGATCGGTATGAACCGCAATCAGACCCTGACAGCCGAACATGCAGCGCGCGTGCTTTCCGGGCAGGGATCGGTCGCGATGGGGCCCATGTTCGCATTGATTGCCAACATGCAAACGAGTGGCGAAGTCCTCAATGCTATCGATAATCTCAGTTCGCAGGATTATGCAACGACTCAGGTTGATGCCCTGCAATCGGGATATCGTTTTGCACGGACCATGGCCGACTGTGGCTATGACAATTTCGCGGCGCGTATGGGTGATAGCAAAAACTGTTACTGGATGAGTGCAAGCACTGGCCGACTGGATCGTGATCCTTCCTTCCAGAATCGCAGCTTTGAAACACAAAGCTCCGGCGTTTATGCGGGTGTGCGAATGCCTGTGACAGAAGACCTTTATCTGGGTATCGGAACGGGCCTCGAAGATTTCAGCCTGAGCAGTGGTGATCGGTTCTCATCTGAAGGTCAAAGGGCTTTGCTCGGTGTGTCGCTTGCGAAATATAAGGGACCATGGGAACTCTATGGCATTCTCAATGGCGGAACAGCCCGATATGACAGTACGCGACTGATCGATATCTACGGCACATTGCCGGGCGGTGATCCCGTCATCGGCGGTACCGCGACTGTCAAACAGCGGATCAGTCAGGCCAATTTTCGGATAGGAACGGCCTATCGTTATCAGCCAACAGATGGTGCGGTCTATCTTCGTCCAGCAGTGGATTTCGATGCAAGCTATCTCTATTCTGGAAGCGCAACGGAGAGTAACAGTGCCTACGGACTGCAACTCGATAGCACGGATCAGTGGGTTCTTTCCGCAACCCCATCACTTGAAGTAGGTGTCGAAACTGCAATCACCAGCTCGCTTATGATGCAAGCCTATCTGCGTGGCGAAGTCAGCTTTGCTAACAAGGACGATGTCTACATCAATGCAACTTTCGCTGGCGCGAGTGTCTCAGATGGTACCTTCCGTAACTATAGCCAGTTCGGTGATGTGACGGGGCGTTTGGATACTGGTCTGACCTTCTATGACACAGCCAAAACAACCCGTTTGACTGTTGGTTATCAGGGGCAGTGGAGTGAAAAGACCGTTGGCCATACGGCAACGGTCAGTCTGGGATTACGTTTTTAAAATAGGAATGAGAGAAGAAACGCTATGATCCGACAGATCACAACTATCATTACGTTGGTCGCATCACTTGCGAGCGGCTCCGTCGCTTTCGCGCAAGATCAGGCGGCTAGTGCCGATGGTACCCAACAGACAGAACAGAACGGTGCACCTGCAGCACCACTGTGGCTGACCACTTGCTCCAATCAGCTGCAGACAGAACAGTTGCTATGCGAGGTCTCGCAAAGCATCGTTCTGCGGCAGGGCAATCAAAGCCAGCGCGTGGCAACCGCTTCGATCAATCGCGTTGCCGGTAAATCCGAAACGACTGCCGCCTTCACACTGCCATATGGGGTGAGCTTGCCAGAGCTTGTAAAGGTGCTGATTGATGACAAACAGGTAGGCACTCTGATATGGCAAAGCTGCGATGCAGGTGGATGCTATGCTGACGCCAAGGTGGATGCCGCTTGGCTCAAGGCATTGCGCGGTGGCAAGGTGATGACCGCCGCCTTTAAGGCACGCGATGGGCGCGATCTCTCTTTCGCCTTCCAACTTGCGGGTATATCTAAAGCAGAGGCCATGTTGCCTGCAGCACGCTGAAACTGAGTTTCTTTTAAAAGCCACGAAAGTTTTTCTTTCGCGGCTTTCTATTTTTACAAAAAGAAGTCAAAAAACAAAATTTCTAGTCTAAATCTCACCGCACAAAATCCATAACTGGCTTATAAGGATCGGAGAGTTGGCTCACAAAGCCCTTCATTTGACTGGAGATTCTTATGATAAAGCTTATCACGCTCACCTCGTTAGCCGTTACCTTGCTCTCTTCAACGGTTCTGGCTTCAAGCTCAGGCACCATCGACGCAATTACGTTGTCTTCTGGTGGCGTGGCAGAAATATCCAGAAAGCCTACAGTTTCCAACGATGGAATTGTCGAGATCGAAGTTCCTCTCAATCAGGTCGATGATGTACTCAAAAGCCTTGTCCTCAAAGGTGGGAAGGGTGCGATAAAGAGCATTTCTCTCGCTGGCCCAAATCCGCTTGAGGAGACTTTCCGACAGCTTCCATTTTCACCATCAAGCCTGTCCTCAATGTCTGCTTTCTTGTCTTCGATACCGGGAACGTCGGTTACAGTTTCGAGTGCTGGAAAAACCGTGAAGGGTAAAGTCCTGGGCGTTGAAGCTGTGGTCAAATCCGACGATGCAAAGTTTCATGTGCTGACCGTGCTTGATCAGGATGGGCAGATCCAGACCATCAAACTTGGCGAAGACTCGTCTCTAAGTGTCGATGACGCCGAGATGAAACTAAAGCTTACAAATGCCACAACAGCCTTGGGGCGTGGGAGCAATGATAGTGCTCGTGTCATTCGCATAACAGTCGGCGATCTTGCAGCGACGGATTCCCGGTTGGCTTATGTCGTTGCAGCTCCCATCTGGAAGACGGCTTATCGGATTTTAACGGAGCCAAATGGCAAAGCCCGACTTCAGGCCTGGGCTGTTGTTGAAAATGCAAGCGGCGAAGATTGGAAAGACGTCAAGCTGACGCTTACGTCTGCTGATCCTGTTACCCTGAAGCAGCGCCTGCACCAGATCTATTGGAAGGATAGGGCCGAGGTAATCGTAGACACGGCGACTAATAATGTTGTCGAGGCGGATACCGGAAATCTGGCGAATAGAGTGAGAGCCCGCCCCGCCGCGAGTGAGAAGGCCGCAGTCTTCGAGAGTGATGAACAAATGGCAGATGTGATGCGTGCCCCTGCGCCGGCCATTAGTAGCTACGGAGGTGGTTCAGCGACTGCAAATCCGAGTGGCGCCGTTGCTGCCGCCTCTGAGAATGACACCAGCGCAAGTTTTGAGCTTCCGGGCACATTTAGTCTGATCAATGGTGATAGCTTGTCTGTGCCGATCGCTGATGCGCAGATTGAAGCGGAAATGATCTCAATCTATCGAAACGGTAGCAGCAACGTTCATCCGGTTGCCGCGATTATGCTGAAAAATTCGACAGGCAACAGCATGCCGGGCGGTATCCTGACCGTTTACGACAGTGGTGCCGGTTATGTAGGAGATGCCCAGCTATTGAACATTCCAAAGGATGATACGAGAATTGCCGCTTTCGCGACAGATCGTAAGATGACGATTACTCAGGAGCAGGAACCAACGAGACAGATCACCGATATCAAAGTCGTGGATGGCATCGTTCGCATTTCGGAAAAAATGCGTGAAACTACGACGTATCGTATATCGGGTGCTCTTGATGCTGACAGGACGGTTATTATTGAACACCCTGTTCGGGTGGGTTGGTCATTTTCCGCTCAGGCCGACGACGGCAAGACAGTTTCCCACCACCGGTTGAAAGCCTCTGTCAAAGCTGGGGAAGAACAATCGGTTATCGCTGTGGATGAACAGCTTCGCAGCGAAAGTTTCGGGCTCATCGATGTCGATCCGACTGCGCTTTTAAGTTGGTCGTCCTCCGCCTCTGATAAGGGTGTTGCGGAAAAATTCAGCCAGCTTGCAAAAGTACGGCAACAGCAAATCGACAAGCAGCTCGAACTTCAAAGGTCTGAGGAGAAACTGCAGGATCTCCAAGGTGAGCAGGGACGTATTCGCGAAAACATCGCGGCCGTGCCTGAGAATAGCGACCTGAAAGCCAAATATCTCACGATGCTTGAGGAGAGTGAGAGCTCTATCTCAGAAGTGTCGAAAACAAGAGAAACAAGTAAAGTCGATATTGATCGCTTTGCCAAAGAAATCCGAGAGCAAATACGGAACTTCTAAAACGAGATGAGCGACACTTCCATCTCAGTGGGCGGACTGTTTCATGGACACCAATTTATTTGGTTGTCCGTGAAATGAAGGCGGTGAGTTACGTCTGAAAAAGATGCGGATTTAGAATGGCCCGTTAGAGCAAGCCCAGTTAAATTTGTTCGTTGGTTTCGACATAAATATTTGTTTTTAAGCATTATGTACCGCAAAAAGCTTCGTATTTTTGCTGAAATTTCTTTAATGTATATTCTGGCCATAGATTAGAAACGACACTACTGTGGTCAAAGTGCCAATAGCTGCGAGTAGATAAGCACGTCGCGAAAGCTGGCGTTTTTTATTCGTCAAGCCGATGACTGTCGTGGTCAGAGTCCACAAAACCAAAAACGCCAGAAGCAACAATGTGTAGACTGGCTTGGACAGATCGTATCCGCCTCCACCGATTGAGGAAGTTGCAGGTGGGGGTGGATTTAGCAGTAAGTTAAATCCACCTAAGACTAAAGCGAAGACAGCTACCCAAAAGAAAAATATACGATCCCTCAATTTTAGCTCCTGGCTGATGCTTAGGTTCGAAATAATCTGCCACTGAACTCTCATCCGGCAACGATAAGACTTTGTTGGCTTTTGATACGCCTACCGGTGTGTGGATAGCAATCGTTGATAATTTTGAGTTCAAAACGAAACTAATTCTGTTAGCGTGCGCTTGTATTAGTTTTGAAAATATTCTGCATCATACAGCGTTGGCATTCTTATGAATTGGTTTGGGTGGCCAGATGGTAGCATTGGTTTGGAACGGAAAGGATCCGACACCTCGGCTGTTTTGGACTTGTCCCGTTTTATTTCCGCCTCTTTAACTTTTTTCGGCGGTTATTTGTTCGAATTGAGCGGGCGATATTCCTCCGAGTGTCGAATGCCTTCTGCGTATGTTGTAAAATCCGTTGATGTATTTGAAAAGCGCATCTGTCAGCTGTTGACGTGTTTGCCAGGCATGTCGCCAAATCAGCTCCGCCTTCAGTGTTTTGAAGAATGTTTCTGACACAGCATTATCCCAGCAGTTTCCCTTTCCACTCATTGAGGCTTGGAATTTGAGCTGCCTCAGCCGCTTTTGATAGTCATGAGCACAGTATTGACTGCCTCGGTCTGTATGATGAATGCAGCCAGGCTTTGGATTGCGCAAAGCAATGGCTCTATTCAATGCCTGTAATGCAAGATCTTGTTTCAAACGATCGCTGACAGCCCAACCCACAACGCGCCGTGAATGAAGATCGATTATGGCAGCCAGATATAGCCATCCTTCGCGTATCCATAAGTAACTGATATCACCCGCCCATTTCTGATTAGGTTTGTCAGCTGAGAAATCCTGATCCAGCAAGTTCGGTGCTATATTAAAAGTATGGTTGCTGTCAGTTGTCACCTTATGCTTGCGGGTTCTAACCGCATAAATGTTGTTTTGGCGCATCAAACGCCCAACGCGGCGGTGCCCGACAGATAATCCAATATCCTGTAGTTCTTGCGTCATGCGGGGACGACCATAAGATTTAAGGCTAAGATGATATTGCTCTCGAATATGCGCGAGAAGCACCATATCCTGTCTTTGCCGCTTGCTTAATGGCCGTCTGCGCCAGGCACGATAACCGCGTGATGTAACGTCCATAATTTGGCACAGCCGGTGGACTGAAAACTGAGTATGGTGTTCTTCCACGAAAGCAAACCTCACTTGCTTTGGTTCGCAAAGAACACGGTTGCCTTTTTTAATACCTCCCTCTCCTCCAAAAGTAGGCGGTTCTCTTTACGCAAGCGTTCATTTTCTTTCGCCAAATCGATATCGTTAGCTGGAGGCATATCCGCGGGGCGAGAGCGCTGTATCCATTTGGATAGAGTAGAAAGACCAACGCCTAAATCGGTTGCTACCTGGCGGCGAGTAAGCCCGCTTGTGAGGGCAATGCGAACTGCTTCACGTCTGAAATCGTCAGTATGTAAGGCTGCCATAAATCTTCTCCTTAATGACCAATAGTCTATTTAAGGAGGCGGAATCAAACAGCGACAAGTCCAATTGTGAATGGCCACCAGCAGAGCCGTATCGCTGAGCTTTTACCTTGGAAT
This sequence comes from Ochrobactrum quorumnocens, assembly GCF_002278035.1. NCBI lineage: Bacteria > Pseudomonadati > Pseudomonadota > Alphaproteobacteria > Hyphomicrobiales > Brucellaceae > Ochrobactrum > Ochrobactrum quorumnocens. The sequence continues at coordinate 707,715 of NZ_CP022603.1, read as the reverse complement.
CACTCGATTATAGAGCACACCAAGAGACAACAGTAGCGGGCCAGATGGCTGCGCACGAATGTACGCAGCCACGTTGTTCAGTGCAGTGAGACGCTTGCCGCAAGCCGCTCATCCTTGTCGTGCAGCGCGAAGCGGTCAATCATGTCAGCACTCGCCTCGTTGAAGCCGAGGACCTCGACCTCGTCGCCTGCCTGACGGAACTTCAATACGATCTTGTCCAACGCGCCAATTGCGGTGATGTCCCAGAGATGGGCCTTCGTGAGATCGATGATGATCCGCTTCCCCTTATCCGTGAAGTCGAACGCATGGATGAAGGCTTCCGCCGACGCAAAAAAGACCTGACCCTCGACGATATAGGTGACACTGTTTTGTTCGGCGTCCTCCAGGCGCGTGACCATGAACAGTCGCGCTACCTTGCCAGCAAAAAAGATGCCGGACAGCAGGACGCCAACGATCACGCCCTTTGCCAAATCATGCGTTGCGACGACGGTGATGACCGTCGCCAGCATAACCACGGAGGAAGGAAGCGGATGGCGTCTCAGGTCGAGGATCGACCGCCAGGAGAAAGTGCCAATGGAGACCATGATCATGACTGAGACCAGCGCCGCCATAGGGATGATGCGCACGAGATCGTTGAGGACGACGATGAGGAAGAGCAGGAATGCTCCGGCGACGAAGGTGGACAGCCGTCCACGGCCGCCCGAGGATACGTTGATCATCGATTGGCCGATCATCGCGCAGCCGCCCATACCGCCGATCAGCGCCGAGGCGATGTTGCCCGCGCCCTGACCAACGCATTCCTGACTCTTGTTGCTGGGCGTGTCAGTCATATCATCGACGATCTGCGCTGTCAGCAGCGATTCCAGCAGGCCGACGGCAGCGAGCGTCACTGAGTATGGGAAGATGATCTGCAGCGTCTCCCAGGTCAAAGGAACCTGCGGAAGCATCAGGAATGGGATCGAAGACGGAAGTTCGCCGAGGTCGCCGACGGTGCGTAGGTCCATGCCAAACCACCATGCCATGGCCGTGAGGACCGCGATGGCCACGAGCGGCGATGGGATCGCCTTGGTCACGTATGGAAAGAGGTAGATGATGGCGAGACCGCCCGCGATCATCACGTAGGTGAGCGTCGGGACGCCAATAAGTTCAGGCAACTGGGCCATGAAGATCAGGATCGCAAGTGCGTTGACGAAGCCTGTGATGACCGACCGTGAGACGAAGCGCATCACGCGGCCGAGCCTCAACCATCCCGCGACGATCTGGATGACGCCCATCAAGATGGTGGCGGCGAACAGATACTGAAGACCGTGCTCCTTGACCAACGAGATCATGACAACGGCGGTCGCGGCCGTGGCGGCGGAGATCATGCCCGGTCGGCCGCCGACGAAGGCTGCGACGCAGGCGATGGCGAAGGACGCGTAAAGGCCGACCTTGGGATCGACGCCCGCGATGACGGAGAACCCGATGGCTTCGGGGATGAGGGCGAGCGCCACGACGATGCCCGAGAGCACGTCGCCACGGATGTTGGAGAACCACTCCTGACGGTATTTTGAAAGAGTTCGCATTGATGATTTTTCACAGTTGATGCAACGAGCCGAGCGAAACTCGGTCCTCGAAATCGGAATAGGTTGCGTTGCTGTGTTGTCTGGCGGATCGGCGGCCAGAAGAGCCACCCGGAGTTTCACCGGGTCCTTGTGGGTGAGCTTAACTAGCTCACGCGGACCGCTTTTGCAATCATATCTCGCTCTGAACTCCCCAACATCACATAAGACGCTGTGGTCAAGGTGCGGACGGGACACCGCTTACTGTTGATCGCCAATGGTGGCAATAGTGGTTTTGAACGTGGCGCATTGAAATTCGGTCCACGTAAGGCGTGGAAGTCAGCCGCTATAGGTAAATTCAGTTATGACGATGTCGATGTAACTGCGTTTTATCTGCAGCCGAATGAATTACCGAGTAGCAGCAGCAATACGCAGCTTGTCGGCTCGGAGCTGCGTTACAATTGGTAACAAGGCAGTTTTGCTGGCATCACATACGGACATGTTCTGCACTCAAACTCCCTATACACCAAAGCTGCTCCCAATGGAATTGGGGCGCCAGAAATTCTGCCCGATGGCCGTGATGGGCTAAACTTTATCAATGCTTACGCGATTGGCAAGCCGTTGCCCAACACATTTGATAACCTGATTTGCCGGTGGCGAGTTTGCATACGAATGGAACGACCAGATCAATCTGTCCGCTTGGGCGGGTCGCGTTTATGTCGGTTATAATTTCACTGATCTGCCATGGTCGCCCGCTTTGGCATTCGCATATCAGACTTTTTTCGGCGATAATCCTGATACAGAAAAACTGGAGCGGTTTGATCCATTGTTCTATGAGGGTAATCCCAGCTCATGGTCGATCGGGTCAAAATCGTCGATGGTTTTTATCAACTCCAATGTGAATGCGTTTTTGGTCAGCTTGCGGGTGACGCCGACCAAACAGGATGCTTTTACCCTGCGCTATTCTCATATAACGCGCCAACCAGCTGCATAGTCCGATCCAGTTCGGACAAGGTACGCGCGTTGAAACAAATGACGGTGTGCCGAACTCTATCGCCGGTAAGTAGCTATCATCTGTCAGATGATGTGTTTCTGGAATATAATCGTACCATTAATGCCAACACTTATCTTACGGTTGGGGTTCGTGCGTCATTTCCCGGCGCAGGCATTGATTCAATGATCGATGCTAAAGCACCAATTTGGACTGGAGGATTTGCAAATGTTGTCGTCAACTACTAGTTCGCGGTGCCTTTCAAATAATATGGGCCGATCGGTGGTCAAACGTGCCTCACAAGTCCTACTTTTGGCTGCGGGAATGCTGGCCGGTTTTTCTCAGATGGCCTGGTCACAGGAGACAGATGCTATGTCAGCTAAAACTTCTGATCCCCGTGTACTTGGCTGGATGGAAGGATCGCCTCCTTCAGAGGATAAAATTATCCGCTTTTCCGATCCTGATTACTTCAGTTTCCCGAAATTGCGTTGGACCGTCTGCCACTTTCGTCAGTTAATGCCGACAGTAAATGTGAGCCGTGGCATCAGCTCGCCTGCTCGATTGGCGCAACAACCTGATCCAGCGATTGATGCGGTGACTTTCAGCCCTTTGGGCAGTGATAAAACAATGACATGGGCGCAGTCATTTGATGCGAATTACACCGATGGGATCGTTGTTCTACATAAAAGAGTAGTAGTGTATGAGCGTTATTCGGGATGTCTGGATGTTGCGGGCCAGCATGGAGCCATGTCCGTAACCAAATCGATTACTGGTTTGCTGAGTGAGATGTTGGTCGCAGATGGGACGCTCGACGAAACAGCCGAAGTTAGCAGCCTTGTGCCAGAGCTTGCAAAAAGTGCATTCGGAGATGCGACTGTCCGGCAAGTCCTGGATATGACCACGGGTCTGGATTACAGCGAAGATTATAGCGATCCGAACGCCGATGTCTGGATATATTCTGCAGCTGGCAATCCTTTGCCGAAGCCTGATAATTACACCGGACCGCGTACCTATTTCGACTATTTGAAGACTGTCCGTAAGCAGGGCGAGCACGGAGAGACGTTTGGCTATCGGACGATTAATTCTGACGCGCTTGGCTGGATTATCGCGCGTGTTACCGGGAAATCTGTAGCAACCCTATTGTCAGAACGCATATGGAGCAAATTGGCCACTGAGCAGGATGCATATTATACGGTCGATTCAATCGGCACTCCTTTTGCTGGCGGTGGTTTCAACGTCGGGTTACGCGATATGGCTCGTTTGGGACAGCTCTTGCTCAATGATGGTGTGATCAACGGCGAGCGTCTTATACCTGCTGCTGCTATTGCAAGCATCAAGGGCGGCGGCGATAAGAAGGCATTTGAAAAAGCTGGATACAAGCTGCTGTCAGGTTGGAGCTATCGCGGCATGTGGTGGGTTTCCCATAATGCGGATGGGGCTTTTATGGCGCGCGGAGTGCATGGGCAGGCACTCTATATTGATCCCCAAGCCGAAATGGTGATTGCTCGTTTTGCCTCGCATCCACAGGCGGGCAACGCGTATAATGATCCAACATCGCTACCAGCCTATCAGGCGATAGCAGATTATCTGATGCAAAAGCCCGCACCTTGAGACAGAACCGGCTGATGCGCCACGCTCAGCCGGATCAAGTGAGTAAGTATGGTCGCACGAGACCCTGTCACAATGATCAGCTATATTGTTCGGCTTCGCGATGGATAACGGAGTTCATTCCATTGGAAAGAATGTCAGTCAGCATAGCGTGGAGTGCAGAGCCGAAAGCACCATCGGTCAAAGCGGCTGGAAGGATGCCAGGGCAAACACCGGCCACCGCATGAATTATATCGCCCGGTGTTTCGGCGTCTTTTAGTGCAGCCTGAAGCTCTGTGGTTTTTGGGTCGTTCAGCGGTAGAGGCCGGTCGTCGTGATCCTTTTGAACGAGAAAAGCAAGCCAAGCCGCCAACGCAAACGCAAAGGGACGTACCGATCCACCAGCAGCAATGGTCTCTAAAGCTGATGCTGTTATGCGTTGAGGAAGCTTTTGGGTGCCATCCATTGCGATCTGCGCTGTAGCATGCTCAATCGCTGGATTCGAAAATCGTTCGGCCAAGGCAGATGCATAGCCATCGAGATCAATAGCTAAGCCCTTCACAGTTGCCGCAGCTGCAGCAAGATGACGCCGAACGAGGGCAGCATGATCAGGGTCCGCCATGACATCGCGTACAAATGTTTTGCCTGACAACTGCCCACTATAAGCCAGCATGGAATGTCCTCCATTCAGCATCCGAAGTTTCATGCGTTCATACGGAGTAACGTCATTGACAAACAAGGCGCCTGCGCATTCCCATTCTGGTCGTCCGGCGCAGAATTGATCCTCCATGACCCATTGAGTGAACGGTTCGGTTTCGACCGCTGCTTGATCTTCTCGTCCTGTCAGTGCTGCTGCAAGTCTGGTAGTAGCGGCATTTGATGCTGGAGTGATGCGATCCACCATGGATGATGGAAATCTGACAGTGCTTTCTATCCAACTGGAAAGCTGCTCTCCATGAGCTTCCCGCGCAAAAGTCAGCGTTGCGTTGTGCAGTTTCTGGCCATTATGAGATAGGTTATCGCAACTTAGCACTGTAAACGGCGAGTGTCCCAACGCTATTCTGCGGGCGAGTGCAGCGACAATCAGGCCGATCACTCCAGTAGGCCTTTCAGGATGTATAAGATCAGCGACGACTGCGGGATGACTGCGATCGAGTTGGCGCTGAAAACCCACTCCCTGCCGGCAACAATAACGTGCCGGAGCCTGCGAACGACAAATGCGTCTATCGGTTAGTCGAAGCTGCTGGACGACGAAATTCCGTTTTGAGTGCTTGGATCAAGCTGCTCAGTTTCTTGCAGGTGAGAGTCCTGCCACAGTAGGAGGTTAGTTGACTGTGTAGCTATGGCGTACGTGTGGATGGTGACTGAAACGCGGGAACGACGCCGGACAAAGGTAGCCCCCGACCCAGACCGTGGGTGCCCGCAAGCATACAGCCCGTAACGAAAGTGAACCTTCATAAGCCTCGTCAATTTCAGCCGTACAGCAATACTGGGAGAGTGCGGTGTAGGGTGGTTCCGTCGAGCCTTTAGAATGGGGGCGAAGACCAGTGAATGCCGGTGGATGAACTGACCAAGTGAAACCGGCATTGGAACTCGGGGTATAGAGGATGGGATGTATGCACAGAACTGAGCGGAACCAAGGAGACCTTCCCCTGTCGCAGCTTAACCTGCTGCGTAACTGAAAGTATAAGGCAAGCACCGAAATCTGGACGGATGCAGGGACAAGGAGTCGGAGGAGGTCATAGTACTGATGATGGACAGGGCAACAAAACCTGACCGGAGGGAAGGACCTCTACTTCTGCCACGGAAGCCGATGTAGGAGGCACTGTGTGATTGCGAAAGCTCAAAACACACCGTTAGAAAAAGTGCGAGAACTGCAACGGCCACTATACCGAGCAGCCAAGGCGAATCCGACGCGGAAATTCGGAGTGCTCTATGACAAGGTGCGCCGGGAAGATGTCCTTGCGCTCGCCTACAGACAGGTCAAGGCTAATGGCGGTGCCCCTGGCATCGACAAACAGACCTTCGATATGATCGAAGGAAAGATCGGCCTTTAGCGGTTCCTCGGTGGGATACAGGGAAAACTTCAGGCGAAGCGCTATCGGCCCCAGCCGGTTCGACGGGTTTATATCCCGAAGGCCGATGGATCGAAGCGTCCGCTTGGCATTCCAGTCATAGAAGATCGTGTCATACAGGCAGCAGTGAAGATCGTCATCGAACCGTTGTTCGAGGCGGACTTCAAGGATTTTTCGTATGGGTTTCGGCCTCGTAAGAGCGCCCTTCATGCCCTGCGGGAGATCTACAAATGGATCAACTTTGGTTGCGTCCATGTCGTCGATGCGGATTTGAAATCATACTTTGATACGATTCCGCACGACAAACTGCTGATCTCTGTGCGGTCGCGGGTCATCGATCGGTCAGTTATGAAACTGATCTCGATGTGGCTCGACGCCGGTGTGATGGAAGATATGCAGGTGCGCAAGGAAACGACCGGAACGCCGCAAGGCGGGGTCATTTCTCCGTTGCTTGCCAACCTCTATCTGCACTGGCTGGACCGATATTGGGAGAAAATGGCTTTCGGTAGCAGGGCGCATGATGCTCACATCGTGCGATATGCTGACGATTTTGTCATTCTGTGCGGAAAAGCGCCAGAAACCTACCTGTCCGAGGCCAAGAAGGTTCTCGACCGGCTGGGCCTGACGCTCAACGAGCAGAAAACACGGATAGTCAATGTCCGCGAAGAACCGTTCGACTTCCTCGGCCACCGCTTTGCGGTGCAGCCGTCTAAGCGCTCAGGTGAAGCAAAGACATATTATTATCCCGCTCCCAAGGCGATGGCATCAGTCAAGAAGAAGATCAGGGAAATTGTCCGCACAGGGCAACACCGCGATCTGCCCTTACTTATCAAAGACCAGATCAATCCTGTTCTGCGAGGATGGGGAAACTACTTCAAGACTGGTAATTCTCGAATGCATTTCAAGAGCATCGCTAATTACACGATGTGGACACTTTGCATCATGCTGAGGAAGAAGCACAAGAAACGGACAAAGGGATGGAGGGACCATCCGCCGTCATGGTTCTACGACTACCATGGACTATTCAAGCTTAACGGCTTGGTGGTCAAGGGAGAAGAGAACAACCGGTATGCCCGAACTGTGCCGTCATAAAGCTGCCGGAAGAAGGCAGTCGGAAAGCCGTGTGCGGGAAAACTGCACGCACGGTTTGACGAGAGGTTGCTGTGGAGATGACTTCAAATCAGTGACCTACTCTACGATGAACGCCGAGAATATCGGCCTAAAAATTAACAAAGCCCGCTGCACTGGGAGGAGGAATGTGCAGCGGGCTGATCTGTAAAGCGCGACTGGGAGGAGGAGTGCCGCGCTCGGGTTCAGCCTCTGGGAGGAGGAGTGAGACTGAACAATCTGAAAATAGGTAATGGTTGGATGATTACAATGTGCAATGTTGCACATTTGACATGCAGTGAGTGCATAGGCCTTGAAATGGAAAGTCGCCCGGCGGCTCAAAAGCGCGCGCAGGCGATCTTATCCTCCCAGACGGATTTCATCTAGAAGTATTTAATTAGTAAATCAAGAGGTACATAACAGCATTAATTTGGTAAGATTATGAATATTCTTGGAAGTTCAAATGTTTGCGTCCACTATCCTTGGAAAAAGTCCCGTATCGCGTTTTGGGGCGGGGGGCTCGGGTGCGCGATACGGGGAGCATATTTCCAAAGGAGGTCAATGCAATGTCGAAGTTACAAAATAAATCCTAGAAAAAAATAGAACAAATGTAACGGTTGCCAACATAGGTTGATACAACCGAATATTTGTAAGCGTTTGCTGGAGAGCAGCTGTTGCGGAACATCATTGAGAATGAGGTAGGATGGGCTATTGCTGAAAATGCTGGGCGTTCGAAACCATGATCAATGGGGCCCTGTGATGATGCAGATACATCTTCAAGCGCGATCATCTGCGCCGTACCCCAAGCGAAGGGCTTTCCACTGGATGACCTGACTTTCGTGGTTCACCTGCTCGGCAACCGGTCGCAGTGATAGCATCCTCACGAAAGTATCGAATAGAGAGTTAATGACGAACGCTCGTTCGACATCTAAATATCGAGGGCGTCTCGAAGCAATTAACGAGGATCGCTTGCCCGCCTTCGCGACTGGCACACCAAGCCTGCGGGCCCCAACGATGCCGGTCCTAAGCGCACAACAAAGGACAAGCGCTGCCGGTCCTATGCTTGTTGAGTTGTGACGCGTTTCGAGAACGACGGTAGTTTCCATTCTTATGTCGAGAACGTGTCTCAAAATACCAGTTCACGAACCGTCAAAGCATATGGCAAATCGGACCCGATGCGGTCAGCGCGGATAGTAAACAGGCTTCCAGGCGTGGGTTAGTACGATAGAAACTCAGGCGCCCCGAAGGGTGCCTGAAATGCAAACCCCGACGGGCGGGTCCCCGGCGAGGTCGTTCAGTTGCGTTTAGAAACCCAACAAGTGGCTAAACGTTAAAGACCAGCAGGAACGGTGCCGCCGTTATCTTTTAGTTTTTGGATCACTTCTTTATGGAGCCAAACATTCATCGTGGCCGAATCTGAAACGTCGCCTGTGTAACCGAGTTCTTTCGCAAGCTCTTTGCGGTGTTCAAGACTGCTGTCTAGGCCCAGCGCCTTCATCAAATCAACGATCGATGTTTTCCAGTTTAGTTTCTGGCCATTCGTGGCGACTGCTGCATCTAGCACCGCGCCAACGTCAACGGCAGCTGAACTGTCCGCGGCAGTGACGGGTGTAGCTTGTGTAGAAGAAGCCGTCGGCGTATCAGCAGACGGTGAGCCTGTTTCTATTGTGGCAGGTTCCGGTGTCGCGGCTTGAGCTTCACCCCAAATTGCGCTTTTGATTTTGTCGAAAATACCCATCGATAACTCCTTCTATAGAGATGCAATAGCTTCCCTAAGTAATAACAGACCAAAGCCGATTTAATTCTTACTCAAGATTAAAGATAGTGTCATTATGTTCGAACTACCGTCAAGTGGCCGCTTCGTGCCATCCTATCCGTTGCCTAATAATCCGATCAGTCAGACGAAATTCGGCGGCCCGGTTATATCGACGGTCGAGTTCGTTGATCCGTATCGAACCGTTGATGTGGAAGCACTGCCGATGAAGGCCAGCGAGGCTGTTCAGCTCGAAGCAGGACGTGTACATGTCGGTAACCGTAACGCACATGGGTCTCACAAATCTCTTTGATCCATTTTTCAACAGCGGCCTGCACAGTTTATTGCATCAGGCGGCGGGACTTGTAATTGATGGTTGATCTGTCGAGGCTGAGCGCCAAGCAAGTACGCCGGATCGATATTCCCCAGTCAACAAGCATTCCCGCCACCAGATCACGTTTCCGAGCAGGCCTTAAAGTTTTCGGCGTATGACGTCCTGCAACATCTCGCGGTCAAGCGTTAGATCTGCAACAATCTTCTTCAGACGGCTGTTCTCGTCTTCCAAAACACGCAGCCGCCGCATCTCATCAGGCAGAAGACCTGCGTATTTCTTCTTCCAATTGAAATACGTCGCTTGGCTGATCCCGCTCTTGCGACAGATCTCTCTTACCGGCACCCCATCATCCCCCTGCTTGAGAATAAACACCTTCTGGGCATCCGAAAACTTCGATGCTTTCATGCTTTCCACTCCTTCTCCAGTCAGGAAAATAGCGGGGAAAACTCTAATCATACACGGACCAGTTTGAAGAGGTCAGAGCAATTTTTATGTGATAGTTTCGTTCTGATGTGAAATATAAGTTAGCGCTATAAGCCGATTTCCTTTCGCATGGCCTCTAACCGTTCCATGGCAATAACGCCGTCTATAATGTTTGGTGCTGGTGTTTTATCCCCCATGAGTGCCGGAACGACATCGGCCAGTAGCGAATGATAGCCCTTCGGATCTTCATTTGCAGCTGCGGTGAAGTTAGGCTTCCAAGTCAGCGTATCGCACTCGCCTGATAGCATTGCTTTCGGGTCGTCGATCTTGAACGCAGGATTTCGGTGCCAGCGCACATCTATGACATCATCGATTTCGATGCGCTGGTGATCTCCCATCAGCTCAATACGCTCGACGGGTGTGCCGCGCGATTGCATCGTTCCCATAGCAATGGTGCCGATAGCCCCACATTCAAAGTCAAATGCTGCATGGATCAGCAGCTTTCCCGGTTCTTTTTCGACTTTCTTCGCTGTCAGTTTTCGAACAGGCGAAACCAAGTGGGAAACGAGGTCCATATAGTGGACGCAGTGGTGTAGGAAGAAGCCGGTGTAATCGACGTTCCCCGCAAAATAGCCGGGAGCCGTCATATAATAGCCAGTTAGGCCCAAAACATCACCGAATTGGCCTGATTTTATGATATTTGCAGCGATTTTGTTGCCGACAGAATAGCGCTTCATGAAGCCCAGCAGAAGCGGTTTCTTGGATTTTTCAGAAGCTTTGAGAAGTTCACGCGCGCCTTCGGCTGATCCAGAAGGTGGCTTTTCCATGAATACAGGCAGGCCGCGTTCCAGTGCGGCTTTACCAAAGGCAAGGTGCTGATCAGGGCCGACAGCCATGCCAATGGCGTCAAGACCGGATGTATTGAGCAGGGTTTCGACATCACTGGTAAGTGCACGTACGCCGAATTGTCTTCCGGCATTAGCCAGCCGTGCCGGGTCGACATCGCAAAGTGCGGCAATCTCCACGTCATAGCGAACGAGCTGTGGAAGCAACATCTGGGTCGCGTGTATACCGCAACCAATCCAACCAATTTTGAGTGTCATCGACGATATTCCGTGAGAAGGAGGTGGCTTTTCATGAAGGTGGTGCTGGCCGACAGACGATCACTTTCATCCTCGTGTGGCGCTCTCCATTGGGCAAAAGGAACGCCAAAACGATCATCCTGACGGCGGAATGGTTCAAGCGAAATTGGACCTGTGTAACCGATCTCGTGTAGTGCACGACAAACCCCTACCCAGTCTGTTGCGCCCGTGCCGGGAAAGCCACGGTGGTTTTCGTTGGCTTGAAAATGCACAACCAGATCGCCGGCAAGCCTGATGGCTTCTGGAATTGAGCTTTCCTCCATGTGCATATGGAAGGTGTCGAGCATCAGTTTTATCGCTGGTTGATCAACCGCGTCCAGCAATTCGATTGCCTGCTGCGTAGTGCAAAGGACATCGCTTTCAAACCGGTTGAGCGGTTCGACTGCGAGTACAACATCGCTTCCCTGAGCATACTCTCCAGCAATTTTCAGGGCTTTTACGCAGTTATCTTTGCGGCGCAAGCGTTCAACTTCTGAAACGGGCTGAGGAGGGCGGCCAGCAAAGACGAGGGGATTCCCGGTCAGAGGCCCGCCGACAACCTGCGCGCCAAGTGCATCAGCGCAATCAACCGTGTATTTGAGGTAGTCTACGCCACCGTGATAGGCATTTTGGTCAGCAGACGAGATGTTACGTTCAAGATTGACGCGCGCTGCAAGCACGACGCCAAGTCCTGCGTCATCTAGTGCTTTGCGTGTTTCTTTCAGGTCGAGTTCGCCGGGTTCAGGCACCAGCAACTCAACAAACTCAAATCCGTGTTCACGCATTTTAGGGAAAAGCGGAAAATGTTCGGCCGCAAAAGGACGCGCATATTGCATTGAAATCAACCCGATGGGGTTCATGTTTTTTCCTCGATTGCTTGAAGAATAATTGGGGAATGGAGCGGTGTCAGCCTTTGACTGCCCCTTGTGTGAGGCCGCCGATAAGGCGCTTTTGAACGAGAAGGAAAAGAATGGCTGCGGGCATTGCGCCAACAACGGCACCCGCTGCGAGCAGCCCCCATTCGATCTGGTATTCACCAATCAGAGTCTGGATTGCGACCGTAACGGGGCGCACATTTCTGCCGCCAAGTGTGAGCGCATAGAGATATTCGTTCCATGCAGTGATGAAGATGTAGATGCCGGTTGAAATAATCCCTGGCATCATCAGCGGTATGATCACGCGCCGCAACGCAGCAAGGCGTGAACAGCCGTCCATCATGGCGGCTTCATCAAGGCTTTTGGGAATAGCTGCGACGTAACTTGTTAGCATCCAGACCGAAAACGGAATTGCGACCGTAGAGTTCGCAAGAATAAGCCCGAGATAGGTGTCCAGAATGCCATATTTCCGCATGAGAATAAAAAGCGGCAGGATCAGCAGCACGATCGGGAACATGTTGATGAGCAGAAACTGCATCATGAACAATTTGCGCCCGATAAAGCGAAAACGTGATAGCGCATAGGCTGCCGTTATCGAAACCGCGAGGCCAAGCACAACTGTGCCTACAGCGATGACGAGGCTATCAAGCATATTTTTGTAGAATTGCGCTTTGTTAAACAGGCGCTCGTAATTATCGAGGCTCCAGCCCGAAGGCGACAGTGAAACACCGCTGGCTGATAGCTGCTCAGTTGGCGTGAGTGATGTCAAAACCATCCACGCGAAAGGAGCCAAGGCGAAGAGCACGATGCAGGCGACCGGAAGGTCGGTGGTCAGTATGCGTTTAAGCGTGCTTTGACGTTTCATTTTTCGACCTCACGCATTGTACGTGCAAGATAAAGAACGACCAGAACACCGAGCAGGAGCGTGAAGGTGACAGCGATAGCTGTGCCATAACCGAAATCAAGGTTTTGCCGCGCTTTCACGAATGCATAGAGAGGCAGCGTGTAAGTTGAGTAGCCGGGACCGCCTCCTGTCATGACGAAGATCACATCCATCGAGTTAGCGACCCAGATCACCCGGAGCAGGCCTGCTGTTGCTAAAACGGGCGCGATGCCGGGCAATGTTACGTTCAAGAACTGACGCCATGGCGATGCACCATCAATTGACGCCGCCTCATACTGGCTTTTGGGAATGCCCTGTAAGCCTGCGAGGATCATAATCGCAAAGAACGGGAACCCCTGCCAAGTCAGCGTTGCGATGATTGCATAAAGGGCGATGTTTGGATCGGCCAGCCATGGAACCGCCTGGCTCACAACCGAGAGGTTGAGCAGAATGTCATTGAGGACGCCCGTATTGGGATCGTAAATCCACCGCCACATCAGTGCAATGACCACACTCGGGAGTGCCCAAGGAATGATGACCAGCGCACGGGCCAAGCCTCGCCACGGGAATTGCCTATTGAGCAGGAGGGCAGTTATCAGTCCTAGCCCCATCTGGAGTGGGACAGTGAGCCCGATCCAGATGCATGTGTTCCAGAACGCGGCCCAAAAGACCGGGTCTTCTAACAGTTTGATATAGTTACCAATGCCGACAAACGCTGTTGCTTTGGGCTTGAAAAGCAACAGATCGTAGAAACTTGTCCAGACTGCCTGCACCATTGGCAGGAAGACAATGACCAGCGTGACAACAACGGCAGGGCTAAGCAACCAGTAAGGCAGCAGCTTTTTGCTCCGGTGTCGGAGATGCGTTGGTGATTGGGAGACAGAAGGTAACGCGGACATAGGCTATCTATCCAAGCTGGGGAATGGATTGGCGTTCGACGATTTTTTAACGGGAGAGGTATGGCGGCGCATGAGAATGCTGCCACGAATGACCCGCACGTCGGTTGCTTAGTTCTGGAATAGTTTTTCCAGTTCCTGCATCATCTGTTCAGATGTGATCTGCCCTGCAAGCGCGCGTTGCATAGCAGTTTGCCACGCTGTGTTCACGAATTCTGAAGTGCCTTCGTTTTGTGGCAGTACATGTGCGAAGGGCAGGGACTTGACCGTTGCATCAACAAACCGACGGTCGTGCAGTTTCCAATCTTTTGAGCCGCTTTTTGTGACGGTCATCTGACCAGTTGCGCTATTGAAGGAAACATTGTTTTCGCCTTCTGCAAGGAAAGAAATCCATTTCCATGCAGCGTCTTTCACATTCGAGGACGAGAAAATCGCCAGAGATTCATCGCCATATGACGTCCAGCGATTGCCGCCGCACTCAGGTACAGGAACTGCTGATACCTTATCTCCGAGTGCAGAAACGAGATCCTTGGACGAGCCGACATGGTGGATCGTCATAGCGGTTTTACCGGTTTTGAAAGCTGAAATAATTTCCTGAAACCCGTCATTTGGCGCTGATGGAGGAATGACTTTGTCTTTCTGGAAAAGATCGATCACCCATTGATTGGCCGCCACGGCGGATGGTGTTGTCAAACCGCCGGGCATTACTTCGCCACCTTGTGAAAGAACGAAGGCGCCCCATTGATCCCATCCACCTTTGCCACCACGAAGTCCGAAGCCGTAACGATTAGGAGCGTCTGTCAGCTTAATGGCAGCATTGCGGAAGTCCTCACAGGTTTTAGGAGGCTCCAAACCCGCTTCCTTGAAGAGATCAGCACGATAATAAAGATAAAGAACAACATACTGAATAGGCAGATAATATTGGTTGCCGTCTGATGCTTTGTTTAGTTCGAGCAGATTATCGAGCAGGTCGTCTTTCCCGGCCCAGCCATCGATCCGCTCGCCTAACGGTTCCAGAGCTTCCATTTCGTTCAAACGCGGCTGCGCGAACAGCTTCACCATTGCAGCATCAGGTGCGCTGCCGCCAATGATGGATGTGTAGAGATTATCGTAATAACTGTTCCATGGAATATTTTCCGCTTCGATTTTAATGTTCGGATTGGCTTTTTCAAATTTCGCAACAAGTTCCGACATCGGGTTTTCCGGATTGTCGAAATGATACCAGAAGCGAACGGTTTCAGCGGATTGCGCCGAAATTGTAAGTGCAGCAGCAAATGCCGCGCTGAGCATAAGAGATTTCAACATTTCAACTCCTCCCAGTTGTCTAAAAAGCCTCTTTCATTCAGGCCATTCGGCTTAATGCCTTTGCTGCGTCCTCCAACGCTGCTCTAGCTGCCGTTAGTTCATTTGTGTATTGCAGAAAGCCATGAACGACGCCATCTGTGGCGGCTAATTCGTCCTTGCGTCCAATCTTCAAAAGCCGCTCGTGAAGCAAAATCGTATCGGAAAAGAGGGGGTCGATGCCTGCAGCTGTAAGATAGAGCGGTGGCATTTTTTCTAGGGCTGCATCTTTGGCATGAAGCGGGCAGGCTAGCGGATTTGAAGCAATGTCTTGCCCACTCGCATACCAGTTCCAGTAACGCTTCATTCTGTCAGTGGTCAGCCCTGGACCATTGATGAATGCTTTATAAGATGGGGTTTCAAAATCCATGGCATAGTTGCCATAAAAGAGCAGCGCGCCTTTAGGCAGCGCATGGTTGTTTTCCGCCTCATGCAGCATGGCTGAAAGTGCTAAATTTGCACCAGCAGAATCGCCTGCGATATAAACGGGGCTATCGAGCCCTGTTAGTTCCCCATCAATCAATGCCCGCATCGCGCCAATGACATCATGAAGGCCTGCCGGGAAGGGGTGCTCCGGGGCCAGTCTGTAATCAGGCAAAACCACAGTTAAGCGGGACTTTTCTGCAAGCATGCGCGCGCAGCGCTCATGCGTTTTGGGACTACAAAACGCAAAGCCGCCACCGTGCACGAAAAGAATGCTTCCGGGTTTTTTGTTGTGAGGCTCCAGAACAAGCAATGGAGTTTCCTGTGAGCCGACAGATGGGTTCGCAGCTAGATGTATTGAACACACGTCCTTTATCTCAGGCAGATTGATATTCCAGCGCTGGTTGTTCTTTTCCGCCAGCGCACGCCCCTCTGCTGATGGAAGCGTCGTTGGATCAGGAGTGCCTGCGAACTCGATTGCGATTTCTTCGAGAATAGCCTGCATTTCCGGCAATAATTCTTGTTTGATGGTAGTTGTCATGAAGAGCGACCTTCTTCCGGGAACACCGCTGGCCCGAAATCAACAATCGTCGCAATATGGTGACGCATAGCAACCATTGCAGCTTCGGTGTCGGCGGCTTCAATTGCATCAATAATCGAGCAATGACGAAGCGCAGTTCCACGCAGATCGCGTGCATTGCCGCTTTGTGAAATTTTGAAGCGATGGTTGTGAACAAGGCAACGATGTAAAATGGGGTTCAGAGCAGGCAAGTCTGCTTCGTCGAAAATGCGTCTGTGAAAGTCACGGTCAATCGCAGCCAGACGATATTCATCTTCTTCGTCGGCTGCCTGTAGCATCCCCTCCAGCATTCCTTTGAGGTCATCCGTCAACTTCTTGGAGCGGCGCATCATGACGCGCGGGATCCCATTGCATTCAATGGAGTTGCGTAGACGAAACATTTCAACAGCTTCGTCCGGTGTGCATAGAGAAACCTGTGTTCCCCTATGGCCCTGTCGCAGAACAAGGCCTTCTTCCTGCAACTGGAGCAGCGCTTCACGCACTGGGCCCTGGCTGCATTGAAAATGTGCGGCGACTTCCAGCTCCGTTAGGTTGGCCCCGGCAGGCAATGTGCCAAGCATAATATCCCGCTTCAGCGCTTCAAATACGACTGCCGCTTTTGGGGGTCTGCTCTGAACGAGTTTCGGTGAAAAATATGCCACGTCGATGCCTGAGCCTTCTTGCTTAAAGCTTCAATTATCATTATTGATAATAATATCGATAAAAGACGTCAAGTGAAAACTCTGGGAGGAGAAGGCATGATCGCCATCACGTTGGAGCGTATCCAGAAGACTTATGGCACGCATAAAGTCATTCACGATCTCGACTTTCATATAGAGAGTGGCGAATTCGTTGTTCTGGTTGGTCCCTCCGGTTGTGGCAAATCCACTTTGCTCAGAATGATTGCTGGTCTGGAGGATATATCGGGCGGAGAGCTAAGGTTTGGCGATGCTATCGTCAATGAGCTTTCGCCTTCAGAGCGCAATATCGCGATGGTGTTTCAGGACTACGCGCTCTATCCGCACATGAGTGTGCAGGAAAACATGGCTTTTGGCCTCAAGATGCGCGGCTCCAATGACAACGACGTATCTTCGCGCATTAGAACGGTGGCGGAGACGTTAAAACTTGGTGAATTTCTTACCCGACGTCCTGCGCAACTTTCGGGTGGTCAACGTCAGCGTGTCGCTATGGGGCGCGCTATTGTGCGAGAGCCCAATGCCTTTTTGTTCGATGAGCCACTCTCTAATCTCGATGCGGCTTTGCGGGTCGAGATGCGGTTGGAAATAGCGAAATTGCACCGGAAGATTAAAGCGACCACTGTTTATGTGACGCATGATCAGATCGAGGCGATGACACTTGCAGACCGAATTGTGGTTATGAACAAGGGGAATGTCGAACAGATTGGTAAACCGCTCGATATCTATCGCAAGCCTGCAACTCTCTTCGTCGCACAATTCATCGGAAGCCCCACCATGAACGCTCTTCCTGCGGCAGTCCGACAAAATAGCGAAGAGAATCTTGTACTATCTTGCATCGGTAGAGATGTTTCACTTGGCTTTCAAAACCTGCAGCTCGGTATTCAGGACCAGGTTACGCTTGGCGTTCGGCCTGAGGATATGACTGCTTGTTTTGCGCAGGAGGCGTGGTTTAGTGGTGAGCTTGCGGTGGTCGAACGATTGGGCAGTCAAATGTTCGGCTATATCGAAATTGGCCACGCTAAAATGCTGACTGTCGAGTTCCCGCGTGATAGCGAATTGGAGCTAGGGCAACAGGTGCACGTTAAAGGAGACGAAAGCCGCGTCCATCTCTTCGACAGTAAAACAGGTAGAAGGATTTAGGCCGTGGCGCGTTGCATCACCTGCTAAAAGCGAAGTGATGGCCACATATGGTTAAATGTGATTTTGCCATATGCGGCACCCTAAACTTAAGTTCTTCAACCAAGAAGACATCTATTGGTGGCTTTCATGTATCGCTGTTGGGGCAACAGCCGTCGGAGGTCCGAGCATTTGCTAACTATTCTCAGGTGTGAATGAGCAAGCTTTTCGTGTCGCAGAATGGACGTACGTCACATCATAACCAGTACAGCTCGGAAATCATTCACATTGGTGCCGGTCGGTCCTGGTACGAACAGATCACCAATAATATCGAATGCCGTCCAAGCATCATTGGCATTGAGATGCGTGGCACCATCTACGCCTGCTTTTTGCAGCCTCGAAACCGTTGAACCATCAGCAAAAGCGCCTGCATTGTCTTCCGAACCATCGATGCCGTCCGTATCTGCTGCAAGCGAGTGAATATTCGTGTAGCCCTCGATATCGAGTGCAAAGGACAGCAGAAACTCGCTGTTGCGCCCGCCTTTGCCGCTTTTTTCGCGAATCGTGACCGTGGTTTCGCCACCTGACAGGATCACCACTGGCTTTTTAAACGGTCGATCCCGATCTGCCACTTCACGTGCAATAGCGGCATGAACATGCGCGACTTCTCGAGCCTCACCTTCCATTGCATCTGACAGAATGAATGCCTCTACCCCCTGCTGTGAAGCTTCCTCTGCGGCCGCCTCAAGCGAAACTGCAGCTGATGCAATCACCCGCACTTCATTATTGGCAAAGATTTTATCATTAGGCTTTGGAGCATGAGCCTTCTCGCTTTTAAGATGCGCGAGCACTGTATCGGGCAATTTAAGCTTGTAGTGTTCGATGATTTTGAGTGCATCGTCGCGAGAAGTCGCATCAGGGACGGTCGGGCCAGAGGCGACAAAGGCCGGGTTGTCACCCGGAATATCAGACAGGACCAGCGAGAAAACTTTTGCAGGATGGGCGCAAGCTGCAAGCCGTCCGCCCTTGATTGTGGAAAGATGTTTTCGTACTGCATTCATGGCCGAGATCGGTGCGCCTGATGCGAGCAGGGCCTTGTTGACTGAAATTTCATCTTCAAGCGTCATGCCTTGAGGCGGAGACGGCAGAAGTGCTGAACCACCACCGGAAATAAGTGCCACGACCAAATCATTTTGCGTGAGGTTCGATACGGCATCAAACAAACGTTTTGAGGCCGCAAGCCCTGCCTCATCGGGCACCGGATGGGCGGCTTCGATGATTTCAATACGCTCACAAGACGTTGCATAACCATAACGCGTGACGACCACACCTTCGAGCGGTGCGTCCCATACACGCTCAAAAGCCGCCGCCATTTGCGCCGACCCTTTGCCCGCGCCAATTACAATCGTCCGGCCTTTAGGCTTTGCAGGCAAATTGGCCCGGATCACCAGCTCAGGATCAGCAGCAGCAACCGCTGCATCAAACAAGGACTCCAGAAAAACGCGTGGATCAATTTTTGACATCATATCGTTTTGAAGGCCTCGGTTTTATGGATCTTTATTTGGGTCTAACAGGTGTGGCGGCGGCGCGTTCTGACACACCACCGTAGAGCACTACTATTTAGCGATGCCAGAAATAGTCTTTAAAATGGAAGCACCAAGGGTGTATTTGGGGTCTACCATATTGCCAAGGCGTACCCGTCCCGCCTGTGTCAAAAGCATATAGGCATCAATCTCATCGAAACCGAAGTCCGTAGCCATCCAGCGGATTAGTTCCCTGTAAGCCTGTCGAGCTGCGTCTTCCATGGGACGGGAAGAGCCAATCGTCATGTAGAATTTTTCATTCTCTAAACGGGGTGCACGAATAGTCCAGTTTTTGATCAGGTCGACTTGAACCGTAGTTACGGTTGGATGTTCAACGGCTACGCCACAAAGTTCTCCATCACCTTGCGCAGCATGGCAATCGCCGAGAAACAGATAAGCTCCTTTTGTTTGAACTGGCAGGTAGATGACTGCGCCCGGTGCAACATCAGGCAAATCCATGTTGCCACCATAATAATCCGGCACGAGAGCACTTATTGCTTCGATTTCCGGTGCAGTGCCGATTGTACCGATGAATGGTTCATATGGCAGAGTGATACGATCATTCCATTTAATACCCTTTTCAGCGTCGATGTGCAATTTCTTGACAACCTCCGGCAACGTGGGGTTTAGCATCGCAGTATCCGCTGTCGGCACGAGACCGCCAAACTCTGGCATGATCACAGTGGTGCCGGACGGCTGTTCGCCGCGTGGGCGAATTTCCTTAATATACACCGCCAGAGTATCGCCTTTCTCGGCACCCTCGACATAGATCGGGCCATTTTGGGGATTGAGAAATGGAAAATTCAAAATCTCCGAAGGTTTGTCAGTCTCCTTACTAATTTTCCCTTCAAAAGCATCGTGTGTCTCTGCGGAGATGATCGCTCCCGGCTCTACATACAATATAGGCTCAACAAATGCCCCGTAAACATACTGGTACTTTCCCTGAACTTCTTCACTAATGTGGTGAGGGTTTCCGGCGATACCTTTTGCAACACCTTTGCGGGCCATAATCGATTCCTCAAACCAGGACATACAACTCTCCTTTTATTAAATTTTGATTCAGCAAGCTCCCGAGCAAATCCCAGCTCGGAACAAACGAAGATTGGGGGATTTCTAAGACCGACACCTGCAATCTTCAGACAGCCAGGTATCTGCGTACCGTATCGCGATCTTCCAACATCTCGGCTGAGAGTGTTGCAACGATGCGTCCTTTATCCATGACATAGCAGCGCTGGGCCATGGCGCGGATCATATCGATATTCTGTTCAACCAGAATGATCGACACTCCAGTTCTCTGGTTAAGTTCGACTGATAACTTTGCAATATCCATCACGATGTTTGGCTGAATTCCTTCGGACGGCTCGTCAAGGAGGATAAGAGACGGACGTCCTATCAAAACACGTCCAATTGCCAATTGTTGCTGCTGACCGCCCGACATGGTTCCAGCGCGTTGATGTCGTCGCTCTGCGAGAATTGGAAACCGGACATAAATCTCGTCGTAAAGCTTTTTACTGGCACCGGGAGTTATAGATTCTCCGACGGCCAGATTTTCTTCAACAGTCATTCGAGGGAAAACATCTCGTCCTTGCGGCACATAACCGATTCCGTGTCGTACCCGCTTGTGAGGAGGCAGATGCGTAAGGTCCTTCTGGTTGAACTGTATTGATCCCTGATCAGCTGGCAAAAGCCCGATAAGAGCCTTCATAAGTGTAGATTTACCCACGCCATTACGACCGATAACGGCTACGATTTCGCCTTTGTGCACATCGATATCTACACCCTGCAGCACGGGCTTTCCACCATACCCTGCCCATAGTCCGCGTGTTTGAAGTAGAATTTCCTTATGCATCGGCTTGCCCCAGATAGATTGCGGCGACCCGGTCATCCTTTACAATGTCCTCGATCGAGCCTTGTGCAAAAATTTTACCAAAATGCAGAACGGTAACTCGTTGCGCGATTTGCCGAACGAATGCCATGTCATGCTCAACGGCCAACACAGTCACTCCTTGTGCATTCAATTGTTGAATCATTTCGCCGGTCGCAAATGTTTCGTCCGGCGTCATGCCTGCTGTCGGCTCATCGAGTAGCAGCAATTCCGGTTCAAGACTGATCGCCATACCAATCTCCAACCACTGCTTCTGGCCATGGCTGAGATTACCGGCAAGTTTTGTGGTGGAATCCCTAAGCTTCAGGAAGCTTAAAAGACGTTCGATTTCGCGTTTAAGATCTGATCCGCGATGCTTTCTTTGGACCGCTATTTCGAGGTTTTGATAAACACTCAGTTCCCTGAAAATTCCCGGAACCTGAAATTTTACGCTGATACCGCGGTCGACGCGATCAAACGATTTCAATCGGGTAATCGTTTCGCCTTTATAAATGACGTCGCCTTTACTTGGCAGATACTCACCGAGAATAAGACGGAAGAGAGTGCTTTTTCCTGCTCCGTTTGGTCCGATCAAACAGTGAATTTCTCCCTTCTTGAGCCGCAAGTTGACATCGTTGGTTACGTGCAGTCCACCGAAGCTTTTATGCAGGCCGCGTGTTTCAAGAATATTCATGGCGCTGACCTCTTGCGTTTGAAAAACAGAACACGCCCAATCAAATTGGCTAACCCAAGAACGATACCTTGCGGTGCGAGAAGTACTGTGAAAACGAGCAAAGCACCCATCACGACCAGTGCATATTGAGCACCATAAATTGTCAGCGCTTGAAATCCTGCAAGAACAAGAAGCGTTCCAATCAGGGTGGCAGTGATGTCGCTACGACCACCAACGGCAACCCAAACAATCGGTAACGCAGCTGCGGTAATGCTCATGCTTGATGGTGTGATATACTGCCCCCAGGCGGTGTATAGAACGCCCGAAAGACCGGCTAGCATCGAGCCTATGATAAAGCCCGCCCACTGATAGAGGCGAACATCATAGCCCAGCATCTCGGCACGCTGCGGATTCTCGCGAATGGCTACTAGGACATTGCCAAATGGCGAGTTCAGTAGAACGCGCAAAGCTAGGTAGACAAGAACTACAAGGCCAAGAACGGCATAGTAAAGTCCGATATCTGGATAGAGCGCAATGTCACCACCAAACCACGGAATGGTAATTGGCGGCATACCGCTCATACCGTTGAAACCGTTAAGGCGGGCCTTTCCTATTGCCCATTCCGGGCCTGCCGTCTGCGCCATTAAGCGCTCCAGCACGAGCGTCACCGAAAGAGTGACAATGCCTAGAAAAACCCCTGTTATCCGTCCATAAAACAGAAAGTATCCAATGATTGCAGCAAAGAGACCAGACAGGAGAATTGCCAAGACCAACGCGACAAGGGTAAGGCCGTAAGCATCCCCAATGTTGATTGTGAACACTCCATAGGCATAGCCAGCAACACCGAAAAATGCTGTTTGACCGAACGATAAAGCCCCTCCATAGCCCCATATGAGGCTAAGCCCCATCGCCATAAATGTCCAAATCAGGAAGTAGACATTGTTTCCAATGGTGTAACCGTCAGAAAACATGGGGTATATGATCGCGATTAGGACAACGGCAAAGAATCCAACCCAGAAAATGGGGCCTTTGCCGTTGGTTTGGGGCCCTTCGAGATGCCTGAATAGCTTGGGTGCCATTAACCTTTTCCTTTAATGAAAAGCCCTGAAAGGCCATTTGGCAGCACACGAATGACGATGATCACAGCCAGGAGCAGCCCAATCTGTCCAAACAGTTGGCCATACATCGACGTAAGACTTGCCTTGACGATCGCTAGAATGGCCGCAGCCGGTGCCGTACCCAGAAAGACATCAGCGCCTCCGACAACAACGGTTACGAATGACTCCACAATGAAGCTCGAACCCATTGTCGGTACAAGGGTCATGGTCGGAGCATAAAGTCCGCCGGCAAGTCCTGCCAGACCGGCACCCAGACCAAACGTCAGCGCATAGATATAGTTCGTGTTCACACCAAGCGTCTTGGCCATGTCGGGGACCTGAATTGTCGCACGTGCAAGAATGCCGAAGCGTGTCTTGTTAAAGACAAGGTAGAGACCTGCGAGGATCGCCAGTGCTGCCAGCATCAGGACCATGCGGTAAATAGAGAAGGACAGAGCTCCCAAAGTGAACGATCCCAATGGAGTGCCGATACCCTGCATCGTTGAACCAAGCAGGATGAGTGT
This sequence comes from Ochrobactrum quorumnocens, assembly GCF_002278035.1. Lineage (NCBI taxonomy): Bacteria > Pseudomonadati > Pseudomonadota > Alphaproteobacteria > Hyphomicrobiales > Brucellaceae > Ochrobactrum > Ochrobactrum quorumnocens. Next base: position 684,251 of record NZ_CP022603.1, on the reverse strand, counting down.
TCCTTGTGTCGCAATCAGACTGATGCCCCATGTTGCAACGATTGTATCAAGTGGCCGACCGTAGAGATGACGGATCACAAGTCGCTCAAGAAGCATACCGATGAGGCCTGCAACGAGGGCCCCGGTAAGTATGGCCAATGGCAAGGGTAAACCGGCCTTTGTGGTCATTACGGTCACATAAGCACCGCACATGATAAACTCACCATGCGCGAGATTGATGACCCCCATCATACCAAAGATGATTGCCAGTCCGCATGCCGAAAGAACGAGAAACGCAAATGCATCGCCAAACTGATAAAAGGCAGCGAAAAGAGAACCCAATAGCTCCATCATAATAATCCTTAATCGGGAGACGTCTGATTCATCGGCACGCATCACGCGCGTGCCGGATCAGACCCTTACTGCTTCGAAGGTGGATTAGATGGTGTGTACTGTTCGCCAGGATTGCTTTTCGTTAGGTCGCAACCCGCATCACCCAGCCAGTAAGGCTTCACATCGTTCCAGACTTTTGGGAAAGAAACACTGTGGTCATCGCCTACTTTGGCCAGATAGATGGTATGCGACATATGCTGGCTCTTGGGATCAAGACAGGTTTTTCCCGAAGGACCGTCAAAACAAACGTCGCCCTCCGCAATTATTTTGCGCAAGTCATCCCGCTTGGTTGATCCACCAGCACGCTCAACCATCTGCTTATAGAGGTTGACTGCAATATAAGAATTGGCAGATTCTTGGTTGATGTAAGGCTCATTCGGAAACTTGGCGTGGAAGCGTTCGATGAATTCCTTGCTTGCTGGCGTGTCGACTTCTTCGATGTAGTTTGTCGTCACATGCATATTCGCAAGACTAGGTGGTGTGAAACGCTTATGTTCGTAGCCCTGTCCAACGTTGACCGATGAAGCCATAGGCAATTTCAGATTTGCGGAAGCCGCTTGTTCATAATAGGAAGCCTGCGCTGTTCCAACCAGCAAAGTCACGACAACGTCAGGTTTGGCAGTCTGAATATTCTGAATGGTTTGAGAAAACTGCGAAACGCCAAGCGGGATGAATTCCTCTCCCACCATTTCACCACCATTCTGCTTAACAATCTCACGGACCCATTCAGCCGAAATCTGGCCAAAATTATAATCCGCAGCGATGGTGTAAACTTTCTTCCCATAGGTTTCCATCATCCAGGGAATGAGGGTTGAAAACTGCTGTTCCGGCACTGCGCCCGTAATGACCATATTTGCGTCGCATACACCGCCTTCATACTGGTTGTTATAAAAGGCAAAGCCGTCAAACTGGCGTACGATTGGTCGATAAGCCTCTCGGGACGCCGATGAAAAGCCTGCGAAAATGACATCGACCTTATCGCGTTGCAGTGCACGGCGTGTGAATTCCTGGAACCGCGTATTGTCTGACTGCGTGTCATAAATGACCAGTTCAATCGGACGCCCAGCAATGCCACCTTTGGCATTGATCTCTTCGGTTGCAAGCTGGATCGCATGGACCTTACCAATGACAGGCACGACAAATTCGCCAGATTGGTCTTCCAGAACACCGATTTTGATCGGCTCCTGCGCAAGTGCTGCCCCTGAAAAAAGCGCAAGGGTCCCCGTTACCGCAAGTACTGCGGTTTTTGAAATCATAGACATTCTTTGTTCTCCTCGGAGGTTATTTCGCGATCGTTGACCTTTGAGCGGTTTCTGTTTCGCGGTCGTCCACCTTCATCAGTTCGCTGATGAAGTATTCTGCGTATGTTTCAACATTCATTCGCGCTTTCATGCTTTCCTTGCGAAGAAGGTTGTAGGCTGTGTCGTCACAAACATTGTGACGACGCATAATCTCGACAATTGCCTTAATTAGACTCCGACGTTGCAACCGACGCATTTCGTGGAGAGCGATCGTGGTCTCCATCTGCTGCCGCTGCTGGTAGGCGTTAATGCCAAGAACAATTGCGGAATAAACGATAGAACCGTAAACGGGCTTGCGTAAAAAGGCAGTTGCCCCGGATTGGACAAGCCCCTTCAAACGACTGGGTGCTTCCACACCGACTAATCCGATGATCGGTACACAAGCCAGACCGCTAACCGGGCTGACAGGAAGCGAGAGTGGGCTGTCTAGATCACCATCTACAAACAGCACGTCCCGATCAGCGTTGAGTTCTGATTCTAAGAGTTCAGCATGGTCTGCTTTCAGAGGTACATATGACGCACTGAGACCAAGTTTTGGCAAGGTCGAATCCAAGGCGCCAATTGCTCTGAAATCACGTGAAACGATGATCCCTCGGCGATTATTGAAATTTTGTATGAAGCGGTTGCTCATTGTACAACCCTCAAACTTGCCTGGCCGATTGAAGCTACAGCGAGGCTATCTGCTGATACGAGGTAGGGATCTGGTCGCACAGGTTCCGGCGACTCGATTAGTATCTCAAATTCGGCATCTCGCGTAGACAGACCGATGCGGGGCGTCAGATAGGCATGATGTGTTTCGGGGTCTATTGTGACAAGTCCTTGCGGTGCCTGTAACTGCATTCCTGCAACAGCGTTTCTAACCAGCATAGGATCGATTGAATTGGCTGCAGAAATGGCTCTTCCGAGCATGAGAGTAGCAATATAGGCGGCTTCGCCTTCTGCTGCGGGTGGAGGACCTTCCGGAAACGCCTGATTATATTCTGCTACGAAGCAACGATTCTCGGGATTGGTTAGAGTGGAGAAATAAACTGAAGAGCTGATATGCCCATCTCTGCATTCTGGTATTATCTCGGTCAGATCGGGTTCAGAAAGATTGCAACTGGCGATTGGGAAACGTTCGGACTGATTGATGCCACGCGCCTCACATGCCCGTCGAAACTGCTCGAAAAAGGCGTAAGAAGAGTCACCGATCAAGGCATTGAATATAAAGTCGGGCTCTTCCTCGAAGATGGTTTCAATGATTTTTTGAAGATCAGTCTCACCCACGCCGAGATAGCGTTCAGCCAGAACAATACCTTTTCTTGCTTGGATATATTCACGCAGGACGCGGATGCTTTCCCAACCCCAAATATAGTTGGAGCCAACGCAAAATGTTTTGCGGCCGTATCGAGTTAGAAGGTAATCCATCAATGGAGACATGTGATGGTTCGGCGAAGCACCCGTGTAGATTACGTTTGGGGAACTTTCGAATCCTTCATAATGGGATGGATGCCAGAGCTGCGCATCATACTTCTCAAAAAGCGGAATGACTTCCTTTCGGCTGGATGATGTATAGCAACCGACTACATGACGAATTCCGGAATCGATCAACTTTTTGGTCGCGACCGAATATTCTTCCAAATCACCACCTGGATTGTAATGCACCGGCTCCAGAGTTAATCCCCATTCATCGTCGGCACTTATTTGCGAGCACGCAAGCAGCGTTCCGTTCAAGATCGCACGTCCAACGGCTGCGTATGCGCCAGTTGTGGAAATCAATATGCCGATCTTGCAGGTCAGCTCACCCATTTCACCTCACAAACGACAAAAATCCCGCCAACACGATGTGTTGCGGGCTTCATTGCCACCACGTTCCCTTAGATTGTTTTTCTACGCATTTATAGGCAACGTTGCCTCGCGTTTCCAACATACAACAAACTTTTCATGATCCTGTCAAGCGGTCAATAGAATCTCTTTAGCTAACCGACTTCTATCGCTGTGTTGATGATATCCTTGTGGCGGCTTCTCATTTAAAATATTTTTGCCTGTTTCATTTTTTGGATGGCGAGATAAAGCCTTTGTACGGAATCTCGTTTTGGCTGTAACAGCTCGATGTATGGGGAATTACAACCTCAATGATCTGCGCATTCAAAAAATTCGACTAGTTCCCCGACTGGAGGTGTGGCGCAAATCAAGTGATATCGCCTTTTATCGGAGCATTTTTCCAGCGGTCCAATCGGGCGTAATGCCATTTTTACCAAAAATGCCATAATGGCCTCCCGTGTGAATAACCCGCACGATAAAAGCAGCACAAACACACATAGAGATGCGCTTCTTGTGTGCATTGCCACTTAACGCGAAATAAATAACGTCACTGACTGCCGCAGATCCAACATAGGCCTCAATCATTCAATCCTCATAGAGAGGTGTCCACTATTGCTACTTTTGTGGGGCTAAATGGTGCGTCTCCGCTGAACACGTAACTTTAGTTGTGTCGATTGCTAACTGGAAAGGTGCATGCTCGAATTCATGTTGATCACCCCCAAGGTGCAGAGTTCTTGCTTCAGCAACGGCAGTTCATCTTAGAGTATAAGCCCCGGTAGCGAAACGGCTTAACAAGGGCGATGCTTTCTCGTGTTTGGGAACCGGTCAGCGCCCGTTGATTTCTAAATGCTCAGACGATTTTCTTTGGTTTTTGCAGGGATTTCGTTTTTTTCTGCTTTTTTGCCGTTTTTAGCTCGTCTGCTAAATTAATAGAGGTGTGGACCGAACTTGCAACCAGTTGATGCATGACTTCGATGAGTTTGATCTCGTCCTCAATAAAAAGTGACACTTCCTTTGGCCGTGAAAAACGATTGAGGCCAGAAAACGAAAGTGTTCTGCTCTGAGGATCATAAGCAACTGTATTCACTTTTACGACGCGCATTTTGATTAACTCCATTCAATCCGCTCAATGGTGAACCGAGTTAGCTGTCATAATCAATGGGGTATGACTGTCATAATTCTTATAGTTCAAAAAAAACCGTCAAAATGTTAACCAGTCGGGGTTTTGCAAAATTCAAGTCGCATTAAATGTTGGCTCGCACACCAGATGATGCAAAGAGAACCCGGGCAGGCGGGGCAGCGCCGGAACGACTGTCGCGGATCGTCCTCGCGCGCCCTCAATCATCGCATACTCGCGACAAATTTCAATAAAAACCCCGTTACGTTTTTCAACGTCACAGGGCTGCGCATCAACGGGCATGCGATTGTCTCAGCGCACTGTGTAATATCAAAATTCGCACCAAAGAAAAGCCCCCGGACGGCGGTCAGACCAAACCGGGGACGCGCACCGGTGATTATCAGGAAGTGGGCAGTGCGCTGATAAATCCTCTCACATTCATAACAAAAGACAATAAAAACCCCGGCAAGCGAGGGCCGACCGGGGTTCTGCGCACCGCGAGTGATGTGGGGGGCTCGGGATGATGCGCAAGTAAATCTTCTCACAGTCTCAGGAAATCACACTGTCACGGCCCATCACATGCTGGCGCTCTGTCGTACCTAACTTCAGGACAATCTAATGAACAAAACAACGTTCTTCGCGTATGCGAGGCGCGCGCCTTTTGGCGGACGTCTTTCGCAGGCGCAAGTCAGCGGCACCGAGGCAATTCTTGCCGAAGCCGCTAAAAGGAATCTGCCTGACGAGCAGGTTGCATACATCCTCGCGACCGTCTTCCACGAAACTGGCGGCAAGATGCAGCTGGTTGTAGAGAACCTGAATTACACCAGTGCGGCGCAAATACGAAAGACGTGGACGAAACGCTTCTCGTTGATCGCTGCGGCTCAGTCTTATGTGAACAATCCGCAAGCCCTTGCAAACAAGGTCTACGGCGGCCGCATGGGCAGCAACGGCGCTAATGACGGTTGGCTTTATCGAGGCAGGCGCCTGCGTCAGATCACTGGCAAGGACAATTATAAGAAGTTCGGCATTGCTGATGTGCCTGAGAAAGCGCTCGAACTCGCAACAGCGACCGTCCTTGTCAATGCGTATCTCAAAGGCCGGTCTGACAGCAAAACAGCCCAGACCGCACGCGACGCAGGATCCGTAACCAAAGCACGGAAGATAGAAAATGAAGTTGGCCGTCTTGATGACAGCGCTGTTGACGCTCGGCTTGCTAAGTGGATGCGCGACAAGCGGTAATTACTGTGACGTGGCGAGGGCAATCTATGCAAGCCATGACGACACGTCAGAAACCAAGCGTCAGATTCTGGCTGAGAATGAGAAAATAGAAAAGCTATGCGGGATGCAGCCGTGATTCCTAATTGGAGGCCGGTTCCGTTGCTCCTGGGACATGGTCAGTAGGAATTAGGCTTCGGCCCTCTTCATACCTAGCAATCAGTACAACTGCGGCAAGCGCCACCAAGATCGGTACAGCAATACATAGGATCCGCGGTACCGATGAAACGATCTGTCCAATGATAATTGTCAGTTTCGATCTCATACGGCGATGTTAGCAAAGAAGAAGTTAAACGAAAACAAAGGACGACATTAACTATGTTTAATCCTAGGGAATTAGCCAGATGACCGGCACTGAAATCATGGGCGCAGTCGGCTTCATCGTGATGCTGTTCGGCTTTCTGTTTGGCCTTTGGAAGTATGTCGACAGCAAGATTAATGCGGCAAGAAACGAAAATGCCGCTACAGTCGAAGCAGCAACCGCACTCGCCGCGCTGACGAGCCAGGAGCTATCAGACTACAACCTGCGGGCTGCCGAAACATTCGCCACAAAGGCCGGGATGCAGGAGCAGACCTCGCAAATCGTGTGCCATCGAAAGCGTTGCAAACCGCATTGATGGGCTTACCGAGCGTATGGATCGCGTATTTGAACAGAAGACGACGCGGGCTAGAAGCTAAGCGTTCTACTGGGGCGCTCTTTGCACTTCTGTTTCACTTGGCTGCGGCTGTAATGTATCGGTGGGTCCGGGAGCAGGCGGCTGTGGCGGCGTTGAGGGTTCTTCTGCAAGAACCTCATTTGTCTTCGCCTTAATATCCTCTGCCGTCTGCTGGCTAATTAGTCCCTGCGATGCGGCAAAGCCTACGACAATGGCAATGATCGCGCCGACGAGAGCAGTTTTTAGCTTGGGCGACATATGCGGCTCTCCTACAAGAATAGTTTATGTCCCGCCGAGCCCTTGGTAACGGTTTTATATACAGGCACTCAATAAAGCAATGTTGGATTTTCGTCCCGATGAGGGAACGAAGGCTTAAAAGAAAGCGGCCTTTTGGCTGCTGTCATATAGGTCAAATTACAGATGATTTCTGCATTTGTAAGCGCATGTCCCGTAATCGCGAAGTCCGACTAGTCTGTGTTCGTTGCCTCAATGTTGGAGTTAGCAGCCGGGAAACTGTCGCGCGGGTGGCGGAACTGATATTTTTGATGAGCCTGCCGGACAGCCAGTTCGGTGATGTAGCCGAGGTCGCGAAGCCCGCTCTCATAAAGCATCATGATTGTGCTAGACAGATCGACTGCAACATAATCGAGCTCGCCTTCTTCAAGCTTGGTTGCTGCATTCGAATAACAGCGTCTCATGAAACTCACTTCTTCAAGCGTGTAGATCCGGCTCGCTTCGTTGAACAGTGGCATAGCCAAGCTCCCTCCAGTTGTGAACCAAAGTAAAAGCCGTTGCGGCGTTAAATCGTATGATGTTAATTAATGCATAACATCCGAGAAGGTTTCTAAGGAATTTCCAGTATGACGCGGCTTGCTCAGGCGTGCAGGCGACTGCATTGTGGGCGGGTACTAACTGACCGGCTTAAAACAAACAGGTTTGGGCTTCCTCGTTATCGTTGCTCGGCGTGAGGTCGATCAAATCCGCATCAGGCGAAGGCTTCTGCATTTCTTTGGCTTCATCCCATGGTGCGCGAAGCCACGCGTCGATTTCCTCAATGGTGCGTAGAATGACCGGCATTGCTTTTGGGTGAATAAGCCTAACTGTGGCGTTGGACTCGGTTGTCAGGAAGCCGAATATGTTGATCTCAACCGCCCCTTCCTTCTTCTTCCGCGCCCCTTTCTAACTTCTCCATATGCCAGCGAACGCAAAGAGTGGCTTTTCTTCATTCAATACGAACCAGTGTATCCGTTTGCGCTTGGTAATTGGGGCGAGATTTTGCCCATATTCGGAGAATGAGTTGGCCGGGACAACGCAGCGGCTCTCGACGGCTTGCCATCGCCGCCAATGGGATGACTTTAGATTTCTGGCGTTCGTGACGCCTTTATCGACTTCCGTTTTCAGAAACTCACGGGGCATCGGCATATCCCAGCGCAGCATTGTAAGCTCCGGGTCGTCAGCTTCGACGTTCCGAAGTACTGGGGCCGGATAATCTGGATACACATCAAGCTGTGGATCAACACGGTTTGTCACATCACCGAACTTGGGGAACAGACGGCGCATGGCCTCATGATAGGTCGTGATGTTATATAGATTGCACATGCGTTCCTCCGTTTTGAAAGGAGGTAGCGCGCAATTTAGCGGCGTACAGCCAGTGCCTCTTAACAAAAATACCCCACGATTTTTTCTCGTGGGGTATTTGCTGCAAAGTTAACTATATGGCGAATTGCAAACCACTCGACGTCCGACACTCGGAACATAAGTATTGTCTGATGCACGGTAGGTGCGGTAACGCGATGAACACCACTGATAATGGCGATTACTATAGCCACGTGCTGCCGGGCGCTGGTTATTTAGAGCGCCACCGACGACCGCACCCGCACCAAAGGCTGCCAGCGGATACCACCAACCATCCGAATGTCGCCTATAACCCCGACGGTATTCGCGATACCCACGATGTCCGTTGCGCCAGCCGTCACGATGAGAGCGTTTCATATTCCCGCGCCTATCATCCCAACGCCGCTTATTCTGAACTTGTTGGATCTGCGATACATTAAAAGAAGAGTCTGACGTCTGACGCAAAGGGGAGGCGATTACAGGTGTGAATGAAGTCGCTGCAACAGCAAAACTTAAAGCTGCAATCCAAGTTTTTCTAAGCATTATTTTTCCTTCCATTATCTCAATAGATCAACTGAGTACGCCGCGTATGGTTCCAATAAACGGCAAATTGGGCAGACACTTCCTCGGCGCTCGATAAACGACGAATTCGCTCTGCCCCTTCATGATGCATGCCTCACATCGCAGCTTCCATTGATGCTGTCGCAGCGGTTCGTCTTTGCCAATTCTGTGCAGAACTTGTTTTATGCTTACATCGTTACCCACCTGACAAATCAGCGTGACCGTGATGCGCGTCATCCGACCGAGAAGCCGACCCCGTTGATGGCAGAGCTTCTAGTTGACTTTACCGATCAGGGGCAGACGATCCTCGATCCTTTTAAGGGGTCCGGAACCACTGGCATTGCCTGCGCGCGAATGGGCCGTCGATTCATTGGTATCGAACTTGATCCAAAGTATTTCGACGTGGCATGTGAGCGCATCGAAAAGGCGTACGCGGAAAGAGATATGTTTGTTGAAATGCCGCGGAAAGCTCCCAATCCTACGGATCCTTTTGCTGCCAACGACAATGTCGGGGCTGCAAATGCGGCCTGACGATATCTGCCACGTCTGCTACCGCCATGCCGTCGGACTTGGCGTGCAGGCAGATCGCGAACCGACCCGCTGGCTTTGCAAGGACTGCGCAGACATTGTCGAGCACATCCGTTCCCACCGCAGGCTCGACCCTTACGAGCTGCGCGCCCTCGATGCCGGCGTTGAGGCAGTTGGTTCATATCTGCAAGAGATCACAATAACCGACCTTGCGGAATGCGACAATCTCGAAGCGCGCTTGCCGGTCGAAGCAGCGTGGGAAGGTTGCGGGCGAGGGATGCGGGAAGCTTTGAAGGAAGCGCCGTTCTAAGTAGTCTTTGGTGGCTCGACCGACGGCATCTTTTGAAGGAGCTCGTTGTTGTACTTGGAACCCTCCATGCCGTGATGAACCTTGCGATGGCAAATCGGGCAAAGAGCTATGACGAAGGCAGGATCGTCTGGGCCACCGTCGCTTACTCGACGGATATGATGGGTTTCGAGGTAAGGCTGACCGTTCATGCGCAGAAAGGGCGCTTTACAGCCGCAACCCTCACAATGACCGTTGGCCCGTGCAAGCACGTAATCTCTAACGTGTCGACTTCGATCATAGATTGTCCTAGCGCCAGCTTTACCTTCACGTGTACCGGCTGCTTGGAGTGCCCGAGTTCTCAACTCGCTGAGATCAATAATATCAACGACATTCTGATCGTCGTCCAACTCGTCGACAATATTTTCCAAGTTTCGGAGTTCGAAAATGATCGCTTTACGCATGTCATTGTTGCGGTCCGGTGATTGTCCCCATCGCCAGCTCTCGCAGACAAAACTACCGAGAAAAACCAGATCTTTGCCTTTTCCAAGGCTCTCAAAGAGGAGCAGGTCATTACCTAATACGGCATGGTCGCGAATAGCTCTGTTGCCACGCACCATTTCCATGTCACCGACCTGGCCTTCACCGTAGTAATCAAAACGGCCATCTGGAAGGTGCATGTCGTCATAACCGTAATGGCTTCCAGCTTTGCCAGTGATAATGAAGATTACGTGGTGATCAGAAGGCGTGACTATGCCACCCTGACGTTGGCCGGAAAAGTGTTCGTCATGCTGCCCCCGATACAAAATGTGGAACAGCAGTATCTAATCTAAATCGCGCAGTCAAAATGGAGCAGTCTAAGGTAATTGGCCGCTTCCGCCTTCGTGCTGCCTTTCCATGAAAGTCCGGGTGATCTGCACTAGGCAATCATTAGCCTCTGTCTCGGTGAGCCCTGTCTGAAGCTTACCTTCGAACTCCGCCGGTTCATTTTTGTACGCCTCAATAACAGACCAAGTGCCGTCCTGTTCTTGGCGAACCTTATAGCCATTCTCGATCATAGATTTCTCCTTCAGGAGTTCGCATGCAAAATAATACCATTCGGCATTCTCAGAAGACCCGATGCTCGACGTCGCGTTGTCGTATCAGACGCAAAACTGGCCGGTTTCCCCGTGCCGCCAACGCGATGAAGAATACGTCGATCAGGACGGATACATCGAACTCCTTGCCACTAAAACACCGCTAACCAGCAATGGGTTCCGTGGTGCTACGCTTAATGAGCGCATCGTTCGAGAATACTGGCGTCGCACCCCTTCCGCAATGATTGGCGAGCCAACAGGTGCGCCTAAAGGTGCATGGGTGCTAGATATCGACCCGAAACACGACGGTGACGAAACTCTTGCTGCGCTTGAGCGCCAGTATGGCGCTGCCTAAGACGCTGACAGCCGAAACCACAAGCGGTGGCCGTCACTACTTCTTTCGTCATCGTCAGGGCGTTCGCAATCACGGTGCGCTTGGTTGGGACGTCGACGTGCGTGGTGACCGCGGCTATGTCATTGCAGCGGGCAGCGTGCCGGAGATTGGCCTACCTGATCGCTGGATCACTGAGCAGGAGTCGGTCGACGCGCCTGGCTGGTTGCTTGAGATCGTGCTGCCGCGTTCATATGAAAGCACGTACACCGGGGCGCCATCTGTGAGCGGCAAGATCAATGACCGCTATGTCGAGCGTGCAGTTCAATGCGAGCTGGACGACCTTGCGCTTGCACCGATGGATAATCGACGCAAAAGCCAAGGGTATGGAGTAGGATAGCGGCGCAACGCTGGCGAGTTACTTCAACTCAACAATCGAAAAATGGGCAACTGAGGCTCAAGCTTTCGTCGCTTGGCGCGATGCTGTCTGGCTCTATGCGTTGACTGAACTGGACAAGGTGAAAAACGGCGAGCGCGATCAGCCAAGTGTTGAAGACTTTTTGGCTGAACTGCCCGCGTTTGTAAGGCCGTCAGACCTTGTAAGCAATTTCTAGCATTGCGGGCGGCTGAGTTTCTGGCTGCTTAAGTCTTTGTTCAGAAGCGAATGCGACGGTTTTGAGCAAGCACCACCAAGAACACCACGACCAATATTGGCGCTGCCCCGCCGATAACTATCTGCCCGATATCTGACGCAATGAACTCTCTTACATGGCTCATCAGTCCTCCCTTCCTGAAGAAAACCCCGGCGACCGCAAAGTCCACGGGGGGGTATGCCGAAAAAGAAACCCCGACTGACCTCTCAGAAAACCGGGGCTACGCAAGCTTCCAGTCGCGTTAGATTGTTGGCTTACGCCTGTAACTAGGCAAACAAAAGCCCCGGTAGCGGAACGCGATATTTTGGGACCACGCCTTGCTATCATCTGAGCCGCTAAACCTTGCCGTTGGCCGTTCTCAGTGACAATGGCACCGCTCGGACAGACGAAGCTATTGATCCCGCTCTATAGCGAAACTCGGTGCGTCATTGCCTTTCTCTGTTGAAGAAATTCGATTCGTTCGCCCATCAATGCTTCAGCCACGGGTTTGATCATTGCGCGCTCGATCATTCCTCTATCTGTCTTTAGTGTCAGAATGCCGAGTAGCGGATCCTCATTGAGGACTGTAGTTCCAGCGCCCAGAATTTTATTGAACCCGGGACGTGATGGTTTAGCCATTGTGTGAGCCTCAATTGCGAAGGTTTTGCAGCCAGAGTAGCCGCTCATTACCAAGCTGGATCAATTATAAACATAAGTGAACTGCCGACTATACCGGCTGCGGCAATCTCGTTCGAATTTAGACAATAAAAAACCCCGGCGATGAGAGCCATCTGGTTCGCCGGGGCTATTCACTGTCGTGATTGAGTGGAGGCTTGTAACAGTGAACACCGTTAAGCTAGGGCGCTGATCTGTGAAGTGAACTAGTCGCAGGAGCAAAATTATAGTTCATAAGAAACCCCGGCTGACCTCCCAGAAAGCCGGGGCGGCATCACGTGGACGCCCTGATTGTTCACGAGATGCGGGAAAACTGTATCACCAAAAACAAACAAGAAAAACCCCGGCTCGGAGGTCCATGCCGGGGTCTGCGCACCGATTGGGTAAGCGGGGGGGGGCTTGGGATCCGGTGCGCATTAACAATGTAAGGCACCAGTCAGGGTGAGTGAACCCGCTCTGTCATAACGATATCTTAAAAGAGGAAACAAACAAAAACCCCGGAGATGGGACCGGGGTTTGATTTAAAACTAGTGTTACAGTTTACGTCGGTTGTTCATGTAGTACCTGATCTCTTTCCAGCCGATCAAGGCTACCACATATGACAGCGTAGCAAGAATAGCCGCTTCAAATAGCAAAACCCAAATCATGATGCGCTTTCAAGCCTGAACTAGGCCGCCTCCTGATTTTTTGCCCTTCATCCAAGGGATCGCAACTTCTGGTTTTTCGAGAATTCCGTTCTTCTTGGCGAAACCTCGAATGGCGCTCTCTGCCGCTTTCACTGGTTTGATGCCATCGTGGCTGTCGCAGCACGCTTTCCAAGCGGTTTCGTAAATGTGGCCACGGTCATATTCGGGCCACTCGTAGAGAAAATCTAGCGCATCTCCGATGCTGGCAATCTCACGCACAAGGTATGGCCCGTCCTTCACGAATACAGGACGGTCAAACAAACGATCGTTCATCGAAGCCTCCATTTGATCGAACGCGTTACGTCGGAATGACGGCTTCGATTTAGTCAGTAATCGCGCCCTTTCAAGAGGGCAATTTATCAAAATATGAGGGAAAAATGAATACGCACCTTGGCGATACCCGCCTCTTGATTGAGGCGGGTCGAAAGCGTGGACTATTGCGCAATCAGATGGCGTATGTGTTGGCCACTGCGTACCACGAGACTGCGCACACGATGAAGCCGATCAATGAGATGGGCGGTGAGAAGTATCTCCGGTCCAAGAAATACTGGCCGTATATCGGGCGCGGATACGTCCAGATCACTTGGAAGGCCAACTATGAAAAGGCTGGCAGAGTTCTGGGTATTGACTTCGTGTCGAAGCCTGAACTGCTCCTGCAGCCCAGGTATGCGGCACCAATCATCATTGCAGGCATGGTCGAAGGCTGGTTCACTGGCAAGAAGCTGTCGGATTACATCACTTTGCAGAAGTCCGATTTCAAGAACGCTCGCCGGATCGTCAACAGTACAGACAAGGCTGAACTGATCGCCGGATATGCCAAGGAATACGACAAGGCGTTGCTTGCTGAAGGTTATGGCGTCGACCAGGTGGTGACTGCTCCTGCAGCTGATGTGGTGCCAACTCCGGTTGAAGAAAAGCCGCTCTCCAAATCCTCTCGCGTCTGGTCATGGATCGGTAGCGGCAGCGCAGGTGCCGCAATGCCGTTTGTCGATTGGCGGGTACAGATGGTGCTTGTCGTGTTCGTTCTTGCGCTCGCGGCTTATGCAATCTTCACCATGCCACAGGCCAAGGCCAAGCTTGAGAAGCTGGTGGACGCGCTATGAGCGTCATTTGGGCCTTAATCCCGAACTGGCTGAAATATTCGATAGCTGCCCTTGTGGCAGCGTCTTTGCTTCTGGCGAGTGGGTATCTCGCCGGTAAGCGCCAAGGCCATCAGGACGCCATCACATACCAGCTCAAGCAAACCGTGAAAGCAGAAAGAGAGAGGGGCAAGGACGATGAGAAACTACGTGGCCTGTCGGATTATGATTTGTGCGTTGTTGCCCTTCGTCGTCGTGGCTTGCCAATCGACCAGTGCGACGAGCTGCGCGGGGTTCAGACAGAATAACATCTCACCCGCAGGCCTTGTCGCTCTGATCAAAACGGATCGGGCAGGGGCTGAACGGGTTGAGGGCAACGATGAAAATGGGAAGCGATGGGGTTGCTGGTAATGACAACTGAAGCGGGACAGGACCGAGCCATTGGCCGTGTAGAAGGCAAGCTCGACCAGATCATCAAGGATATGGATCGGGCGCGGGATGATCGGAAACAGCAATACGAGAAGCAAGAAAAGACCGATCGAACCTTGGACGAGGTCATGCGCAAGCTTCGTAGCGTGGACAACCGCCTTGAGAAGGTTGAGGAGCCGGTAGCAGATTTCAACCGCTGGCGAGAGCGAGGTGTCGGCGCAATCATGCTCGTTTCGTTCGTCGCAGCATCCCTCGGTGGTTTGCTGGTGACATTTGGTAAAAAGATTTGGGCGGCTATCGTCGGCTGATTACTCGGTCGGAACCGTTCGCCGCTCACCTATATCCCCATTTTCTCTTTAATTAAATCCAGCATTACTCTAGATTAGGTCGTCTTAAGCTGGAGGGAGGGCATGCTTAAAGATATACATCGAATAGTGATTGTCGATAATCTGGTTTTCGAACCATTCAGCGCTCGGTCGTTGGCACCGTACTTGCCCCAAACTGATGAAAAGAGAATTGCGGCTTATCTCAGGTTGAACGCATCCAAAAATCCGCGCAACCGGCATGCGTTCTTCATTCGATATTATAGGGGATGGTATCGGTTTAATTATTTGAGGCTTGAGGATCTTGCAGCTTCAGGCAAATAATAGGCCCCGGCACGTCTCCCAACGTCACGGGGCCGCGCACGTGGGCATGACCCGAATTCCTCCACATTGCGCATCAAATATTTTACCAAAAAATTCGCTGTTGAAAAGTCAGTATCACTCTTCCGGATCGAAGCCTGCATATCCGTTTGCCATTCCCGCTGCTACGATTTTAATAGCGTTCGCCACTTCAGCCTCTTGCCAGCCCACAGCTTTGGCTTCTTCGATAAGATCGCGAATGCCGGGAACGTTTTGTTCTGCTAATGCTACGGATGCATCAGCTTCCGAAGTGCCCGACAACGTGGCTTGCTCTATAAGGTCGGCTATTCCTTGCGCAACTGCAGCCTGACAATCCACGTCTCTGTTTGGATAAAAGCCCGGTTGTTTTGGTCTGATCATGTCGTCCTCCTGTTTTACGGAGAAACGCATCACCCGGCAAAAGGCTCCTAAAACAGCGACCGCTGCTCTTCATTATCGTTGCTTGGCGTCAGATCGATCAAATCCGGATCAGGTAACGGCTTCTGCATTTCTTTGGCTTCATCCCATGGTGCGCGAAGCCACGTGTCGATTTCCTCAGTGGTGCGCAGGATGACAGGCATCGCCTTTGGGTGAACCGGCTTGACCACGGCGTTAGGCTCGGTGGTCAGGAATGCGAATATATCAACTTCGACCGGACCTTCCTTCTTCTTCCGCACACCTTTCCATGTCGTCCAGATGCCAGCGAACGCAAAGAGCGGCTTTTCCTCGTTCAGAGCGAACCAGTGCAGCGGCTTACGTTTTGTTTTCGGATCTGGCTCTTGTCCGTATTCGGAGAATGAGTTGGCCGGGACAACGCAGCGGGTTTCAACACCTTGCCAGTGCCGCCAATGAGATGACTTTAGATTTCTGACATTAGTGACGCCTTTATCAACTTCCGTTTTCAGAAATTCGCGTGGCGTCGGCATGCCCCATCGCAGATGCGCCAACTCATGCTCACCATCTGCCAAATTGCGCAGTACTGGCGCCGGGTAATCTGGATACACATCAAGCTGCGGATCAACACGGTTTGTCACATCACCGAACTTCGGGAACAGACGGCGCATGGCCTCATGATTGGTCGTGATGTTATATAGATTGCACATGCGCTCCTCCTGACAGGAAGAGAATAGCGCGCAATTTATCGGCGTCCAGTCAGTGCATCCTCACCTTGCTGCTTATGTGCATGGCAGAACCAAAGCTGGCCGTATTTTGTCTTATATCCGAAACTGCCCCATGCCTTACAGTCAGCATCGTCGCACCAATGCTCGAACAGTTTGCCCGGTTGTGAAACGTGAGCTTTGTCGTTGTTGTATCCGGTCATTTATTACCTCGGCATCTTTGTGACGCCAAACTGGCCTTCACCTTTTGATTTGCAGTGAGTGCAGCGCATGCGCTTATGAAGATCCACGAAATACGTATGCGTTCCGAACTTCCGCAGGATTATCCGATATTCAATCGGTCCTATGTGGCCACAGTGATTGCAATAACCGTGCAGTTCGTACCAAGACGCCATATCCATGATGCGCGTCGATGCAGGCATGCCTTCAAGATTACGCGGCTTCGGTCTCATTTCTCAAAGTATGTTTCCCACGGCTTGGACTTCTTATCCTTGGGGTAGTAAGGAACGCCGCCATACAGACGAATAAACTCCTGCTGACCTTCTTTTGTCGGGAAGTGGGCAATGTCAAATCCGATTAAGCCATGTCTTTTCCCGCTCCATAGGCGGTAGCCTCCAAGTCTTTCACGGTCGTAGAGAAGCTGGATAAGGTTCTTTCGATGCCAATCTGTTAGATGGATGACGACCTGGTAAGGGTAAGTCATATTCAAAACAGTTGGATTTAACGCGCCACGTGAGCGTGTCATTTTACAAACACCGTAGGCTTCCAGCCACGCGGAAATTCGAGCGACATTGCGAGACTGGCGCACTCAATTTCTTTGATAAGAAAATCCCGGTCTTGTAGCAGCGCTTCCATGGCAGCGCGCATGTCGCCTTTGTGATAGGCGAGAACCAGCTCAATTTCGTCGTCGTATTCATTCTCTTGCACAACTGCATTCATTGTTCTGCTCCGTTAAAAGCAGACACACACGCCACCACGCGTATCTGTGATTATTTCGACCACCATCGATGTTCCTACAATGTTCTCATGGCAGCGAAGAGTCAATTCAGATTTTCAAGATGTGGAAATCCTGTTAAAAACGCGGGGATAACGTTTGGATGAGTACATGTTAGCACCGACACAGCATCCCGGTTCATCGACATAGGATGAACCGCAAAGGACGGAACCCTTCCTTTATGAAGGTAAACGTCTTGATAGCCATAGGTGTATCTAAAATCGCCAAAAAAAGGAATAAAAACAAATAAATGCGATTTAACTAGGTAAAAAGTCCTAAGAACGGTACATTAACCATCAACTGATATGGTAATGGCAAAGTTCTTGAGGGCGATACTATGGCTGATACTTCAATCGAATGGACAGACGCAACGTGGAACCCAGTAGCAGGGTGTACAATCCTGACAGCTGGCTGCACCAACTGTTACGCAATGCGTATGGCGGCTCGTCTAGAAGCTATGGGCGTAGAGAAGTATGTCGGGACAACACGGAAATCTGGCGGACGTGCGAAGTGGACTGGTAAAATTGTCCTAGATGATAAGGCGCTATCTATCCCTGAAACGTGGTCAAAGCCTCGACGCGTTTTCGTGAATTCGATGTCTGATCTCTTTCATAGTGATGTTCCAGAAGAATTCATTCTCAAGGTGTGGAATGTGATGGCTAGAACTCGCCGTCACACCTACCAGATACTTACCAAGCGTCCTGACCGCATGGCTGATATTCTCAGTAAGGACGGATTTAAGATACTTCCAAACGTCTGGTTAGGAACAAGTGTAGAAGACAATCGAGTTCTGTATAGGTTGGATGAGCTTAGGCAGGTGCCCGCAGCAGTGCGATTTGTCTCCTACGAGCCGTTAATTGGATCTGTGGCAGGTGGCGACCTTAGTAAAATTCATTGGGCTATAGTCGGTGGTGAAAGTGGTCCTAATTCAAGGCCTATGGATCCAAAGTGGATTGATGAAATATTTGACCAATGCACTGATGCTGATGCCGCCTTCTTTTTTAAACAGTGGGGCGGCAAGAATAAGAAGTCGACTGGCCGTTCTTATCGAGGCAAGACGTGGGATGAGATGCCATCCGCAAGTATATGATTTGCAAACTTCTTCGCTAGTCCCAACGCTTTCGGCGATCTGTTTGAAGCG
Organism: Ochrobactrum quorumnocens; assembly: GCF_002278035.1. Lineage (NCBI taxonomy): Bacteria > Pseudomonadati > Pseudomonadota > Alphaproteobacteria > Hyphomicrobiales > Brucellaceae > Ochrobactrum > Ochrobactrum quorumnocens. The sequence continues at coordinate 665,915 of NZ_CP022603.1, read as the reverse complement.
GCAAAGAAAAGGGAAAACCTCTGTGGTTTTTCTTTAGCTGGTAATGGGAATGGTACTGAAACCAGGGGGAATATCGTTTCAAGCCGCTGTTTAACATACTGTTCTAAACCCGCCACGTCGGCATTTCTTTGCCTAACATCACCTGCAGTAAGTAAGCCTAGTAGGTCGGTGGCAGGAGGAACTTTACTGTAGAGTTCGTCCTCCCATTTATCTGTTCCTAACATGCGTGTGAGAGCACGACGTTTCACATCATCGATATCTGAAAGGTTTCGAGCGGCTTGCCTATAAAGCCCGGAGAGCGGAAATAAAAACCAGACGTCAATAGCCTGGGTACGCGCTATGGCCTCTAAGGTCTTCCATTCGACTTCCATACCATACGGATCCAGGAAAAGAACAGCGCGGCATCCAGACCAGTTCACCTTGTTGATGTGAGTTTGAAGCACCTCGTTCGCATTTCCGTTTACAACGTGAATATCTCTGTGAGGGTTTTCATTCTTGAGCTCATTCAAGACTGAGCAGTAATTAGGATTTTGCTCGATAAAAATTAGTCTGGTGAAATGTGGAAACACGTCTAAAGCAATTCTAGCGGAACCGCGGCGATTTTCGATTTTTTCAGGTATAGGTTCTTCTAAAAGATCGCCGCCTCTTGCCTCTGTGCGAACTGTTCGCGATCCACTACCGGCAAACGCGTCGATGTACCAAAGATGGTTAAATGTGTTCTTAAGTGCACTTGTGTATGTTTTTAAGTATTTCTCGACTAGTTCCAATTTAATTTCAGTATGCTGTCCGCCAAACTCGTGATCACCCAAATTTCTCATGCGCTCCCCCATTAAACGTCATGCTATATAATCTCTTTTCCTGATAGGATTTACTTCGCTTGGTCTCCCCCAGAGCGCTGCCGCTTCTTCATCTGTCGGAACGTGCGGTTTGATCCATCACTGCGGTTGGATCACTTCATACGTTGATGCTCATGATATTTGCTATTCCCGATAAATAGGTGATTTATCAATTGTAAGGCCAAATCTCTTGGCGAGCTTTTCTGCCGAAGCTGGCCGTAAGCAATACATTGCCTTTAGTTGGCAGGCGTCGAAATCCCAATTTTTGGTTGATATTGGGGACATTCTGAAGCGATTTGGGTTGTTATCGACGGGAAGCGAAAATGCGGTGTGGCAATAACGGCCTTTCCCACCTTTTCGCGTGTCTTCGACAATGTGGATCCTTGATCCGTTTACGTTGAGAACACCGTCCCCAAAGCAACGTTTTATATCGGGCTTAGAGTAGCCGACTTTTAGATTTTCGTAAGCAAACGCCTTGGACTTCTCGGTCGGTGGCGTAATTTTTATTTGGCAGCAAGGTTCCTTCTTCGTACATCCTGCAACTGCCAACAAAATACCTACCGCTATAAATCCCCGCATATTATTCCCCTCGTTAGCTCCGCAACTGCGCTTCGATAAATTCGCGTCAAAGGAACGATGGCGTAAAGGTTTTGTAGGTGACCCTGGGTGCCAAATTTGGCATATGTTTACGCACATTCGTCTTATATTCGCTGTCGGCAGGGTACGAAACTAAAAAGCCACGCCCATTAAAATCTGCTTGAAAATGTAGAGAGCCGGCATCTACGATTTCGTTTTGTCCTACAATTATCGTGTTTGCTCCGGCGATAGGCATTTCTTTGGAAGAAAAACGATGAGGCTGAACGTATCCAGAGTCGCAGTATAGTCCTGTAACGATGTATTTTCCCGGTACTATTGGTTTAAAATCTATCCTATATCCATCTTTTCTAGGGTTCTTGGCCGAGTATCCCTTGAATAATCTAAATCCTGATCCGGTAGATATGCTAACTGTTTCAAATTGCTGATCACCGTCTATTCGTCGCAATCTAACGCTGCCACATTCGACAGGATGGCCAAGAAGATTTTTACCTGCGGATGCGATAAAAGCGATAGCCGCACCCTTCTCTTTGATGAAACGGTCTGCTTCGTGCTGAGTTTTTGCACTCAAATTGGCTTGCTTGTCTGGTCCCGGGGTACCGCATCCACTTACCGCTATCGCTAGTCCCGCCGCTATAATTCCCTGCCTGACCATTACCTGCAACCTTTGCTCTTGGCCGCGTTTTCGATGGCGTTTACCTTCCCCTTTGACACGGCAACCTGACCTTCCTTATCACCACCAAACGTGCTAGACGCGGGAACGCCGATCAGGAACACTCCGACTGCATCGCCTGTAGCGGCCTCATTCTGCTGTTTTGACAAACTCGCAAGTATGGTTCGCTCTTTCAACAACTCGCTAGCCAATGCTTGGCAGCTGAGGTTCGTATAAGCGGCAATTGGAATGTCGACCGGAACAATTGCGTCTGGACGCTTCGCACACGCAGTCGAGATTGCGCTGACAAAGAGCGCAGTAATAATAAGCTTTTTCATGACAAGCCCCTTTCCCCGTGCCGATTACTGGCAAAGGCTGGGTGAGTCGTCAATATGATGCTTTGGTATGAAAGGCGCAGTGACTAGACATTAGTTCACGACTAGGCGGTCCAGGCCGAAGAAAAGCCCCGGCACGTCTCCCAACGTCACGGGGCTGCGCATGCGCTTGGACCCAGCTTCCTGACACGATGCGCAGCAATAATTTATCAAAGCGAATTTTCTTTGAAAAGTGTATTTCATTCGTCAGGGTCCGCTCCCCGTTGCCTTATGAATGTTCCCATTTTGTTCTATTTGAGGTACGATTGCCTCTGTTTTGAGTCGGGGGCCTTTCAGAGGAGCCACTGAAATGCAGGCGCAGCAGCAGAAGGTCGATGTTCTTCCGCGATGGATGACTAAGGCTAAACTGCAAACTCTTATGCAGATGGAGCCAGAGGAAGCCCTTGAAGAAGCGCAGCGCCTGCGAGCGGCTTTCAACAGAAAGCGGCGCGATAACAGAGCCGCACGTAAAGAGATTGTCGCTCAGCAGGCGAAGAAATGGTCCAGCCGATACAAAGCAAAAAGGCGGAAAACAAGTCGAGCTCGGTTGGCCAAAATCAAAATCGAAGACCCAAATTTGTATCGCAGTATTTGCGATAAAAAAAATGCGCGTGATCGGGTCAGACGGCTGGGCAAAAAACAAGTTCGTACAGACGCGATGCGTGAAAAAGACCGCCGAAAATATCAGCGCATCAAGGCACAAGATTTCGCGCGCGCTAACCACACCGAAATGCGCAAGCTTATCTGTGTTCATGTGCCTGGCTATCTCATGGCAGCTGCGCAGATGGACGTTATCAATTCCGTGATGGTGCAAATTCTCGATCGGAAAGTGCCGTTCAATGAGCTTGCAGCATGGGTGAAGAAATCAGTCACCGAATACAACCGTCAGTTCGATTACTTCAAGACTGTTTCCATCGACGCCCCGATAGCCGGAACTGACGGACTGACACGCGGCGATATGCTGGCAAATGACACACCGCATTTTTGAAGCGGAAAACTATTCTTGTTGATGATGTGGGAGCAAAGCGTTTTTGCTCCCACATGGTACGGCGAGACCTTTCTTCAATGCAGAAATTTTAGGCGTTCTGGAAAAGCCGTGGTTATTGCAAGTCCTTGTTTCCAAACGACTCACCCCTAGCAAACGCTAAGTTTTTGACATGTCAAAATGAAATTATCTCACGATTATCTGCGACATGAAACGTGACATGGCCGTGACGGTCACGTTACGTCACGTTACGCGTAACGTTTCTGAAACGCTTCAGCGTCTGAAAAGCGTCTTATTCAGACGGTTTAAATTGGTGATTGTGCTTAGATTACAGGAAGGATCACTCGAAAATGCAGAATGACGCTGACGACTGTCTTGACCTTATATGGGGAATAAAAGAGATCGCAAAATTTATTGGGCGCAGCGAACGTCAGGCTTATCACTTGGCAAGCGGAGGCATAATTCCAGTTAAGCAGGTGGGTGGGCGATGGGTGGCTTCACGTCAAAAGCTCTCAGATTTCTTCACTAAGATCTAAACAATCGTAGCCGCGAGCCAAATGTGAGTATTTGGTGAGTAGAAAATCTCATGTGGGAGGGGGGTGAGCTAAGTCATTGATTTTATGGTGCCGCTTAGCAGACTCGAACTGCTGACCCCATCATTACGAATGATGTGCTCTACCAACTGAGCTAAAGCGGCCCGGAACTATAGTTCCAAATCCCAAGGGATATCGATCTTTATAAGACCGAACGGTGCGCTGATAACCAAAAGCATGCAGGAAAGCAAGGTCCAAAACGCATATTCTTCATG